>CAXMNF010000070.1:0-10113 GCA_964194645.1 uncultured Gammaproteobacteria bacterium
CTGCGCATGGCCGCCGAGGGCTCCGGCCTGACGCGCCTGATCCTGGCTCCCGGCGCGCGCGCGTGCATCGAGGAAACCGGCGAAGAGGTCGAGATCGCCGGCGTCGACGGCCACCGTTACGAGCTTTCGGACGGGCGCACGGTCGACGACGCCGCGCTCTGGCCGCTCGACACCAGCGACTCGCCACTCGACCGCCTGGCCGGCCTGCGCCTCGACGCGCCCCAGTCATTCGCGAACCGCATCGCCGGCGCGCGCCTTCAGCAGCTGCGCGAGGCGGGCGGCCTGGGCAGCTTCCTGGGCGGGCGCATCGAGCTCTTTCCCCACCAGCTGCACACCGCCCTCGCTGCGGTGCGCGCGGACCCGGTGCGCTGGCTGCTGGCCGACGAGGTGGGCCTGGGCAAGACCATCGAGGCCTGCCTGATCCTCTCGGCCCTGGTGCGCACCGGCCGCGCCGAGCGCGCGCTGGTGATCGCGCCGGGCACCTTGGTAGTGCAGTGGCTGGGCGAGCTGTATCGGAAATTCCACCAGGTGTTCGTGCTGCTCGACGACGAGCGCATCGAGAGCGTCGCCCGCGACTTCGGCCCCGAGCTGAACCCTTTCGAGGCGCACCCGTTCAGCGTGATCGCCCAGGAGTCGCTGGCCTCGGATCCGCGCCTGCTGCGCCAGGCCGAGGATGCCGGGCTGGAGCTGGTGGTCGTCGACGAGGCCCACCGCGTGGCGAGCGGGGCGGAAGGCGAGGCCCTGGCTCCCCTGGTGCGCGGCGCGCGCCACGCACTGCTGCTCACCGCCACTCCGCTCCAGGCCGACCGAAGCGGCTTCTACCAGCTGCTCTCCTTGCTGCACCCGAAGCGCTTCGCCTCCTTCGAGGCGTTCGAGCGCTCGGTCGAGCGCGGTGACGCCGCCCTGCCCTGCACCAGCGCGGTTCGGCGCGAGGACCTCGGCGGCCTGCCGCCTCGTGTACCCGCGCCCACCGACCTGGGCCCGCTCGCCGCGGACCGCAGCGACCCGCGTGCCGATCCGCGCGCGCAGTGGCTGGCCGAGCGCGTGCCCGGCTGGCTCGAGCGGCGCGAGAAGGTGCTCGTTTTCGTGCACGACCCCGCGGAGCTCGAGCGGCTGCAAAGCTTCCTGGAGTCCGCCACGCGCACGCACGTGTGCGTGTTCCACGAGCACAGCTCGGTCGCTGCGCGCGACATCGAGGTGGCGCGCTTCCGCGACACGAACGCACCGCTCCTGCTCTGCTCCGAGGCCGGCGCCGAGGGCCGCAACTTCCAGTTCTGCGAACGCATGGTGCACCTCGACCTGCCCTCGGACCCCGTGGCACTCGAGCAGCGCATCGGCCGGCTGGACCGGATCGGGCGCGAGAAGCCCGTGGAGATCGTGTACTTCCGCTGTGCCGGCGCGACGCCCGACGTGGCGCGCCTGTACGAGCGGCTCGACCTGTTCTCGCGCCCGTCCGCGGGCCTGGACGCCGCGCTCGCCGGTGTGCGCGCCGCGGTCGAGACGGCGCTCGAGGCCAGCGAGCCACTCGACATCGAGGGCCTGGCCGCATCGGTCGAGCAGGCGCGCACGCGAGCAGTGCGCGACCTGCCGCGCACCTTCTACCCGGATGCCTACGACGCCGGAAAGGCCGACGAGGTGCTGGCGCTTGTGCCGGCCGACCTGGAGTCCAGCACGCAGGAGTTCTGCGTGGGCGCCGCACGCGACCTGGGTTTGCACGTGGTCGAGAAGGGCGGCGCCGCCCGCTACTTCATCGAGCTGGGCGCGCGCCTCACCGTCGAGGGACTGCCCGGTGTACCCGACGGCGCCCGCTACCTGGGAACCTTCGACCGGCGCGAGGCCGTGCGCCAGGACGAGATCGAGTTCTTCGCAAGCGGCCACCCGCTGGTCGAGGGCCTGCTGCTCGAGCTCGAGGACGGCCCGCGCGGACGTGCCGCGCTGCTCGAGCTGGACGCGGGGCCGATCGACGGACCGGGCCTGGTCTGCCTGTACCGCGAGCAGGGCGCGAGCACCCTGGTGGTGGTGGATGCCGAGGGAAAGCTGCGGCCCGAGTGGCACGAGGCACTCGTCGAGAACCTGGCCGGCGCAAGCGCCGCGCCGCCGCCGGATGTGGCTCGGCGCGACGCCTTCTCCGCACGCGTACGCGAGCTGGCCGCGGTCGCCGAGCGCAGCGCTCTCGGCGGTCGGCTCAGCGCGGTGGCGCTCTTCGCTCCGCGTCGTGGAGCTGCCGCAACCGCTCGACGCTGACCACGGATACGGCTGCCTGCAGATTGTAGGCCGGGATGAAGCCGGCCATCGGCAGGCGCAGCACCTGGTCGCACTGCGCCTGCACGGCGGCGGGGATTCCCTCGGCCTCTCCGCCCACGACGAATAGCGACGGGCCGACGAGGTCGGCCTCCCAGGGCAGCACCTGCCCGGTGTTCTCGATTGCGAACACCCGGTGACCTGCGGCGCGCGCGGCCGCGATCACCGTATCGGCTCGCTCCCAGAGCACCGGCATGTACCAGTCGGCGCGCATCGAGGTGCGCTGTGCGGTGCGCCGCGCCACATGGTCCCAGTCCGCGTCGATCGCGATGCCATCGGCGCCCGAGCCCTCGGCGGTGCGGATCACCATGCCGGCGTTGCTCGGGTAGGCCGTGCCGACCAGCAGCCAGAAGGCCCCGCCGCAGGCCAGGGTCGCGGCCAGGTCCGCGCCCGGATCGCGACCCACCAGCGCGAGCACGTCGGCCGCGGGCCCGACCGAGGTCATGCGCCGCAGCACGGCCGCGCTCGCCACCCGCACCGGGACGCCCCGCTCGCGCGCCACGCGGACCACCTCCACGGCGCCCGGCTCCTCGGCAGCCTCGCGCACCAGCACCAAGCCGAGCTTCCGGCCCTCCGCCAGCGCCTTCGCCACTTCCACCGCGCCGCGCAGCTGCCCGATCATCCGCCCCATCTTTTCGTCATCGCCTATCATCGCCGGGGTCTCGATCCTGGACCTTCCAAGACTGGAGCAACAGCCATGAGTTCTTCACACAAGCCGGAAGGGTACACGACGGTATCGCCCTATCTCATCGTCGACGGCGCGAGCCGCACGATCGAGTTCCTGGTGCGGGCGCTCGACGAAGGCGCGAAATCGGTGCAGGAACCCGTCAAGGGCCAGGACGAGGACAAGCGCGGCGGCGTGATGGACGCCGGCGGAACGACCTGGTGGCTTTCCACGAGGCTCGGGTAGGTCGCGGAGCGGCGACGGCGTCCACTCAGCAGGGCTGGTGTAGCGGCGGACCGAGCGAGCCGAGCGCGCGCAACAGGTAGGCCGCGTCGAGCACGGTGCAGAGGCCGTCGCCGTTGACGTCGCACTTGGCGGGAAACGCGACCGGCTGTCCCGGGTCGGAGAGCTGCAGCCGGATCGCGGCCAGGTCGGCGGCCAGCGCGATGCCGTCACCGTCCACGTCGCCGCACTGGCAGACGTCGCCAATGCCGTCGGGCGGAGCCGCCCCCACGCTGCCCGCGTCCTCCTGCAACGGGTTCGCCGCCAACGGACAGTTGTCGAGCGCGTCCTCGATCAGATCCTCGTCGGAGTCCAGAAAGAGGGCGCCGAGCATGGCGGCGCCGGCCGGGAAGGCCGTCATCCACAGCGGCTGCGTCGCCGCCAGGCCTCCGCCGCTGCCCAGCAGCACCATCGGCCCCGGACAGCACTCGCTGCCGAATCCGCCCGTGAGCGGAACCGACAAGGTCACCGGCGGACCGAAGAGCGACGGCAGCAATGGCTGCGGCAAGGCGACCTCGGACGGGTCGAAGGTGGCGAATGCGAAGCCGTTGTCGTTGAACGAGGTCGCGGCCACGAAGTCTCCGGACTCGCCGAAGCGCACCTCGGAAATGAAGCCGGCCGTTCCCGAGGCACCGGGCGCGGGCGGCAGCGCCAGGGGGTTGGCCGCGCCGTGGATCACGCGGCTGTGCAGGCACGGCAGTCCGCCGGCGCTGGGTCCGGGGCCGTCATTGCAGGATGGCCGCTGCAGGGTCGGGTCGATGCCCGGATCGGGCAGATCGGCCAGACCGCGCAGGTCGAAGCTCAGCAGGGCGCGCAAGGTGTGGGAGCCCACCACTGCGACCGAGCCGGTCGGATCAACCGCCAGGCTGCGTCCGCCGGGATTCGGTCCGAGCGGGATCGAGCCGAGCAGGACGCCGGCCGCAGGGTCGATTACGTCGACGCTCCCGTCGTCGGTCACAAACGGCGGGAACGCGGGATCGAGCAGGCCGGTGTTCGTCACGCCGACCAGATCGCCCGGGAGCGCCGTGAGCGCCGTCGGGTTCGGGTCCGAGGTCACCAGGTAGGGAGGCGTGGCCGGAGCGACCTGCGGCGTCGGCCCGCTCTCGTCGATGTCGAAGAGCAGAACCGTACCCGGATAGAACTCGGGGTTGCTCCCCGCGGTCTTCAGGTTCGAGGTGGCGACGAGCAGCCGATCGCCAACTCGCAGCACCGCACTCGTGAACGAGGTGTCGAAACTCGCGACCGGGCTGCCCGGCGCAGCATCCAGATACGTCGTGAACGATCCGGTGAGCGTATGACGGGTCGGAACCTCCTTGCGCAGTACGGCCTGGTAGAGCAGCCAGACGTTCGCTCCGGTGGCGAGGTCGACCGGCACGGCGAGCTCGCAGTCGCTGGTCGCGAGCCACGCCCAGTCCGCGCCGTCGGTCGACAGGTTGGCGATGCGCGGCAGGGCCCCACCGGACTCGCTGCAATTGTGGTCGGGCGCGAGCGCGTGAGCCGGCGCCGAGAGTGCGATCGGCCCACCGAGCGGCACGCTGAGCGGAACCAGTACCGCCGGGAACTCGCAGGCCAGCAGCACCTGCCCGGCGACACCCGGGTCGCGCTCGAGCGCGGGCGCGAACGCACAAATTCCCAGTCCGTCCACGAGGTCGAGCGTGCTCGCTGAGAGCGGAGCGGGCAGCAGCGCCAGAAGGAGCAGCCAGCGCTTCAACGGAAGTCTCCGCGCAGCGTCACGAACCAGAGCGTCTCGTCCGGAAGCGGCAGGCCGAGCGAGTCGACCCGCGCCTCACCGAGCAGGTTCGTCCACTCCGAGGTGACCGTCAGACCCTCCGGCATCCAATGCAAGCCGGCGAGGCGGGCGGGGCGGACGCTGATCCCGACATCGAGCTGCCGCGCGGCATCCACCTGGTCCGCGAAGGGCGAGGCGACGAGCGCCAGCTCGTCCTCGTACGTCCAGTCGGCAAAGAGACGCGTCGGCCCGAGCCGCAGGTCGGCGTGCACCGACAGTTGATTCCGTGGCGAGTGCGGCAGCGGCGCACCGGACGCGCGGATCTCCGTGTCCAGGAACGTGTAGCTGGCCGCAATGCGCAGCCTGCGGAGCAGCGCGAACGAGCCGCCGAGCTCCACGCCCCGGGCGCGGGCCTCGCCGGTGTTGACCGGAAGCGAGCTTCGGCTCGCCAGCACCCACTCGATCGAGTCCTTGATGTCGCGCTGGAACCAGACCGCCTCGAGCCGCAGGTCGGACAGCCAGCCGAGCGAGGTACGCGCCAGCTCGAGGCCCGCGTCGAAGTTCACGCTGTCCTCGGGTTGGAGCGCCGGGTTGCCGCGCAGGAAGCCGTAGTCGGGGTGGAACAGTTCGAAAAAACTCGGGCGCCGGTAGGCGCGCAGGTAGTTGGCTTTGAAGCGCAGCCCCGGCACGATCCGCCAGATCAGGCCCAGGCGCGGCAGCCAGGCGGGGTCGTCGTCCACTTCGACCTCCACGGGCCGGCCGAAGCCCGCCAGGCGTGTCAGACCGGCGCTGGTGTCGGCCAGCTCGAGGCCGAGTGCGGGGATCACGCGCAGGGCGCCGCCGAACATGCGCAGCTCCTGTTGTACGAACAGGTTCCCCCAGACCCGGTGCTTGCTTTCCGAGCCGGTACTGCGCAGCTGCTCGAAGCGGCCGCCCAGGGTGGCGCGCGGCAGCAGGGTGAGCGCGCCCAGGCGGCGCGCGCCGCCGGCCCAGCTGAGCTCGGCGCTGCTCGCGTTCTCGGTCGACTGGCTGTGCGAGTCGAGCCCCAGCGACCCGGGGGTCAGGCAGAAGTCCGGATCGTCCAGCTCGGAGCGCTCGTAGCGGTGCGAGAGCGACAGCTCGAGCGCGCCCTCGCCAAGGGAGGGCTCGCGCCACACGACGCCGCCCACCCCGCGCCGGTAGCTCTCGTCGCTGCGCAGGCAGGCGAGAGCCTCGTCCGGCGCACCCAACGGCGCGCCACGCGTGGTGCCGGGCTGGCCGTTCTGGCGGCCGAAGAGGCGCAGGGTGCCCGCCAGCTCCGAACTCGCGCCGAGCGAACGCGACACGTTCAGAAGGCCGCTGTCCTCCGCGAAGTCCGCATTCAGCCGCGTGTGCCGGGTGGTCGGGAAGAGGCTGGCGAACACGCCCGGCGGCGCGCGGTCGAAGCGGAAGTCGTTGTCGCTGCTCAGACGCGAGTAGCCCAGCGTGGTGCTGCGCTGATCATCGCCGCGCGACACGAACAGGTCAGCGCCGAGCGTTCCCAGGCTGCCTGCGCGCAGGGCGACATCGACGCCGTCGTCCGCGTCGCGCGAGCGCGACGTGATCGCAATGACCCCGCCGACCGCATTGCTGCCAAAGCGGGCCGCTCCTCCGCCGCGGATCACTTCGATCTTGTCGACCGAGCGCAGCGCCAGGGTCGACAGGTCGACTGCGCCGCGCTGGGCCGAGTTGAGGCGCACGCCGTCGAGCAGCACCAGCACCTGCTCGGGCTTCGAGCCGCGCACCTGGACAGTGCTGTGGCTGCCGAGCCCGCCGAAGCGGCGCACGCGCACCCCGGCCACCTGGTCCAGGACGTCCGCCACGGTCTCGAAGCTCTCGTCGTAGGCGCGCGCGTCGATCACCGTCGAGAACGCGGACGGCGCGTCCGGGTGCTCGGGGAACTCCTGGGCGAGCACGGCGCCGGGCCCAAGCGCAAGCGCGAACACGAGTGCGGCCGGCCGAAGCACCAGAACTCCCTCCTCGGAGAGCGGACGTGAATGTCCTTCTTCGCTCCGGCAGGTCTCCTGGCTCAGGGGTCGGACGCCCTTCCAAGCCTTCCCAATCTTAGCGGGGTAGCGGCCGGCGAAGCCGGCCTACCCGCACGGCACACGACGTCATGTGTGCCTTCGACCAGTGGCGTAGTTGGAAGGGCTCCCCCATTACAGTGGCGGGACCGCGGCCGATTTTCACGGCCTTCCCTTTTCAACCCGAGAATCGGGTACCGGAACCCCTGCATCGCTATCACCCGGCGCGGCGCGTGTCAACGAGTCGTTGACGCCGTGCCCGACGATGGGCTAGAAGAACACTGCACGTTTTCGTGACAGGTGTCGGGAAGCCGGTGAGAATCCGGCGCGAGCCCGTCGCTGTAACCGGGGACGATCGCCGAAAGACGCCACTGGGAGAGGCACGCACGAAGTCGCGTGCCGTGCGGGCAGGCCGGCTTCGCCGGCCCTTACCCCGCCAAGACCGGGAAGGCTCGGCGGGAGGATGATCCGGGAGCCAGAAGACCGGCCTGTCGCGGGGAATTGGCGTTTCTCCGGTGCCGAGAGAGGCGATTCGCGGGCGCACCGCGCCACTCGAACGACGAGAAGCGCCTCTGTGCGTGAATCCGAACTTCACACAGAGGAGACACGATCGTGTCTAGAACGCACACCCTTGCGGTCGCAGCGGTCACCTGCGCACTGCTTCTTTCGACAGGCCCCGCCCGCGCCCTTCCCTTCGCCAACGAAGTGATCTCGTACACCGCCGGGCTGAACGTGACGCCCGGCTTCGACGATCCGAGCCATGCGCTCGGCATGCCGGCGACGAGCAACGGTGACTTCGGCGACGTCACACCGTTCAACGGCGCCTTCTTGAACGGCGATCTCGTGCAGGTGGGCGACGGGGGCGAACTGGTGGTGCGCTTCGCCATGCCGGTGCTCGACCACCCGCTGAACCCCTTCGGCATCGACCTGCTCGTGTTCGGCAACGCCTTCTTCTTCCAGCCCGACCTGTTCGGCGACAGCGCCGAGGACGTGTTTGCCGATCCGGCCCTGATCGAGGTGAGTCAGCACGGCAAGGACTTCTCGGCGATCGCCTTCGTGTTCGCGGACGATCTGTTCCCGACCAGCGCCTTCACCGACACGCCCGGCCCGTTCGACTCCGGCGGCAGCGCCCTCTCGGACTTCACCAGACCGGTCGATCCCGCGGTCGACTGGTTCGGCAAGAGCTACGCGGAGATCGTGGCTCTCTACGACGGCTCGGGCGGAGGCGCCGGTATCGACCTGTCCGAGACCGGCCTTCCCTGGATCCGGTACGTGCGCATCACGTCATTGGGCGGAGTCACCGCGGAGATCGACGCATTCGCCGACGTCGCGGCCGTCCCGGCGCCCGAGCCGGCCGCCGCGGCGCTGCTGTTGCTCGCCGTGGTCGGCGCCCGCCTGCTGCGTGTGCGGCGAGACCGCTACCATCGGACGGCTAAGCGGCGCGCGGCCGGACGGCTCTGACCAGCACATAGCCGATACACGCGATCAAGATCGCATGGCGAATCGCTGTGCAGGCAATGAATAGCGCGGGCCAGGGCTGCTCAGTCGTGCCGCGAATCATGATCAGGTAGGAAGTGTTCTCAGGGATGTCGAGCAGGACGCCGACCCAAGCAACCCAGGAGAGAACAATGCCCAGCGAGCTTCCCGGACTGTGCAGTTGGCTTGCCCAGACGCAGGCGAGAGAAAGCGTTCCGAACAGCGCAACTCCGAAGAGATAGTCGAGGCCGTTCCCAAAGGCAATGTGGAGGCGGTCCGACTCGGTCCACCCGGCGAGCACGGCCTCTGCCCGGGTCGAACTTCCCGCGAGCGCGAGATCGTAGAGCGACCCCATGCCGGGCCCCTGTTCGACCACACTGAGGAGTGGCAACCCAATGAGGAGGGTGGCAAAGAGGCCTACCCATATCGCCGCAGGCGACACGCCGCTGTGAATTCGAGCGAACGGATGATGGACCAGACGCTCTCCGTGGGTTTCTGTAACGGATCAGCCGGACCGGTCAGACAATGCCCTACGTCGCACCAAGCTGCGAGCCAGGAACGCGAGCGCTCCCACGACGAGAGCCGTCCGAAGAAGGACGCACGAACCAAAGACAAATGGCCATGGCTGACCAACGTCTCCGCCGACGAGGTTCAGGTAGGCGACGTTCTCCGGAATATCGAGCAGCCACACGGCCCAAGCGACCCAAGCGAAGAAGGATCCGATCCGGCGCTCGCGGTCGCCGGACGATCTTCCCGCCCAGACACAACCCAGCGCGAGCAAGTTCGCGTAGACCGGGCCGAACAAGTAGTCGAGACCGTTGACGAATGCTATCCGAACCCGGTCTTCGACGGTCCATGTGGCGAGGGCTTCGGTAGCTCGACCGGACGAGAAAGCGAGCGCCAACTCGCTGAAGCGTGCCCACCCGGGACCCAGCTGAACGATCTCGACGATGACGACGAGCAGCACGAGGAAGAGGCAGCCAACCGGTACTACGAAGAGATGAAGCTTGCCGTCCGGGATTCGACAGAAGGGATGTTCTCTCATGAACATTGCTGCCGATCAGGGCCGTATGGCGGGCGCGCAGACCTGCTGGATCCCGGGGCCGAGTAGAGCGAGTCCGCGCTCCAGCACCACCACGTCGAGGAGGTCGCACTCGGTCGCGCCCGTCACGCTACAGAGCGGCGGCGAGACCGGTGCACCCCCGCCGACGAGGTCGATCCGGATTGCCGCGATGTCGAGCGCGTCGACCTTGTGGTCGCCCGATGCGTCGCCGCATTGACACTCATCCCCGATCCCGTCGGCGACGACAGTGCCGATCCCGCCGGCGTCCAGCTGCAGCGGATTGGCCACGAACGGGCAGTTGTCAACCGCGTCGAGCTTCGTGTCGGAATCGAAGTCCATCTGAGCCGTGCAGACCGCCATGTCGCCGAGACAGAAGCTCACGACCTTGTGCGAGGCCCGGTCCACGACGTGGAGCAGGCTGGAGTCCGGGCTCAAGGCGACCCCAACGGGCTGGAGAAAGCCGCCGACGAAGTTCCCCGCCACACCGGTCTTTCCCATGAACACACCATTCGGGTCGAACTGCTGGATCCGGTCATTGTCGGTGTCGGCCACGTAC
>CAXMNF010000071.1:0-23079 GCA_964194645.1 uncultured Gammaproteobacteria bacterium
CACAGACAGGATCGTGTAGGTGATGCGACCCTTCGGGCGCTGCACGCTCACTTCGTCGTCGGCGCGCTTGCCGAGCAGCGCGCGGCCGATCGGCGAGTCGATGCTGATCAGCCCGGCCTCGGCTTCGCTCTCGTCGGGGCCGACCAGGCGGTAACGGGTCTCGCCGCCCTCCTCGTCCTCGACAGTGACCCAGGCGCTGAACAGGGCGCGCCCGTCGCGAGCCACCGGCTCGCGCACCACGACCAGCTGGTCCAGGCGCTTCTGCAGGTAGCGAATGCGCCGGTCGATCTCGCGCAGGCGCTTCTTGCCGTAGATGTACTCGGCGTTCTCCGAGCGGTCGCCCTGCGCGGCCGCCGCCTTCACCTCGCGGGTGACCAGCGGCCGGTCCACCTTCCAGAGTCGCTCCAGCTCGCCGCGCAGGCGCGCTTCGCCCTCGGGCGTGATGTGGTCGGAGTGGCGCTCGGACATGCGCCCGAAACCCTAGCCCGCTAGGCGAAGCGGCGCTCCGGGTCGTCCATGCGCCGCCTAGGGCCTGCGCTGAGCGGGAGCCGCCGCGATCACGCCGCCGGCTGGCAGCTCGGCGCTGCTCGACCCGCGCCGTTGCTCCAGTTCGACGCGGATGGCCCGATGACGTTCACGGGTCAGGCTGTAGCGCGACAGCACGGCGATGCCGATGACCATCAACACCAGCATGCCGGGCCCGTACACCAGCGCGAGCTTCGTCACGATCCACGGGTCGACCTCGCCTGGGGCCGCCTGCAAGGGGAACGCGATCGCCACCAGGGCCAGTCCCGCGAGCCAGTTGCCGACGCCCGCGGCCGACTTCCCCGAGAACGAGAGCGCGCCGAAGAACACGCCTTCCTGGCGGCGGCCGGTCGCGAGTTCGTGCTCGTCGGCGATGTCGGCCAGCATCGAGCCACCGGCGATCAGCGCGGCGCCGCCGAAAACCGACGCCAGGAATGTGAAGAAGAAGATCGACGGCAGGTAGAGCAGGTGATCCATGGGCGGGAACAAGCCCACGAGCTTGCTGATCGGCAGGGCCAGGGTGATCCCGCTGAAGCCGATCAGCCCGATCATCATCATCGAGCGCTTGTCCATGGCTCGAGCCCGCAGCGCAAACCAGACGGTGCCGGCCATCACGCCGACCAGGCCGAAGATCGGCACCAGCACCGCGCGGCTGCCCAGCTCCCAGAAGTAGGTGCCCATGTAGAGCCCCAGCGCCGAGTCCACGCCGCGCGAGATGAAGTAGATCAACAGGGCGACGAAGAACACCCGAAACGAGGGGTTGCGCAGCGCCTCGAGCAGCTCGCGCAGCGGCGCCAGAGCGCTGAAGCGCTGCGACTCGGCCGGGCGCGGCAGGTAGGGGATCCGCGAGTGCGTGCCGAGCGCCGAAACCAGGATCAGCACGCCCATCGCCACGCCGAACCAGAGCCCGAGCGGCGAGTAGGCCGCCGGATTGAGCTGTCCCGAGGGGAACTCGGGCGTGGCACGCATGAACACACCGTATGCGGTGGCGAACAAGGTGGCGGCGCCCACGAAGCCAAAGAAGTTCCGGAACGCAACCACGCGGGTTCGCTCGTCGTAGTCATCGGAAAGCTCGGCGCCGAGCGCCAGATGGGGCACGTGGTAGAGCGTCATGGCGGCGCGCGCGAGCACCACCCAGGTGAGCATCCAGGCGAACAACGCGGGTTCGTCCAGACCCGCCGGCGGGTTGAAGGCGAAGTAGAAGGTGACTGTCATGGGCAGGACCGCCGCGTACATGAAGCCATGCCGACGGCCAAAGCGGCTGCGCAACGAGTCCGTGAAGGATCCGGTGAGCGGATCGGTGACTGCGTCGAAGATCAGGGCGATCAGCAACACGGAGCCCGCCCAGAACGCGTTCAGTCCCAGAACCTGGCTGTAGTAGATCAACAGGAAGGCGTTGAAGGAGGAATTCTTCATGCCCTCCGCAGCCTGACCGATGCCGTACCAGAACTTGATGCCGAAGCCGAGCGGCGGCGCGTTCAAGGCCGGTTCTCTCCTTCGCGTGTATGATACGCGCAATCCAACCCCAGGAGGCACTCGAACGATGACCTTCTTGAAGCCCTACGAGAACCAGATCTACGCCGGCACCCGCATCGTGGTCGGCTTCATGTTCTTCAGCCACGGCGTGCAGAAGCTCATGACGATCTTCGGCGGAGGCGAGAGCCAAATGCCCGCGGCGCTGCTGTGGGCGACCGCGCTGATCGAGACCGCCGGCGGCGGACTGATTGCGCTTGGCCTGCAGGCCTCGCTGGCAGCGTTCATTTGTAGCGGTCAGATGGCAGTGGCCTACTTCCTGGTGCATCAGAAGGACGGCGTCCTGCCCATCCAGAATCACGGCGAACTCGCGGCGCTGTACGCGTGGATCTTCCTGGTGATCTCGGTCAAGGGCGCGGGCATCTGGAGCTTCGACGGAGCGAGCAAGGGCTAGCTCCGAGCGCGGTCGGGCGCGCGGAGCGCGCCCTGCGCCCGGCCGTTAGAATCGGGCGAGGAGACTCCCCGGCCGATGAGCGCCTCGCCCGAATCGAACGAGTTCGCGAAGCTGGGCACCGGTGGCGCTGCGGATCGTCTGCACTTCCGGCTGGTGCTCGCGATCCTGTGGCGCACCCTGCCGCTGATGCGAGCGGTGCGCGGCCACCTGCTCGCGCTAACCGGCACGCTCGTGACGTTCCTGCTGATCGGCATTCCGGTCACCCTGATCATGACGGACGTGCTGTTCACGCGCGTACTGGAAGGCCAGGCGCTCACGCCGGTCGAGGCGCAGGCGCTGGTGCTCGATCCGGAGCGCTACGCGCTCGGTGACGAGCACGGCTTGCTCGAACCCGAGCAGCGCCGCGAGGTGCGCGACCGCTGGCTGCTCGCGCTGGTGCTGCTCACGATTCCCGCGCTGCCGATCGGCGCCGGCCTGATCTACTATGCCATCTGGATCCTGCAGCGGATCAATCAGTTGCTGCGCGTCGCGCTGCTGACACGCATCCAGACCTTGTCGCTGCGCTTTCACGCGGACTCGCGTGTGGGCGATTCCGTGTACCGGCTGTTCCAGGACAGCGCGATGGTCACGAACGTGATCGAGACGCTCTTCCTGCGCCCGGCGCAATTCGGCCTGATGCACGCGATCGCCTTCGCGATCGTGTTCGCGCTGGACCCCTGGCTGGGCCTGACCCTGGCGCTGGTCTGGCCGCCCACCTTGGTGATCGGCTTCTGGTTCTCGGGGCGGCTGCGCGCGGGCTTCCGACAGGCGCGCGAGGCGAACAGCGCGGTGACCTCTCGCATCCAGGAGACCCTGGCCGGAATCCGCGTGATCAAGGCCTACGGCGCCGAGCGCGAGGAACAGCGCCGCTTCGAACGCGACTCGCTGGCGGCCTTCGAGACGGCCTTTCGGGTCCGCAACCTGTACGCGACCTACGGCGTGACCACCTTCTGGGTGGCGGGCTCGGCGCTGATCGCGGGGCTGGTACGCGCTTCGCTGCAGACCCACGCGCAGGCCGACCTGTTCGCCGAGGGCCTGTTCGGCTACCTGGCGTTCACGGCCTGGAACTACGGGCTGTTCGGCTTCACGCGCCAGCGCTTCGGCCAGGGCACCTCCTCGGTAGAGCAGCTGATGAGCTTCTGGGGCCGCGCACAGGACATCGCGATCGGCCTGGACCGCGTGTACGAGCTGCTCGACCTCGAGCCCGAGGTGCGCGACCGCCCCGACGCGCGGCCGCTTGCCGGCCTGTCGCGGAGCATCGTCTTCAAGGGCGTCGGCTTCGCATACCGGCCGGGCCAGCCGGTGCTGGAGGAGATCGACTTCGAGGTGAAGCCCGGCACGATCACCGCGATCGTCGGCCCGACCGGGTCGGGCAAGAGCACCTTGATGGCGCTGCTGCTGCGCCTGTTCGACCCCGACCAGGGCTCGATCGAAATCGACGGCTCGGACCTGCGCGGCTTCGAGCTGGCCAGCCTGCGCGACACCGTTGCGATTGCCTTGCAGGAGAACATCCTGTTCGCGACGACCGTGCGCGAGAACATCCGCTACGCGGTGCCCGATGCCAGCGAGGCGCAGGTCCAGGAAGCGGCCCGCGTCGCGGCGGCCCACGAGTTCATCTCCGAGCTGCCGCACGGCTACGACACGATGCTCGGCGAACGCGGCACGAAGCTCTCGAGCGGACAGCGCCAGCGGATCTCGATCGCGCGCGCCATCCTGAAGGACGCGCCGATCCTGGTCCTGGACGAGCCGACCGCGGCGCTCGACGCCGAGACCGAGCTTGCGGTAATGGGGAACCTGGCCAGCTGGGGGCGGGATCGCGCGATCTTCTTGATCACGCACCGGATGTCCACCGTGCGGCGCGCCGACCAGGTGTTGTGCCTGCGCGCCGGCCGGCTGGTCGAGTCCGGCTCGCACGATAGCTTGATGGCCCGGCCGGGCGGAGCCTACCGGACCTTGGTCGAACTCGACGAAGCGCGGCCGCTCCGGGCCGTGGGGCAGCCGTGATCGGCGAGCACACGTCCTTGTCGAGCGCCGGTACGCTGCGCGGCTTCGCGCGCGCCATGCGCTACGTGGCGCCGTTCTGGCCGCGCTTCGCGGTGAAGGCGCTGCTCACGCTCGGCAGCCTGCTGCCGCTGATCCTCTTTCCCTGGCCGCTCAAGATCCTGATCGATCACGTGATCCTGAGCCGGCCGATCGGCGGCCCCGACGCCACACCCTACCCCGGCTTCGTGGCGCCCTTCGTGGACTTGCTGGCGGGCGCCGGGCCACTCGAGATCCTGGGCTGGACGGCGCTGGTGTTCTTCGTGCTGATGGTGCTGGTGGGCGGCTTCGGAAACACCGGGCCGGAGCGCGACATCACGCAGGGCACGCTGGGCAGTGGCCAGGACAGCGCCACCCGCACCGAGAACCTGGCGAACCTGGGCTGGAGCTTCGCCGGCGGTCTGTTCGGCTTGCTCGAGTACCGCTGGACCATCCGGCTGTCGCAAGCGCTGAACCACCACTACCGGGCCAGCCTGTTCGGCCGGATCCAGGGCTTGCCGATGACCGCGTTCGACGACGAGAGCATCGGCGACGCCATGTACCGGGTCATGTACGACACGCCGGCGATCACTTCGGTGGCGTACCAGCTACTGCTCACGCCGCTGGTTGCCCCGGTGCAGATCGCACTGATCGCGCTGGTGTTGGGCAGCGTCTATGCGGACCACCCGACCATCATCTGGATCGCGCTGGCCTTCGTGCCGCTCGTGTTCCTGGTCACCCTGCCCTTCGCCGGCGCGATCCGGCGCCGCTCCGAAGCGAGCCGCGGCGCGGGCGCGGTAGCGGCGTCGACCATCGAGGAAGGCGTCACGAACATCCTGGCGGTGCAGAGTCTCGGCGGACAGGGCCGCGAACAGCGCCGCTTCGACCGGGACAGCTGGAACTCCTTCGGAGCCTTCCGGGGCATGGTGCGCGTCATCATCGGCGTGACGCTCGTCGGCTCCGTGGCGGGCTTCTTGCCCGGTGCCTACGCATTCGTCTACATCAGCGATCTGGTGATCTCGGACGCGCTGTCTCCCGGCGACTTCGCGGTGCTGATCACTTATTTCTTCCAGATCGTGGGCGGCGCGGTGCGGCTCGGCGCGCTCTGGATTGGCGTCCAGGGCGAGGCCGCGGGCCTGCAGCGCGTATTCGCACTGATGGACCTGCCGGCGGAGAGCGACCCGCCGGACGCCCGGCCGCTGCCGCGCGTGGAGCGCGGCGTATCGGTCGAGGGCGCGGAGTTCCGCTACCCCGACGGGACCCTGGCGCTCGACGGCGTGGATCTCGAGGCACCGGTCGGCAAGCTCGTCGCGCTGGTCGGGCCGGCCGGCGCCGGCAAGACCACACTCGCCTACCTGATCGCGCGCTTCGTGCGCCCGACGCGCGGACGCGTCGCGATCGACGGGGTGGATCTGGCGACGGTCACAGGACCATCCCTGCGCGAGCAGATCGCGTTCGTGTTCCAGGAGACGGTGCTCTTCGATGCCACGGTCGCCGAGAACATCCGCATGGGCAATCCGCACGCCAGCGAGCTCGAGCTGCGCCGGGCCGCGGAGATCGCAGGTGCCCAGGAGTTCATCGAACGGCTGCCGAACGGCTACGAGACGCAGCTCGGGCGCAGCGGGGGCAAGCTCTCGGTCGGACAGAAGCAGCGCCTCTCGATCGCCCGCGCCCTGGTGCGCGATGCGCGCGTGCTGATCCTGGACGAGCCCAGCTCCGCGCTAGACCCGGCCACCGAGCGCCGGCTGATCGAGGCGCTGAGCGCGGCCAGCCGCGACCGCGCGGTGATCGTGATCGCCCACCGCCTGTCCACGATCCGCGAGGCCGACCAGATCGCCTTCCTGGACGGCGGGCGGATCATCGAACGCGGCACCCACGACGAACTGCTGCAGCGTCCGGACGGCGCCTACCGCCGCTTCGTGGCGCTGCAGGCCGGAGACGTTTCCGCCTAGCCGAGCCCCGCTCGCCACGATGCCGCTCCTCTCCCCTTCCCGTAGGCGAGCGACTGCCAAGTCGCTCGTCCGATGTGGCCGTCGGCGGAGAGCACGGGGTGGTCCACGTCGCCAAGCATGGCCGCGAGCGGCCCGCTTGACAAGCGTTCGTGCGAGTCACTACAGGAAGTCATGCCCGGCTTCTTCCTACGCCTGCTGATCAGCGCATTCGGCATCTGGCTGGCAGCCGAACTGGTCGACGGGGTCGAACTGCGCGACCCGGCCACGATCTTCGCGGCCGCATTTCTGCTCGGCGTGGTGAACGCCTTCGTGCGCCCGGTCCTCAAGCTGGCCACCTTGCCGATCACCGTGCTGACGCTCGGCCTGTTCCTGCTGGTGATCAACGCCGCCATGCTGGGCCTGGTCGCCTGGCTGCTGCCCGGCTTCACGCTGCACGGCTTCGGGCCGGCGCTGCTCGGTTCCTTGGTCGTGAGCATCACCAGCTGGCTGGCATCCTGGTACATCGGACCGCGCGGCCGCGTGGAGCGCGTGCGCGTCAGGCAGCGGACCTAGGCGGACGCGGCGGCGGCGCGGCGCGCCTGGTGGCGCTCGCGCAGGATCTCGGCGGCGCGCAGCAGGGTGTCGCGCCTCGGGCCCTCGCTGGTGATCGCCTCCAGCTCGGCCAGCTCCTCTTCGCTGAAGCCGCCCTCGATCCGTTCCTCGCGGGCGATCTGGCGCCCGCCGCCGAAGGCGAAGCTCTTGTCGGTCTCGCGCTGGAACTCGCGCGCCCGGGCGGCGCGTTCCGGGTTGCCGCGCGTCAGCTCGCGCACCCAGTCGCTGCCGAAGCGCACGTGCGTGAGCTCGTCGGCCAGCACGAAGTCGACCGCCTGCTCCATCACGGCATCGCCCTTGGCATGCGCGTAGTCGATCAGCGAGCGGAAGGCGTCGCAGGCCAGGCCTTCCAGGCAGCGGTTCACGCCGGTCACGCGCAGCACCGGGTCGTCCGCGCAGGAGGTCTCGAACAGGAAGGTGCTCTCCGGGAACTCTCCGACCTCGCCATCCGCGTGATCGATCAGCTTCTCGTAGATCTGCACGTGGCGCGCCTCGTCCCAGCACTGGCGCGCCATGTTCATCTTGAACTCCCAGTTGAGCTCCGGGAAGTCCCAGAGCGTGCGCCCCGCCGCCTCGAGCGCCTGGAGCTCACCCACGAAGATTCCGTGCAAGCGCAGCTTCAGGCGCAGCTGCTCGGCCTGCTCGTTCACCTGCATCTCGCCAGAGTTCATCAGGAACGAGAAGCCCGGTCCGAGTTCGTCGTAGACCTGCTCGAGCGCTGTCCCTCGCACGCGCTCGCGAATCTTCGGTCCGACCTCCTCCAGCACCTCGACAATGGTGTCCACGTCGTCGGGCAGGCTGCGCAGCAACTGGTTCCGCGAGTTCGCGCGCTTGAAGCGCCGATCTCGCGCCAGCTCCGAGGGAGAGATGAAACGCTTCATGCTGGGGCCTCCGCTTTCGCCCGAGACGCAAAGGGAGTATAGGTGACCCGGCGTTCCGAAGGAACCCGATGTGGAGGACCCATGCGGACCGTGCTCGCGCTAGCTACCGCACTGCTCCTGGCGGCCTGCGGGCCGCTCGGCCCGTTCCCGAGCGGCGAGCTGTCCGGCGAACTCGAAACCGAGCCGGTCTCGGACTGGTCGTTTCTCGCCGCGCACGAGACCGTGCAGCTGGAGACTCGGCCCGACGATCCGTACTCGCTCAACATCTGGATCGCGCGCGACGGCGGCCGGGCCTACATCTCCACCTCGTTGATCCTGGGCGAGGAGAACCCGGCGGAGCGCGCCTGGGTCCAGCACGTCGCAAAGGATCCGCGCGTCCGCCTGCGCGTCGGCGGGTCCCTCTACGAGCGGCGCGCCGTGCGCGTGCTCGATCCCGGCGAGGCAGCCGCGGCGCTCGGCGCCCTGCTCGCGAAGTACGAGGTCGAGCCCGGCGAACGCAGCGAGCAAGCCTGGATCTTCCGCCTCGACGCGCGCTGAGGTACGGTCGCCGTCGATGCGCGGAGCAGCCCTGATCCTGGTGTTCGCCGGCCTGCTGGTCGGCTGCGCGACGCGGCCGGACCCGCGCCGCTGCGAGCTCGACGTGGTGGCGGCGGAGCGCTGGGTCGAAACGCCTCTCGGGCTCGACGCCGGCTACCGCGTGCGCGGCCACGCCGGCTCGCCGGGTACGGTCTGGCTGGCGGCGCGCGCCGCGAACGGCAACTACGTGTCGGGCTACGGGGTTCCCGTGGGCCCGGGCCGGTTCGAGACAACCGTCGAGCTGCGCTTGAACACCACGCCGGAACGCTTCCTTGCAGCACTGGAAGTGGCCGGGGACCGCTGCAGCGCCGAAGCCCCGCCCGGTTCGTGAGCGGCAGCCGCTTCGCGCGGGACACGGCGCTCCGGACGGTTTCCGAGGGCCTCTACGAGGTCGAGATCGACCCGGGCTGGTGGATCGTGGCCGGCCCGAACGGCGGCTACCTGAGTGCCGTGCTGCTGCGCGGCATGCAGGACACGGTCGCCGATCCGGCGCGGCCTCCGCGGTCGCTCACGGTCCACTTCACGGAGCGCGCCGAGGCCGGGCCTGCGCGTCTGCGCACCCGGGTGGAACGCGCCGGGCGCGCGCTCAGCACCGTGAGCGCCCGCCTGGAACAAGGGGACCGGATCCTCGCCATTGCAATCGGCGCCTTCTCGCGCAGCCGGTCGGGTGCCGAGTTCCAGGAGCGCCCCGCCCCCGACGTACCGCCCCCCGACGCACTCCCGCCGCGCGCGGCGGCCGGCCCCGCCGAGAGTCCGTTCCGCCTGCGTTTCGAGACGCGTCCCCTGCCCGGCTACGAGCCCTTCTCGGGTGCACCCGAAGCGCGCAGCGGCGGCTGGATCCGTCCCGCCGAGGCATACCCGGCCGACGCTCCGCTGCTCGCGGCCCTGTGCGACTCCTGGCCCCCCGCGGTGTTCGCCCGCCTGGAGCGGCCCTTCGAGAGCCGCGGCGCCCCCACCATCGATCTGACCGTGCACTTCCGCGCGCCGCTCGACTCGGCCAGCCGCGAGCCCGGCGCCTGGTTCCTCGGCCAGTGGCGCACACGCAGCGCACTCGACGGCTTCCTCGAAGAGGACGGCCAGATCTGGTCGCGCGACGGCCGGCTGCTGGCGCAGTCGCGGCAGCTCGCGATTTTCGCCTGAGGAGCGAAAGTGGTATAGAGTACGCCCGACGACGGGGGGTACGTCATGGCCGCGACACCGCAACAGGTTCAGCTCTATCCAGAGGCGGGGCCGCCCGAGCGGCTGGAACTCCGCCTCGAGATCGGCGACCCGGAACTGATCCAGGAGCTGTGGCGTCAGCGAGAGGGCCGCGAGCGCGACGAGTTCGCGCGCGCCGCCCTGCGCATCGGCACGCTCGCTCTGCGCCAGGTGCGTGGCCAGGTCGACGCACAGGCCGTGCGCGGCGAGGTCGAGCGCATGCTGGACGAGCTGCGCGGCTCCCTGGCCCAGCACCAGAACACCCTGACCGAGCGGCTGGGGGGTGCGCTGCGCGAGTACTTCGACCCGGAAAGCGGACGCTTCGCGGAGCGCGTCGACCGGCTCACGCGCGAGGACGGCGAGCTGGTCACGGTGATCCGGGGCGAGCTGGCCGGAGACGGCTCGGAGCTGGCGCGCACGCTCGGCACGCACCTCGGTCCGGAGAGCCCCCTGATGAAGCTCGTCGATCCGCAGAACGCAGGCGGGCTGCTGCGCTCGCTGGCCGGGCTGGTCGACGACGCGCTCGGCGCGCAGCGCGAGAAGATCCTGGCGGAGTTCTCGCTGGACAACCGCGAGGGCTCGCTCACGCGCCTGGTCGCGGAGCTGCGCGAGAGCCACGGCAAGCTCGGGGGTGATCTCGGCGAGCGCATCGACGAGGTGGTCAAGGAGTTCTCGCTCGACACCGAGGACTCGGCGCTGTCGCGCCTGGTGCAGCGCGTCGAGCGTGCCCAGCAGCAGATCACCGCCGAGTTCTCACTGGACTCCGACCACTCGGCGCTGGCGCGGATGCGCCGCGAGCTGCTGGAGCTGTCGAAGGCCCAGAGTGAGCGGATCGCGAGCATGGAGAAGACCGTGGCATCCGAGATGGCGGCGCTCGTCACCAAGCGCGTCGAGGCCGAGCGCACCACCGTGCACGGCGAGGAGTTCGAGGACGCCCTGGCCACCCAGTTGCAGCGCTGCGCACAGCGCAGCGGCGACATCTTCGAGCGCACAGGCACCCGGGTCGGCCGGGTGAAGAACCGCAAGGTGGGCGACGCCGTGCTGGAGCTGGGCCCAGAGCACCGGGCCGCGGGCGCGCGCATCGTGTTCGAGGCGAAGGACGAACGCGGCTTCACCGTGGCGCGCGCGCGCGAGCAGCTGGAGCTAGCGCGCAAGAACCGGGGCGCCGAGCTCGGCGTCTTCGTGTTCTCGAACAGCGCGGCCCCGGAAGGCCTGGCCTCGCTCGAGCGAATCGGCACCGACGTGCTGGTGCGCTGGGACCGGGACGACCCGCAGAGCGACGTGTTCCTGGACGCCGCGCTCTCGCTGTGCCGAGCGCTCTCGGCGCGCGGAGCGAGCGCGGCCCACGAAGACGCCGATCTCGAGGCGCTCGACCGCGCGGTGCGCGAGATCGAGCGGCAGAGCCAGGGACTGGACGAGATCCGCAAGGCGGCGCTCACAGTCGAAAGTGGCAGCGAGCGAATCCTGAACCGCGTCCGCATCATGAGCCGCGGCCTGGCGCAGTCCATCGAGGCGCTGGACGCATCGAGTGAGTCGCTGCGCCGCGCCCACGGAGCCGACCTCTAGACCCCGCGCGACGTTCCCGCCAGGGACTCTAGATCGCGCGCCGCGAGGCCGATTCGAGCCACGGGACGAACCCCGTGACGCAGAGATCCGGCCCTCGCGCCGCGAGCTACCCGGCCTTCCGAAAGCTCGACGGCAGTCACCCGCTGAAACAAGCGGCGCCCGGCGCGTATGTCGACTACGCGGTGCGCCGGCGCCGCGACGGTCGCGTGGCCTGGTTCAACTTCGCGCTCGCGCGAGAGATGGGCCTGATCCCGCACGACCACCCGGATCGCCTGAATCCGGCGCTGCGCCGCGCCATCCTGGACTGCTTCTGCCTGGTGATCGTGAACGAGCACGACCTGCTGCGCGGCCGGCGCGAAGCGCGCGAAGAGCTGCCGCAGCGCTATATGGCGACCCGCTACCTGCAGCTCCAGCACCCCGGACGCCTGGGGCGCACGTCTGGAGATGGCCGCAGCATCTGGAACGGCGCCATCACGCGGCGCGGCACGACCTGGGATGTGTCGAGCTGCGGCACCGGGGTGACCTGCCTCTGCCCGGCAACGGCCGAGAACAAGGAGTTCTATCGTACGGGCAGCCGCCACGCCTCGTACGGGTGCGGCACAGCCGGGCTCGACGAGGGACTCTCGACAGTGCTGCTCAGCGAGATCTTCCACCGCAACGGCATTGGCACGGAGCGTGTGCTGACTGTGATCGCCCTGCCCCAGGGTTGCGCGATCAACGTGCGCGCGGGCCGGAACCTGCTGCGTCCTTCCCACTTCTTCACCCACCTGAAGCAGGCGGACCACGAGTCGCTGCAGGGCGTGGTCGACTGCTTCATCGAGCGGCAGGTCGCAAACGGCGACTGGCCGGCCCTGCGCGGAGCCGCACGCCGCTACGACTTCTTCGCCAAGGAGCTGACGCGCGTGTTCGCACGCTGCGCGGCGCTCTTCGAGAGCGAGTACATCTTCTGCTGGCTCGACTGGGACGGCGACAACATCCTGGCCGACGGCGGGATCATCGACTATGGATCGGTGCGCCAGCTGGGCCTGTACCACCGCGAATACCGCTTCGACGACGGCCCGCGCTGGTCCACCACCTTGCCACAGCAGCGCGCCAAGGCACGCCAGCTGGTGCGCGGCTTCGCGCAGATCCGCGACTTCTTGCGCAGTGGCCGCAAGCCACCCCTCGCGAAGCTGGCGCGCGACCCACTGCTGCGCCTGTTCGACGCGGAATTCTCCGCCGAGCGGGAACGGCGGCTGCTGGGCCGGATCGGCTTCGAGCCGGGGGCTGTGGCTTCCTTGCGGCGCCACGCCCGGCCCGCGCTGGAGCGCTTCCGCCGCGCCCACGGCTACTTCGAGCGCGCGCGGGCCGCGCGCGGGCCGCGCAAGGTGCCGGACGGTGTCTCCTGGAACGCGATCTTCTGCTCGCGCGACCTGTTGCGCGAGCTGCCGGTTCGCTACGCCGAGCGTCCCGAGCCGCTCGCCGCAGAGGAGTTCCTCGAGATCGCAGCCAGCTCCTATGCCTCGCGCCGCGACCGGCAGCTGACCGCCCAGCGCAGGCGCACGGCCGCCGCCCTGCAGAGCGCCTACCTCGAGCTGGCGGAGCGCGCGGCAAGCCACGCCGGGCTCTCCCTGCGCGCCCAGCTCGCCCGGCTGGCTCGCCGCTCGGCGCGCATCAACGCGGCCACCCGCACCACCGGCGACGGCGCCGACTATGCCACCGCGCGCTTGCTGCGCCAGCGCCGGCGCCTGACCTCGCTGCGCTTCCACCAGGTGATCGAGGCGTTCGTCGCGAGCCAGGATCGGAGCTGCGATGCGCCCGCCGCCGAGCTCGTTCCGCGTGCGCCCGAATTGCGCCGGCTACTCGTACAGATGCTGAGCGACGTCGCCCACTTCCGCCACGGGCTCTGAAGACGCCGGGCTATACTCGGCGCATGACGCCGGAAGCAGAAGAAATCCGCGAGGTCCGCAGCTGGATCCGCAACGCGCAGCGGGTGGTCGTGCTGACTGGAGCGGGCATCTCGACGGACTCGGGCATCCCGGACTTCCGCGGACCGCAGGGCGTGTGGACCAAGAATCCCGAGGCCGAGAAGATGGCGACGCTCCAGCACTACATGGCCGACCCCGAGGTGCGAAAGCGCGCCTGGCGCAGCCGGGTGGACCGCGCCTGGAACGCCGAGCCGAACGCCGGCCACCGCGCGCTCGTCGAACTGGAGAAGCGCGGCCGACTCGACACCCTGCTCACGCAGAACGTCGACGGCCTGCACCAGAAGGCGGGCAGCGATCCGGATCGCGTCGTGGAGATCCACGGCACCATGACCGAAGTGATGTGCATGTCGTGCTTGGAACGGGCGCCCATGGAACGTGCGCTGGCGCGCGTGCGCGCCGGCGAGGAGGATCCGCCCTGCCGCTCCTGCGGCGGCATCCTGAAGTCCGCGACCATCTCGTTCGGACAGAACCTGGTGCAGGACGACATGCTGCGCGCGGAGCGTGCGGCCCAGTCCTGCGACCTGCTGCTCGCCGTGGGCTCGACCCTGGGAGTGTTCCCGATCGCGGGGGTCGTGCCGATCGCCAAGGAGTCTGGCGCGCGCATCGTGATCCTCAACGCCGAGGCAACGCAGATGGACGACCTGGCCGACGCCGTGCTACGTGGCCCGATCAGCGAAATCCTCCCCCACCTCTGCGTCCCCGACGCATAGAAAACGCCCGCCGGGCCCCTCTTCTCCCCCCGTTCCCGTAGGAGAGCGACCCGTGGTCGCTCTCCGTCGCGGCAAGGCGAGCTCCGCTCGCCGCTAGGCCGCTAGTAGTAGCCGCCGGCTAGAGCATGCGCTTCACGAGCTTGGTCTTGCCCTCGGTGTAGGGCGGGTAGACCACCTTCGGGTCGACCCAGGTCGCCTTGGTGACCACCGACTTGCGGTGGCTGAAGGTCTCGAAGCTGTCGCGCCCGTGGTAGGAGCCGGTGCCGCTGGGGCCGACTCCGCCGAATGGCAGGTTCGGGTTCGCCAGGTGCCAGATCGTGGCGTTCACGCAGACACCTCCGGAGCTGGTGCGCTCGATCACCTTCTGCTCGGTGTTCGAGTCCTGGGTGAACACGTAGAGCGCGAGCGGCTTCTCGCGCTGGTTCACGAACTCGAGCGCCTCGTCCACGCTAGAGACGGCGCGCACCGGGAGCAACGGCCCGAAGATCTCTTCGCTCATGATCGCCGAGTCGGTGGGCACGTTGCGCAGCACGGTCGGGGCGATGTAGCGCTGCTCCTCATCGGACTCGCCCCCGAAGGCTACGTCACCGCCGTCCTTCAAGAGCGCCATCAGGCGCCGGTGGTGGCGCACGTTGGCGATCCGGCCGAAGTCCTGGGTCTGCTTCGGATCGTCGCCGTAGAACTCGTGAACCGCCAGGCGCAGCCGGTCGATCAGCTCCTGCTCGCGGCTCTCGTGCACCAGCACGTAGTCCGGCGCCACGCAGGTCTGGCCGGCGTTCAGGAACTTGCCCCAGGCGATGCGCCGCGCCGTCACCTCCATATTCGCGTCCTCGGCCACGATGCAGGGGCTCTTGCCGCCGAGCTCCAGGGTGACCGGAGTCAGGTGCTTGGCCGCCGCCTCCAGCACCACCCGCGCGATGGCTCCGTTGCCGGTGTAGAAGATGTGATCGAAGCGCTGCTGCAGAAGCGCCGTGGTCTCGTTCACCGCGCCTTCGACCAGGGTGATGCACTCCTGGTCCAGGTACTCGGGCACCAGCCGCGCGAGCACTGCGGAGGTGTGCGCCGTGATCTCCGAGGGCTTCAGCACGGCGCAGTTGCCCGCGGCGATCGCGCCGACCAGGGGCGACAGGAGCAGCTGCACCGGGTAGTTCCAGGGCGAGATGATCAGCACCACCCCGAGCGGCTCGCGCACGATCCGAGCCCTCGCGGGCTGCTGCACGAGCGGCGTGCCCACCTTCTCTGGGCGCGTCCAGGCCGCCAGCTTCTTGCGCACCATGTCGATCTCGCCGACCACGACCGCGACGTCCGTGGTGTAGGCCTCGAGCGTCGGCTTGGCCAGGTCGCTCTGTAGCGCCACCACCAGCTCGTCGACGTTCTCCTTGAGCAGCGCCTTGAGCGCCCGCAGCTGCGCGCGGCGCCACTCGAGCGGGCGGGTGGTGCCGCGCTGGAAGCTCTCGCGCAGCTTGTCGGCCAGGCCGTCGATGCGCTCCAGCTCGGTACTCGGGTGCGGACTGCCGTCGAGGGCGACGCTCATGATGGCTCCTCTCTTTCTTGGGGGGAACGGGGCGAATTCTAGCACCGCTTCGCCCTAGAATAGGGGTTCACCGCCTGGGAGGAACCGGCGTGCAGCGACTCGAAGGAAAGCTCTGTCTGATCACGGGCGCGGCGCGCGGGCTAGGCGCCGCGATCGGCCAGCGCTTCTGCGACGAAGGCGCGCGCGTGATCCTGAACGACCTCGACGCGATTGCCGTCGAGAAGACCGCCGCCGAACTCGGCGGCGAGTCGATCGTGGCCGATGTCTCGGACTCCGCGGCGGTGACCCGCATGTTCGCCGAGGTCTCCCAGCGCCACGGACGGCTCGACGTGCTGGTGAACAACGCCGGCATCAGCGGCATGGAGAACGACCCGCGGCTGCCCGAGCGGCTGGCGCGCAGCGCCCAACAGGCCGCCGAGCTGGCGGCCGGCGGTCCGGTGCAGACCCACATCGACACGACGCTCGAGACGAGTGACGAGGACTGGCGGCGAATGCTGGCGGTGCACCTGGACGGGACCTTCTACTGCTGCCGCGAGGCGCTCCGGATCATGGGCCCGGCCCTGTCGGGTTCGATCATCAACATGGGCTCGATCATGGGGACCAGCGGGGGTGCGGGCAGCGCGGCCTACTGCGCCGCGAAGGCGGGGATCCTCGGCTTCAGCCGTTCACTGGCGCGCGAACTCAGCAGCCGGAACATCCGCGTGAACGCGATCGCGCCCGGCTGGATCGACACGGACATGACCCAGCCGCTCGGCGACTACCGGCAGATGATCGCACTGCAGACCCCGATGGGCCGGCTGGGCGAGCCGGACGACATCGCCTGGGCGGCGGTCTACCTGGCCAGCGAGGAGGCGCGCTTCGTGACCGGACAGGTGCTCTCGCCGAACGGCGGCTGGTACATGAGTCAGTAGCCGAGCGCGGCGCGCAGCCGCGCGACGTGCCCATGCGCGCCCATCTCCTGGTAGGCGCGCAGGGCCTCACGCAGCTCGAGCTCCTGGGACGCCGGGCTGCCCAGCACGCGCGCCAGCTCGGCGCGGCGCTCGTGCAGCCCGGGTCGCAGCCACTCGGCCCCGGTCTCCACCAGGAGCGTCTCCGCCTCGTTCAGGATTCGCTCGACGGACTCGCGCGCCGCGGCGCCCTCGACCTGCAAGCGCACGCGAGCCAGCGACAGATGTGCCTGCAGCTCCCAGACGCGAGTGCCCATGCGCCGACCCGCAGCGACCGCCTCGCGCGCCGTCTCCAGGGCCTGGTCCGGCGCCCCGCACTCGCAGAGGGCTTCGGCAAGCCCGGCGAGAATCGACGGCTCGGCTTCCAGGCCGAGCCCCAGGCTGCGCGCCAGCTCGAGAGAGGCCGCGAAGGCGACGCGCGCTTCGGCCGCGCGACCGGAGAGCAGCTCGGCACGGCCCAGCGCGAGCCGCGAGACCGGCCGCGCCCAGGACGAGCCGCTCCTGCGGCTCTGCTCCAGCAGCTGCTCGGCGCCGCGCAGCGCGCCCGGCCCATCGCCGCGGAACCAGGCCAGGTTCGCGCCGAGCAGCGCGTAGGTGTGGCGGTTGCGCGCCCGCGGTCCGGTGGCGGCCGCGCCCCGTGCGAGCTCATCGAAGCGCTCGAGCAGCGCCTCGCTCTCGTCGAGCCGACCCAGCGCCTGGAGCGGGCTCGCCTGGTTGAGCAGCAGCGTCCGGTACAGCTCGTCGGTCTCGCCCGCCGGAGCGCTCTCCAGGGCGGCCAGGCCCTGGCGGACCAGGCGCAGCGCCTCGGCGAGGGCGCCGCCGTGAAACTCCGCGATCGACGCGCGCAACAGCACCGAGGCGTGCGCCGCGCGGTCCCCGAGCTGACTCGCGATCTGCTCGGCAAGGCCGAGCTGGCGACGGGCGCCGTCGGGATCCCCGGACCAGCCGAGCCTGGCCGCGAGCGCGGTGTGGAGCCGCACCAGGGCGGCGCGGTCACCGCGCTGCTCGGCGAGTTCACGAGCCTCCGCGAACAGCGCCTGCGCTTCGGCCAAGGTCATGCCCGCCCGCCCGCCCGCGTCGATCGCGCTCCAGTACGCGCGCAGGCGCAGGTCGAGCGTCTCGTCGCTGGCAGGCAGGGTCCGGCCCAGCTCTCGCACGCGCGCCCAGTGCAGGAAGGCCTGCGGCACGTCGAGCGGACTGGTCTCGTGCGCGGCCCGGTCGTGCCAGCGGGCCGCCTCGAGGGCTTCCCCCGCGGCGTCCCAGTGATGCGCCACGAGCGACGACGCGCCGGCCGGCTGCTCCGCGATCAACGCACCCGCTACTGCGCGGTGCACGCGCTCGCGCTCGCGGGACAGCTGGCTGCGATAGGCCGTCTCGGCCGTCAGCGGGTGCCGGAACTCGTACTCGACGTGCGGGTAGAGCGACGTCTCGCGCAGCATCTGCGCCTCGCGCAGGGTGGCGAGCAGCGGAGCCAGGGCGTCCTCGGGCTCGCCGAGCACACGCGAGAGGAGCGGCAGACGGAACGCGGTACCGATCACAGAAGCGGTGTGCAGCACCCGCTTCTCCGGCTCGCCCAGCCGGTCGATGCGTGCGGCCAGCAGCGCCTGCACGCTGGACGGCAGCGCCACGTGCTGGGCCGCGCCGCGCGCCTGGTAGGCCCCGCGCACCCCGTGCAGATGCCCGCTCTCGAGCAGCGATTGCACGATTTCCTCCAGGAAGAACGGGTTCCCGCGGGCGCTGGCGCGGATTCGCTGGCGGAGCGGCCCCAGGCTGGAGTGGTCACCCAGCAGCCCGCCGAGCAGGGCGTCGCACGGTTCGTCGCCGAGCGGCTCGAGTACGAGCACGTCGAGCTCCCGAGCGGAATCCCAGGCAGGGCGGTACTCGGGCCGGAAGCTGGCGAGCAGCAGCACGCGGCCTCCGCCGAGCGAGTCGACCAGCGCGCGCAGCAGCGCGTCGCCCGCCGGGTCGTTCCAGTGCAGGTCGTCCCAGACCACCAGCACGGGGCCGTCGCGCTCGTGGGCCTCGAGCGCGTACCGGATCAAGCGCGCCAGGGCACGCGGCCGCTGCTCGGGCAGCAGCTCTGGCGCCGGCGCGTCCGGGTCGGGCGCACCGGCCAGCTCGAAGGCCACCGGCAGCAGCTCGCTGAGTCCCGGGTCGGCGCGCAGCAGCTGCCCAGCGATCTGGACGCGTGCGCGTTCGTCGCTCTCCTCGTCGCGCAGACTGAGCGCAGCGCGCAGCAACTGGCGCGCGGCCGGCAGCGAGCCCCAGCCACCGAGCGCCTGCGAATGCACCTCGATCACAGTGCAGCCGCGCGCACGGCAGCGCTCCGCGAACTCGAAGCAGAGGCGGCTCTTGCCCTCTCCTGCCTCGCCGCGCAACGAGACCACGCCACCGCGTCCGACCGCCGCCGAGGCGAATTCGGCCTCCAGACGTGCCAATTCGTCGGCGCGTCCCACCAGCTCCGACAGGCCGCGTTCGCGCGCCAGGTCGATGCGCGTGCGCAGCGGCCGGGCCCGCTCCAGCTCGAAGATACGCATCGGGTCGCGCGCGCCCCGCAACTCGAACAAGCCGAGGTCGCGCAGCTCGCAGGAGCCCGACACCTGCTCTGCGGTCGCGGCCGTGACATAGGCGCTGCCGGGCGTGGCGAGCTGCTCCACGCGAGCCGCCAGGCCGACCGTATGACCCTGCGCAGTGTAGTCCATGCGCAGGTCGTCGCCGATCCGACCCACGACGACCTCGCCGGAGTGCAGGCCCATGCGCACCGAGAACACCAGCCCGCGCGTACGCTTCAACTCCTCGGAGTAGCCACGCAGGGCGTCGCGCAGGTGCAGCGCCGCGTAGCAGGCGCGGCGCGCGTGGTCCTCGTGGGCAACCGGCGCCCCGAACAGGGCCATGATGCCGTCACCGGTGTACTGGTTGACCGTCCCCTCGAAGCGGTGCACGCCGTTCGCCAGGATCGCGAAGAAGCGGTCCATGAGCTGGTGCCAGTCCTCGGCGTCGACCTGCTCCGAGAGATCGAGCGAGCCGCGCACGTCCGCGAAGAACACGGTCACCTGCTTGCGCTCACCCTCCAGTGCGGAGCGGGTCGTGAGGATCCGCTCCGCGAGGTGACGCGGCGTGTAGTCGCCGGGCTTGCGCTCGCGCGTCTGCGACAGCAGCGCCGTGCCGCACTGCATGCAGAACCTGGCAGCCGGCGGATTCGCGTGGGAACACGCTGGGCAGTGCACCGAACCTCCGCAGCGACCATTCTAGCCGAGGCGCGCGCCGCTCAGCGGCGCGGACGGTCGACGTGCTCGGCGATCAGCTCGGCCAACCACAGCCGGAAGCGGCGCTGGCTCTCGCCGGCGTCGCTGGCCAGGCTCCGGTTCAGTATCGGACCGAAAAGCGCGTCTCCGAGCAAGGCGACGGCGACCAGCCGCACCACGAACTCCGAGTCCTCGCGCTCCGGCGGAGCCAACCTGCTCGCGCGCTGCGCGCGCCCCCCGTGGAGCTCGCCGGCAAGCTGGGCGAGCATGCCTCCCTCCGGGACATCTTCCTCGGCGTGCTGGTTGGCCAGCGCGTACCAGGCCAGGAGCCGTGCGTGGCCCGAGTCGCCGAGCGTTTCAAAGACCCGCTCGAGCAGGTCTGCGGCCGACTCGTCTCCGCCCGAGAGGGCAGCGAGCAGGTCGGCCTGGAGGCCCAGCATCGCGCGGCTCTGCAGCGCGCGCGCCAGCCCGTCGCGGCTCTCGAAATGGTGCAGGATCGCGGGGTGGGAGACGCCCACGTCCGCGGCGATATCGCGCAGCCGCAGCGCCTCCGGGCCTCCCTCGCGCAGCCGCCGCTCGGCCGCGTCCAGGATCACGCGGCGCGCCTGCTCGGCTGTGCGCCGCACGCGCGGCTTGGATTTCGTTCTTGACATTCTTGTAAGTAGTGAGATACTTACAAAACTGTAAACAAGTTCGAGGAGCCCCGCATGGCCGGCGAGAACCGCATCCGTCCCCTTGAGGCCCTTCGCGCGCTGCGCGCCCTGCTGCGCGATCCGGACGACACGGCACGCGTCTTCGAGGTGATCCGCGCCATGTCCGGCAAGAGCGGCCAGCGCGCCTACCGCCGCTTCGCCCGCACAGCAGCCGGCGCCCGCATCCTGGCCGAGCGCCGCGATCTGCTTGCGCAGTTGTCCGACCGCGAGCGCCTGCTGGCGCTCCCGCAGGGCAGCCTGGGGCACAGTTACGCCGAGTTCATGGGTCGCGAGCAGCTGAGTGCCGACGGGCTGGCCGCGGCCAGCGAGCAGCCACTCGAGACAGAAGAGGCAGCGCTGCCAGCGGAGCAGCAGCTCTTCTTCGACCGGCTGCGCGACAGCCACGACCTGTGGCACGTGGTGACCGGCTACAACCGGGATCTGGCGGGCGAGGCGGCGATCCTGGCCTTCACCCTCGTGCAGACCCGCAACCCCGGCATCGGCCTGATCGTGGCCACCGTCTACTGGCGGGCACGCGGGGACTTTGCCTATGCGCGCCGGCTGATCCGCAACGCCCTGCGGCGCGCCCTGCGCGCCGCCTGGCTCCCGGGCCAGGACTGGGAGGCGCTGCTCGCCCGGCCGCTCGTTGACGTGCGCCGCGAGCTGCGCGTCGGCGAGCCGCCGGAACACGCCGAGGCCCGCTCGGCCGGAGCCCCGCTGCCCTCCGCTTCCTGACCCCGCAGCAGTCGAGATCGGCAGCGCACCAGCCGTTAAGCATGCCGAACTGCCGGGAGTGCCAGGAGTGCCACACCGCCTCGACGCCGAGGCGCTCGCCACCGCGTCACTCAGCGACGTGGGACGCAGCCGCAGCGAGAACCAGGACGCATGCGGGGACTTCGTGCACCCTTCGCGCGCCTCGCGCCTGCTGGTGGTCGCGGATGGCATGGGCGGGCACCGCGGCGGCGCGCTGGCGAGCGACCGCTGCGTGGGCGCATTCGCGCGCGTGTTCAAGGACCGGGCCGAGACGCCCGAGAGCCAGCTCGCGCGCGCCTTCGAGCTGGCCAATCAGGAGATTCACCAGGCGGCCTCGGGGGACGAGAAGCTGCGCGGCATGGGCACCACCGGAGTCGCCCTGCTGTTCGGCGAGGACGCGCGCGCGACGCTCGGCTGGGCGGGCGACAGCCGCGCGTATCGCTGGCGGCGCGGCGAGTTCGAGCTGCTGACGCGCGACCACTCGATGGTCGCGGAGTGGGTCCGCCAGGGGGTGATCTCCGAGGAGGAGGCCGAAAGCCACCCGCGGCGCAGCGAGTTGACGCGCGCGGTCGGCATCGAGCCCGAGATCGAGCCGGAGTTCGCCAGCTTCGAGGTCGAGCCGGGCGACCGCTTTCTGCTCTGCTCGGACGGACTCTCCGGGATGGTGCGCGACGAGGAGATCGGGAACATCATGGGCGGGGAAGACCCCGACCGCGCGGTGCTCACCCTGGTCGCCCGGGCCAACGCACTCGGCGGCCACGACAACATCACCGTGCAGATCGCGGTCGTGCCCGCCGAGCTCGCTTCGACCGCCGAGACGGCGCCCGGGGAGCAGCCGTCGTGGGGGACCGCCGAGGCGACGGACGACGAGCGGCCGCCGGTCCAGGACCCCGAGCCCCCCGAGACGCAGGCGCCCGCAGGGCTCGAGCCGCCGATCGTGAGCGAGCCGACGACGCCAAGCAAAGCGCCAGTAGCCCCCGAGACGCCCGTCGCGCAGCGACCGGAACGCGAACCCGCCCCGGCAGCGACTCCCGCGCGCAAGCGCCACCCCAAGCCGCTGGCACCGCCGCCCGTGGCCCCGGAACTCGTCTACGTCTCGGTACCGCGCACCTTCAACGGCCCCTCTGCGGCCGTCGGCGCGGCGTTCGCTGCGATCCTGATCATCCTGGGTCAGTACGCCTTCACGCAGTTCGACTCCGACCTGCGGCGCGTCCAGGGCTACGAGGCCCAGCCCCAGCCCGGCAATCGGGTGGTCCACTCGCATGACCGCGAGGCGCTGCTCGTCCTGGAGGAGCCGCTGACTCTCGCGGAGCTGCCGGGCCCATCTCCGGCTGATACCACCACGCCGCCCGGTGCGACCGATTGGGCCGAGATCCAAAGCGACGAGCCGCTGACCGCGCAGGCTGCGCCGCTGCGCGCGGCGAACGCCCAGTCCTCTCCCGCCTCGGCCGCGAATGGGGCGCCGCCCCCGCTCTCAGGCGAGGTTCCGAGCGCGCAGAGCTTCGCGTTGCCGCCCGACGTGCGGCGCTTCGTGGACAGCTGGCTGCGCTCGATCTCGACGAGCGACTTTGCCAGCTACCAGGCCCTCGGCTTCCGGGAGACGCGGGCAAGCTTCGCGCGCAACAACTCGGGGCACGACAGCCACCGCCTCGAGGACGTGCGGATCGAAGCGCCGCGCGGCGGGAGCGAGCAGATCTTCCTCGAGGCCCGCGTGAGCTACGTGTTCGAGGACCCACGCGGGCGCTGGCGTACCGACGATCGACACCGACTGGTCTTGGAGCGCACGCCCGAGGGGCTGCGTTTCCTAGGCCGCTGGAAGTAGCCGCGTCTAGGCGGGCGGCGGCTGCTCCCCGCGCACCAGCCGTCCCGGTCGCGCGCCGGTCTCCTGGCCTTCGCGCAGCACGGTCTGCCCGGCAACGATCGTGGCCACGTAGCCCTCGGCGCGCTGTACCAGGCGC
>CAXMNF010000072.1:0-2996 GCA_964194645.1 uncultured Gammaproteobacteria bacterium
CGAGCAACTCGCCCGCGGCGAGCCCGGCGGCCTGGCCGAGCACCTGATCTCGCGCGGCGGGCTCACCTGGTACGGCGGGCTCGCCGGCGGGATCGTGGCGGCCATCCTGTGTATTCGCGTGGCGAAGCTGCCCTGGCTCACGGTCTTCAACGCCGCCGCACCGACGCTGGCCATCGGTCAGGCACTCGGCCGGGTGGGCTGCTTTCTGGTTGGAGATGACTACGGCAAGGTCACCGACGTGCCCTGGGGCATCGCGTTTCCAAAGGGACTGCCTCCCCCATTAGATCCGGTGCACCCCACCATGCTGTACGAGGTGGCCTGGCTGGTGCCAGCCGCCTGGCTGCTCTGGAAGCGCCGCGGCCGCTCGCCGTTCCTGCTCGGCGAGTACCTGTTCTGGGCGGGCCTGGGACGCCTCTGGATCGAGTGCTTGCGCACGAACCCGACGCTGCTCGGCCCGTTCACGAACGCCCAGCTCGTGGGGCTCGCTTCCATGGCGATAGGCGCGGGCGGCTGGCTGTGGCTGCGCGCGCGCGAAGCGCGCGTCAGGACGGCTTGAGCTGCTCGAGCAGCGCTCGCGCGCGGCCTGCCAGACTCGACTCCGGCTCGTTCGCCAGCGTCTCCAACACGATACGGGCGCGCTCGGCCCAGGCGTCGGGGCCGCGGGCGCCCGCTTCGATCCAGCCGCGCAGCAAGTCCAACGCGGGACCCGGCTCGCCGGCGAAGTGGCGCTCCATGCCGGCCGCGTAGGCGCGCAGATCCTCGACCAGCGGCACCACGCCCTTCACCTCGTCGCGCTCCAGCAGCCGGCTTGCCGCGCTGAAGTGGCCGTTCTCGAGCAGATCCTCGAGCGCCAGGCGGTAGGCCTCGGCACTCGCGCCGTAGATCGATTCCAGCACGCTGTCCAGATCGTTCTCGAACACTTGCTGGGCACGCTCGGGCTGCTCGACCAGACTGCGGGCGACGGCGCCGCTCGGCGTCATCTGGCGCAACAGGATCGCGAGCTGGTCCCGCGTCTCGTCGAAGAGCTCCGAAGTCTCGACCTCGGACTCCAGCATGCGCTGCCGGCCCGCCTCGATCACGTTGCGAAAGGCTCCCGCCAGGGGGCCGCTGGCCGCGCCCTCGGCGATCATCCGCTCCAGTCGCGGCCCGTAGCTGGTGGTCAGGTAGTAGCCCTCGCGGAACTTCATGGCCTCGTGGAACAGGGCACCGACGGCCAGGTCGAACAGCTCCTCGGCCTGGAGTTCGCTCTCGCTGCTCTCGACGTCGAAGCGGAACAGTGCGTGCGTCTCCTCCTTCAGACGGAAGAGCGCGCTCTCCTCCGACTCGCCCACCAGGCGGCTCACCCACGCAAAATCGAGGTCACCCCCTCGGAGGTGCGCCCCGATCTCGGCCGAGAGCACGTAGGCCTCCATGAAGTCACGCACGATCTGTGCCACACGCCGCTCTCGCCATTCCATTGCAAGGCGCTCCCTGGGGTCCCGCAGACCCGCCGCGAATCGTAGAATGCACCGCCCATGGATCCCCGTCCAACCCGCCGATCCTGTAGGTCGATCTTTGCGCCGTTCGTCCGGCGCTGGCACTCCCTTTGATCGCAGGCAGCGGCGGGCGGGGCCGGATCGCGTCGTGGGTGATCTTTGCCACGATCCTGCTGGACTTCATGGGGTTCAGCATCCTGATCCCGGTGCTGCCCACCGTGCTCATCGATCTGGGCGCGGATGCCGTCGACGTGGGCGTGGTGCTCGCGCTGTACGTGATCGCGATGGTGATGTTCCTGCCCTTCTGGGGCTGGGTCTCGGACCGGATCGGGCGGCGCCCGGTGCTGCTGGCCTGTCTGCTGGGCACCGCCGCCTCGTTCGCGCTGATGGCGGTTGCGCAGACGCTCGCCGTCTTCTACCTGGCGCGGGTGCTTGCCGGCTTCTTCGGCGCCAGCGTCGGGACCGCGCAGGCCTACATCACGGACATCACCTCGGAAGACGAGCGCGCCGGCGGCATCGGCATGATCGGCGCGGCCAGCGCGACCGGCGCCCTGTTCGGACCGGCGCTCGGCGGCTTGCTGCTGAAGGTCGACCCGGCCCTGCCCTTCTACCTGCCCGTGGCGATCGCGCTGATCGCCTTCGCGGCCGCGCTGCTCTTCCTGCCCGAATCGCGCGCGGCCCGCCCCGAGACGAACGACTGGAAGGGCCTGGCGCGAACCTTCGTGCCCACCCCGATCCTCGTGTTCTTCACCAGCCACGACAACCGCACGCGCCTCTACCTGTACCTGTTCCTGCACGTGTTCGCGGCGTTCGCGGTACTCGAGGGCATGTTCCCGCTGTACGCGGCGGAGCGCTTCGACTGGGCCGAGGTCGAGGTGGGACTCTTCCTGTCGCTCATCGCCATCAGCTTCGCCCTGACCCAACTCGTACTGGTCGCGCGCCTCTCGCGAGCGGTTGGCGAGGTGACCCTCTCCGCGATCGGGCTCGGCCTCTGTTCGCTCGGTCTGCTCGGGCTCGGCGAGACCCACACCGTCTGGGTGATGGTCCTGGCGGCCATCGTCACCGCGGTCGGTACGGGGCTGTGGTTCCCGACCTTCACGAGCCTGTTCTCGAAGGCTTGCGGCAGTGCCGACGAGGCCGGCGAGTACATGGCGCGCAGCGTGGCCATGTCCCAGACCGGCCGCGGGTTGGGCATCATCCTCGGTGGGCTGGCCCACCAGCACATCGCGCCGGGCGCGGAGTTCACGTTGGGGGGCGTCGGCGTGGCCGTGGCGCTCGCCATTCTGCTGGCCGGCCTGCCGATGCTCGCGCCGCGACGCTGAACGCGCGGCGGCGCCGCGCTGGCTGAACGCGCGGCTGCGCCGCGCTGGCTGAACGCGTGGCGGCGAGCCCCCGGGCGGTGGTGTATCCTGCCGCCGCAGCGCGCCCTTGGCGCGATTGCGACCGGAACACGCCCCCCTGCGTGCCAGGCATGTGCCACTCGTCGGGTGGGCGCGAAGCACGAAGGGGAGCAGATGAGCG
>CAXMNF010000073.1:0-4435 GCA_964194645.1 uncultured Gammaproteobacteria bacterium
GGTCGGGCCCGAGCCCGGGGAGATTCTCGTTGGCTGAGCCGAACGGAACGCCGGGGCGCCGCGAACGCCGCCGGCTCGAGCTCCGGCAGCGGCTGCTGGAGGCGGGGCGCGAACTCTTTGAAGAGCGCGGCTACGACGAGAGCAAGGTCGCCGAGATCTGCGAGCGCGCCGACGTCGCCTACGGAACTTTCTTCAACCACTTCCCGACCAAGCTCGACCTGCTCAGCGCGCTGGCCGACCTGTCGGTCCAGGAAGTCGCCGAGGGACTCGAGGAGCTCACCAAGCAGGGCGGCGGAATCAGCGACCAGCTGATCGCGCTGTTCGAAGGGGGAGCGCAGTCCTTCGAGGGACTCGACGGCAAACAGCGCGAGTTGCTCGCGCGCATCCAGAAGCTCGCCTACAGCGACTCGCCCGAGGACCGCGACCGCCGCTTCCACGCCGCCTTCGAGGAGTTCCTGCGCAGAGGCGTCGCGGACGGGCGGGTGCGCGACGACACCCCGGTGGAGACGCTGGCCGAGGTGCTCTCGGCCACCTTCGCCCAGATGTCGCTCTCCTGGCTCCATTTCGATGACTACCCGGTTCGCGAACGCGCGGCGGCCGCCGCGCGCTTCCTGGCCAGCATCCTCAAGCCACCCTCAAAAAGGAAGAAGTCATGAGCAAGCCCAATCGCTGGGTCCGCGATCCCGCGACCCTCCGCCCCGGAACGCCCAAGAGCGCCAACGAGTTCGTGATGCCGCCGACCCCGCAGGTCGAGGTGCGTTACCTGACCGACCCGGAGCTCTATCGGGCCGTGCTGCCGCCGCCGCTCGAGCCCGCCGCCGAGCCGCGCGTCCACGTGCGCGTCACGGACATCGACATCAAGTTCGGTGACTTCACTCATCGAGAAAAGATCGGCTACTTCGCGTTCGACGCGCTGCTCGACGGAGCCCCGGTCGAATACCCGGTGCTCTACCCGCTCGATCTCGAGGCGGCGGTCTACCCGAGCCGCGAGCGCTTCGGCGAGCCCAAGAAGATGGCCGACGTGCAGATCGGCCGCGAGGGCAACCATGTCGAGACCCGCATCACGCGAAACGGCGTCACCATCATCGAGATCACCGGCGACGTGACGGAGGCGCTCCCGACCGGCGATCCATACGAGTGCACCGCGATCTGGTACAAGTTCCTGCCCACGGTCGACGGCGACGGCTTCGACTACGGTCCGAAGCTGGTGCGCGCGCACGACCAGCTCGAGACCGTGAGCCTGGAGAAGATCGATGGCAAGTTCGTGCTGCGCGACTCGCCCACCGATCCGATCGCAGACTTCCCAGTCCGCGAGCTCGAGAGCATTCGCTGGCGCGTCTTCACGTGCCGCCACACGGTGACGCTGGGCGAAGACGTGGACCCGAAGGCGTTCGCGCCCTTCGCCCACTCCCGTTATGACTCGTTCTAGCGCGGTATCGGCGGGCCGAGCCCGCCTGCGCGCGGCGCCGCGCATGGCGCGGCTTAGCTAACGCGCAGGCGCGGCGGCTAGAACTGCTCCTTGTAGGGGCGCAGGTCGAGTTCCAAGGTCCAGGCGCTCTTCTCCTGGGCGTGGAGTGCCCAGAAGGCATCCGCCATCGAGTCGACATTCAGCATGCCGTCGGCGCCGAGCCGTTCCTTGATCTGCGGCATGCGCGAGTTCACCTGGTCGCCGTCGATCACGCCGTCGACGATCACGTGGCCGACGTGCAGGCCCTGCGCGCCAAACTCCCGGGCGATGCCGTGGGCGACGGCGCGCTCCGCAGCCTTGGCCGAGGCGAAGGCCGTGAACGGCGGCCGCGCGCGGATCGACGCGGTGGCGCCGGTGTAGATGAGCGTGCCACCGCCCGCGGGCACCATGCGCCTTGCGGACTCGCGGCCGACAAGGAACGCGCCGAATGCGCAGACACGCCACAGCTCCTCGAACATCTCGTTGGTCATGTCGAGCAGCCCACTGAAGCGGTTGTTGCCAGCGTTGTAGACCACCAGCTCCGGGGGCGCGCCGGTCTCCTTCTCGACCGTCTCGAAAAGGCGCACTACGTCGGCCTCTTGCGTGCAGTCCATCTGGACGCCGTAGGCGCCCTTGCCAACAGCGTCGACCAGGGCGTCGAGCTTCTCGCGGGTGCGTCCAGCCACGAACACGGACAGGCCCTCGCGGGCCATGCGCCGCACCAGCGCCCCGCCGAGGCCCGCGGCGGCGCCCGCTCCAATCACGATTCCTGCCTTGGCCATGACTCGCTCCTCCTCGTGCAATGATACCAGCCGACGGAGGATGCCCATCCGCACCAGGGACGTTCCTGCCTAACTGTTTAACTCGAGAGAGTTAAGCAGTTAGGCAGGAACGTCCCTCGGCTCGCGTATACTGGGGGGAGGCATGTTCACGCGGGAGCAGGAAGCCTTTCTCGAGGCCCGAAAGTGGGCGATGCTGGCTACGGGCCGGCGCGACGGCTCGCCGCAGGTGTCGATGGTGGCTTTCAACTGGGACGGTAAGCATCTGCTGGTGTCGGTGAAGAGAGACACCGCCAAGTGGCACAATGCCAAGCGCCAGCCGCGCGTGGCCCTGCTGGTGCACGAGGACCGCAAGCAGCTCGTGGTCTACGGGCGCGCCGAGGCGATCGACCAGGATCCGGAGCGCGCAGAGCTGTCGCTGCCAGTGTTCCGGAAGGTGATGGGGAAGGCCGTGCCGCTCGGTGAGGCCTTCGTCCGGCACCTGGACGAGCAGAAACGGACGATTCTCCGCATCATCCCGGAGAAGGCGTTCATGAACGACTAGCCGCGCGAGGCGCGGCGAACGTGAAGGGAGCGCGGGCATGGCTCGACTGACAGGCAAGACGGCCCTGGTAACGGGTGCGGCCTCGGGAATCGGGGCGGCGAGCGCTCGGGCTCTGGCGCGCGAGGGCGCGCAGGTGGGCTGCGGGGATCTCGACGCGGCTGGCGCCGAAGCGGTGGCGAAGGAGATCGCAGCCGCCGGCGGCGAGGCGTTCGGCCTGGCCCTCGACGTGACGAATCCCGAGCAGAACACGCAGGCGGTGGCGGCCGTGCGCGAGCGCTACGGCTCGTTCGACGTGATCCACTTGAACGCCGGGATCGCCGCGTCCTCATCCGTACTCGACACGACGCTAGAGGAATGGGACCGGCTCCACGCCGTGAACCTGCGCGGCGTGTTCCTGGGCCTGCAGGCCGCGGCCCGGGCCATGGCCGAGAGCGGTGGCGGCTCGATCATCGCGACCTCGTCCGGAGCGGGCCTGCGCGGCGGCGCCTCGATGGGCACCTACTGCGCGACCAAGCACGGGGTCCTGGGCCTGGTGAAGAGCGCGGCGGCCGATCTGGCGCCGCACCGGATCCGCGTGAACGCGGTCTGCCCCGGCGTGATCGACACGCCCATCCTGGGTCCGTTGCACAAGAATCAGGAGATCCTGGACGGCGTGTTCGCGCGCGCCCACCCGATTGGCCGGGTCGGCCAGCCCGAAGAAGTGGCGAACCTGGTGCTCTTCCTGGCCAGCGACGAGTCGTCCTTCATCACCGGCACGGCCTGCCCCGTAGACGGCGGCATGCACTCCGTCTTCGGCAGTGTGCTGGACACCACCGGAGATCTCTCAAACGAGTTCCTGAACAAGGAGTAGCGGACGCCATGGACGAGAAGCAGCTCGAGGCATACTGGCACGACGGCTACGTGGTGCTGCGCCGCTTGTTCGACCCCGCCAGTCTCGCGCCCTGGGTCGAGCGGCTCGCGGACATCGTGGACGGCCGCCGTGAACCCGCGGCCGGCATGCTCGTCATGAAGGACGTGATGGTGGCCAAGGGCGCGGTCGTCCCCGGCTCGAGCGCGGAGGCGATCGCCAAGATCCAGGACTACGAGAACGACCCCGTCCTGTACGGCTATGTGAAGGATCCGCGCATCCTGCGCGCGATCGAGCCGATCGTGGGCGGCGATCCCTGGTCGATTCACAGCATGCTGATCAACAAGCCGCCCAACGTGGACGGCCGCCACCCATTCCACCAGGACCTGCTCTACTTCCCGTTCCGGCCCGCCGACAAGATCGTCGCGTCGTGGACGGCGCTCGAGCCGGTCACGCGCGAGAACGGCTGCCTGCAGGTGATCCCCGGCTCGCACCGCGGCGAGCTACTCGAGCACGAGAACCCGGACTGGGAGTGGCTCAACCTGGCGTACTTCGGCGCCAAGGGCGTGGGCGCCGAGGCCGAGCGCGCGCACCTGGAGATGGAGCCCGGCGACACCGTGTTCTTCCACCCGATTCTTCTGCACGGCTCGGGCCGCAACCGCACCCAGGGCTTCCGCCGCGCCATCTCCGCTCACTACGCGAGCGGCGAGTGTCTACGAGAGGGGCCGGAGGGCCGCTTCGGCTCCCGCCCCTACCGGCGCATCAGCGAGAGCTAGACGCCCGGACTCTGGTAGGGCGAACGCGCGAAGATGCGGCGC
>CAXMNF010000074.1:0-4956 GCA_964194645.1 uncultured Gammaproteobacteria bacterium
GCTGGGTCGCTATGCGCCGCTCCGGCGCGTCGCGCCCGGCACGCCCCGCTGGCTGGCGAAGCTGGTGCGCGGCTGTCTGCGCGCCAAGCCAGGCCGACGCCCGGCCTCGGCGAGCGCGCTGCGTCAGGCATTGGAGCGCGGCCTGCGCCACGAGGGGCCGGTCGAGAGCCGGCGCTGCATCGCGGACTGGCTCTGGGAGCGCAAGGTCTTCGAACCGGACTGGGACGAGACCAGGGTTTCGCCGCTGCACCCGGCGCGCGGGCGGCTGGCCCGTACGCTCGCCTGGTCGCTGAGGGCCGCCGCCCTGGTCGCGGGCCTGGCGCTGCTCACGGCCGGCGTGGTCACGGTGCGCGGCGGCGAGCGCCAGCTACCCGATGTGCGCGCCTGGCTGGAAGGTCTGATCGCGGCCGAGCCCCCGGCCCAGCTGCGCTTCAAGGTCCGGCCCTGGGCGCGTGTGCAGATCGACGACGGCGAATTCTTCCGCGCACCGACCGAGCAGCCGGTCGCCCTCGAGCCGGGTGAGCACCGCATCGCCTTCGAGCACCCGGAGAAGGGGCGCGGCGAGCAGAGCATCGAGCTGGCCCCCGGCGAGGAGCGCACGCTCTCGTTGCGCTTCGAGCGCTAGTAGCCGCGCCAGGCGCGGGCCCCTCGGTAGGCGAACCACACCGAGAGCACGTGGATCAGGAAGCCCGGCACCAGGATCGCCCAGTAGCCGAAGCTCGCCGCCAGGAACCAGACCAGGCCCGCTGCGAGCTGGCCGTTGTACACCTGGCCCAGCCCCGGGATCACGACCGACAGCACGGCGGCGATGCCGGGGTTCGGCGCCTGGCGGCGCGTCATCGCGCCATGTCGGTCGGCGGCCATGTCCCTGCATTTAGCAAACCCCGTACCCGCTGTAGAGCCGACTGCTGCGCCGACGCGCCTGCCGCCCGCAGCGTCCGGCGGACAGTGCAGGCCAACCACTGCACCCCGCTTGAGTGCTCCGCGGCCCGGTGTCAGGATCGCTCGCTATGCCCGAGCTGCCCGACGTGGTGGTCTACATCGAGGCGCTCGAGCGCCACGTCCAGGGCCGCGTGCTGGAGGCGGTCCGGGTGGGCAGCCCCTTCGTGCTGCGCTCCGTCGATCCGCCGCTCTCGGAGCTCGTCGGGCGGGGCGTGCGCGGCGTGCGGCGGCTCGGCAAGCGCGTGGTTCTGGCACTCGAAGACGAGCTCTTCCTGGTGGTGCACCTGATGATTACGGGCCGGCTGCGCTGGCGTCCGCGCCGCGCCAAGCTTCCGCGCCGTCGGGGCCTGGCCGCGCTCGACTTCCCGAACGGCACCTTGCTGATCACCGAGGAGAGCCCCAAGAAGCGCGCGTCGCTGCACGCGGTGCGCGGCGAGGCGGGCCTGGCGGAGCACGACCCGGGCGGGCTCGAAGTGTTCGAGGCGGACCCCGGGCAGTTTCGCGCGGCGCTGGTCGCCGAGAACCACACCTTGAAGCGCGCGCTCACCGACCCGCACCTGTTCAGCGGGATCGGGAACGCCTACTCCGATGAGATCCTGCACCGGGCCCGGCTCTCACCGGTGCGCCTCACCCAGAAGCTCGGCGACGAAGAGATCCAGCGGCTGCACGCGGCGACGCTCGCGACGCTGCGCGACTGGACCGACCGGCTGCGTGCCGAGGTGGGCGAGGGCTTCCCCGAGAAGGTGACGGCGTTCCGGCCGGGTATGGCCGTGCACGGCCGCTACCGCGAGCCGTGTCCCGAGTGCGGCGGGCCGGTGCAGCGCATCGTGTACGCCGAGAACGAGGCCAACTACTGCGCCGGCTGCCAGACCGGGGGAAAGCTCCTGGCGGACCGCGCCCTGTCGCGCCTGCTGAAGAAGGACTGGCCGCGCACGCCAGAGGAGCTCGAGGAGCGGCGCCGCAGCGGGGGCCCGGCCTGAACACGCCCGCACACGCGGTGCTGAACCTGCTCCTGCTCGGCCGCGACGGCGCAGGCGGGCGGGTGGCGCCGATCGCCCTCGGCGCCCTGCTACCCGACGCGCCGATGTTCGTGTTCTACGCCTGGCAAAGGGGCGTGCTGGGCACACCCGAGCGCGTGATCTGGTCCGAGACGTACTGGGACGCGGCCTGGCAGATCTTCTTCGACATACCGAACTCCCTGCCGCTGCTCGGCCTGGCCCTGCTGGCGGCCTGGCGCCTGGGTGCAACGCGCGCCGCCCTGCTCCTTGCGAGCATGGCCGTGCACGCGCTCTGCGACCTCGCTCTGCATCACGAAGACGCGCACCGCCACTTCTTTCCACTCTCCGACTGGCGCTTCGCCAGTCCCCTCTCGTACTGGGATCCGACCCACTACGGCCGCAGCTTCGCGGTATTCGAGATCGGCATGGTCCTGGGGGGCTGCGCGTGGCTCGGTCGCCGTTACCGGGAGCGCGGCCCGCAGCTGCTGGTGCTCGGCATCGCGGCGTTCTACCTGCTGTTCATCGGCTACGCGCTGCTGGTCTGGCTGTGAAGCCGGTGCCCGGTTCCGCCATGCCTTCGGCGACGAAGCGCATCGTGTACCCTGACCGGCGTGGCTGACTCCGAGCTGCGTATCCGCTCCGCCGACCCGGGTGACGTGCGCTTCGTCGCCTGGGTGATCCAGGAGGCGGCGCGTTCCCACCTCGAGGCGGGGGTCTTCGACCTCTCGATTCCAGAGGCGGGCCGGCGCATCGACTTTCTGGCGGCCCTGGCCAACAGCGAGGCCCGCTCGTTCTTCCACCACTCCGGCTTCCTGATCGCGGAGATCGACGGTCGCGCCGCTGCCGCTCTGTCCGGCTACGAGCCGGCCGTGGCGCTCGGCCAGGTGCTGGTCGACGCGAACCTCGAGGCGCTCGACTCGGCGGACTGGAACGACGAACAGAGGGCCCTGTACGGCCAGCGCATGCAACTCCTCTCGGGACCCATGCCGGACACGCCGGAGGACCGCTGGGTGATCGAGTGGGTCGCCACCGCCCCGGAGTTCCGTGGCCGGGGCCTGGTCCGCCGGCTGCTGCAGGAGATCCTGGAGCGGGGCCGCGCGCGCGGCTACCGCGGGGCGCAGATCTCGTACCTGATCGGCAACAGCCCGGCGCGGCGCGCCTACGAGCAGGCCGGCTTCAAAACGGTCGACGAGAAGCGCGATCCCGACTTCGAGCTGGCTCTCGGCTGTCCGGGCATCGCCCGCATGCACGCCGGCCTCTAGACGACGTGGCTGGCCAGCTCGAAGTGCCGGCCCGCGGCAAGGGCCGCCGCGCTGGTCACGGGCCTCTCGAGGTCTGCGAAGCCGGGGCCGTCGATCGCGCAGCGCGCGGCCGACGCGGCGTCTCGTGCGTCGAAGTCCAGCGACTGCTCCTCCCGCACGTCGCTCGCCTCGTAGGTCGCGATCCAGTGGGCGCGGCCCGCTGTCAGAGCAACCTCCCTCACCACCAGGGCGTCGTGGCGCACCACCCCCAGCCAGGCCGTGTCGCCCTCGAGCGGGACGGCTCCGGCGATGCGCGGGGTGCGGTAGTCGTCCCGCTCGTAGTCGAGCAGCAGCAGGGTCTGGGCCAGCGCATCGCGCGGCGCCGTGCCGGCCTCTATCTTCTCGGCGATCGGGTCGGTCTGGCTGCCATTCGTGATCACACACCAGTTGCGCGCGATCCGGATGCAGTTGTAGGCGATGTAGGGGTTCTTGTGCACGTCCCCCTCGTGGCCCTCGCGCGGCAGCACGGCCAGGCGGCCGCCGATCTCGATGACCCTCCGGTTCGGAAAGGAACGAGACGATACCCGGTACAGGCCCGTGTTGGCCCCGGCCCGGGTGCGACCCACTGCTACGATGCGGCCGACATACATACCTTGAACCCTCCCCGGGAGATCGCGCGTGTCGAGCTATCTGTCTGACGGAATCCTCGTCTACCTGAATCATCTAGTCGACTGGGACGCTTATTTCCATGCCCGCAAGGGGCCCGACGTCGACATCGAGGCCGAGCGGGCCGCGCTGCGAGCGGTGCTGGAGACCTGCGCAGAGATCTGCGCCGAGATCGAGCCCGAGGCGCGCCAGGGCTGGGAGACTCCCGCCAAGCTGACCGAAGGCGAGGTGCTCGTGCCAGCCCACCTGCAAGCCGGCTACGAGCGCCTGCGCGAGGCGGGCCTGGTGAGCGCGTCGATTTCCGAGCGCTACGGCGGTTTCGAGCTGCCCGCCCTGCTCACCAATGTGATCCTGCAGATGGTGGCGCGCGCCGATGCTGGCCTGATGACGATCCTGGGCCTGCAGGCGGGTGTCGCGCAGGACATCGAGACCTACGCGTCCGAGGAGCTGTGCCAGGAATACCTGCCGCGCTTCACCAGCGGCGAAGTGCAGGGCGCCATGGACCTGACCGAACCGCAGGCGGGCTCGGACCTGGGCGGGATCAGCACGCGCGCCTACGAGGATGCCGACGGCTGTGCGCTCGAGGGCCAGAAGATCTTCATCACGAACGGCGGCGCGGAAGTCCACCTGGTGCTGGCGCGCGACGACCAGAGCTTCGAGCAGTCGAAGGGGACGACCCGGGGGCTCTCGCTCTTCCTGTGCCCGCGCACCTTGCCGGACGGGAGCCCGAACGCCGTCCGGATCGAGCGGCTCGAGCACAAGCTCGGCATCCACGGTTCGCCGACCGCGGTGGTGGGCTTCGAGCGCGCGCGCGCCTGGCGGATCGGCGTGAAAGGCGAGGGCTTCAAGGCGATGCTCGAGCTCATGAACAACGCGCGGCTCGGTGTAGCGGCTCAGGGCATCGGCATTGCCGAAGCGGCGCTCGCCAAGGCTCTCCAGTACGCGCGCGAGCGCAAGCAGTTCGGGAGCCCGATCGCGGAGCAGCCGCTCATGAAGAACATGCTGGCGCGCATGGTGCTCGGCGTAGAGGGCAGCCGCGCTCTGCTCTACCGCTGCTGTGGCCTGATCGACCGGAACAACTCGCTCCAGATCTACCTGGACCGGGAGGG
>CAXMNF010000075.1:0-3022 GCA_964194645.1 uncultured Gammaproteobacteria bacterium
TCCTCCGCACTACTCCAGGACTTCGGGTACGCTCTGCTCTGCTCGAGGCACGTCGCCGAGATGGTGATCTGCGTGATCGTAGCCACGGAGCTGCTGCGGCAGGCCGCCGCCGCGCCCGAGCGCTTTGATCTGGCGGCGAGCTGGGTCAATCGCAAGATGCTCGAGGTGGAGATGCACGCAAAGAGGGTAGGCGAGGGAACGGTGGAGCGGCTGGAGCGCTGCGAGCGCATCATCGAGCTCGTCTCGTGAAGCGGCGCGAAGCGCTGCAGTCTCGGGGTGGCAGGTGGCTCGCCGCGCTGCTGCTGTTGTTGCTGGGAGCCGGTTGCGGCCCGGCGGAGGCGGACCTCGAGAGCCGGCGCCGGGCGGTGCGCGAGATGTTCCAGGTGCTCGGCGTCGCCGGGAGCGCCGGCCAGTGGACCCAGGTCGCCGCCGTGAACATGGTCCAGTTCCAGGACGCGCTTGCGCCCGCGACGATCGAGCAGCTGCAGGCCGCGGCCGCCGAAGCCTATGCGCCGGGCCCGCTGCTCGAGCAGATGGTCGAGCACTACGTGGAGCACTACGACGAGGCGGCGGTGCTGGCCTTGCTCGAGTATTTCCGGAGTCCGGCCGGGGAGGCGCTGGTGCAGGCCGCGATCGTCCAGCCCCAGGAGGACGGGAGTACCAGCCTCGACAGCTTCCTGGCTGTTCTGGCCAAGACGCCGCCTTCGGAAGCCCGCTTGGAGCTGGCCGAGCGCATGACGGCGGCCAGCCGCCAGGGTGAGCAGGCGATCGATACCTTGCTCGCCGTGTCGCGCACGAACCTGCGCGCCGTGGAGCCCCTGCTGCCGGCGCCTGTGTCGGAAGAGGCGCTCGCCGAGCGCGAGGCGGAGATCCGCGAGGGGCTGGTCGAGCGCGCGCGCCAGCAGGCGTCGCTGTCGACCCTCTACTCGGTGCGCCTTCTCGACGATGACGCGCTGCGCAGCCACGTGGAGTTCACCGAATCCGGCTACTACCGCTGGTACGTGGAACAGCTCGGCCCGGCCGTGGAGCGCGCGATCGGAAACGCCAGCAGCGTGTTGCAGAGTCGCGTCTCGGAGCTGCGGGCGGGTTGAGCCTCTGCTACTCGACGGCGCGCAGAACGGTCGTCGAGTCGAGCTTGGGCTGGAAGCGCAAGCGCTCGGCGGTGCGCGGGTTGAACACGATCTCGATCAGCTCCGGCTGCGCGACTGCGAGTGAGGCTGGGGAGCGACCCCCGAGGACTTTGCGAGCCAGACGCGCAGCCTGCCGGCCGTTCTCCTCGTAGGAGCTGACCAGCGCCAGCAGCGCGCCGGCCCGCACGAACTGTTCCGACAGGCCGATGAACGGCACGCCTTCGCGCAGCGTGTGCAGCAGCACGCGCTCCGCTGCTCCGCGCGACATGACCGTGCGGTCTGCCACCGACCAGAGCGCGTCCACCGAGCTGTCCACGCGGCGGAGCGATCCCTCGAGGCTCTTGGGCCCGTCGACGGCGATCGGCAGCAACACGATGCCCCGGGACTTCGCCGCCACGCGCGCGCTCTTCACGAGATCAGCAGTCTCGTTCGGGTCGTACAGCACGGCGACCCGGCCGGCGCCCACCACGTCGCGCAGCACCTCGAATTGGGTGGTCATCGGGATGTCGAGTGCGGCCCCGGTAACGCGGCCGCCCGGGCGCTGCAGCGATTGGACCAGCTCGCTCGACACTGGGTGGAGCACCATCGCGAAGACGATCGGCGCGGTCTCGGTGTTGGTCATCGCCCAGCGCGTGGCCGTCGAACCCAGACTGAGCAGCAGGTCCGGCGCGAGCTCACGGATCTGTTCGGCGTGCTTGGTCGAACCGTTCTCGACCGTCAGGACCTCGACCCGCACGGCGGCGCCCAGGCCCTCGCGGATGCCCTCGAGTGCTCGCCCGTAGGGGGCTGCATGACTGCTGCGCAGCACGACGACCAGCGGGTCGGCGGCCCGGGCACCGGAGGCGGTCGCCAGCAGCAACGCGAGCGGCAATATGAGACTTCGCAAGGTCATGGCGAGTGGTTCAGCAGACCTGGGCGCCCTAGAACTCGAAGGTGCCGGTCATCAGCAGCTCGCTGCCGATCTCGTCGCCGAGCGGGTACTGGCGCCGCACCTGGTGGAACATGTTTCGCGCCTTCAGGCCGAGCTCGAAGCGCTCGGTCACCTGGTAGCCCAGGAAGCCATCGACCACGAAGCGCGAGTGGATACGGTTCGGGTGGGGCCCGGGGTTGAGCAGGGCGAGCGAGCCGCCGAGCGGCGCCGGATCACTCTCCACCTGGGTGTGCCCCACGTAGGAGGCACTGAGCGAGTAGCGCAGGCGCGAGCTGATCGGGCCGCGCACGCCGAGCGACGCCTTGTGCCGCGGCGAAACGCGCGCCGGATCGTCGTGATTCTCCAGGAACGAGTAGCTGGCGAAGCCGTGCGTGCGGTTGCCGAGTCGCAGGTCGAGCGCCAGCTCGCTGCCCCAGAACGTGGTGCGGCCTCCGTTCACGAAGCGCGCGTTGACCAGGAAGGGGCCGGCCGGCGCGATTCCGATCTGCAGCGCGTCGTCGACCCGCTGGTAGAAGAAGTCCGCGGTGACCGAGAAGCGCGGGCGCGGGGAGAAGCGCACGCCGAACTCCCAGGACGTGACGGCCTCTGGGTCGAGGTCGTCGTTGGCGACCAGCCCGGCGATCGCCGGAGGCACGAGCGTCAGGTTAACGTAGTTGGCGAGGCTCGGCGGATTCCGGAAGGAGCGCGAGATCGACGCGCGGACTCGCCCGGTTTCGGAGAAGCGGTACACCAGGCTGCCGCGGGGCGAGAGCTGCGTGCCCGCCAACGGGTGCTTGTCGAGCCGCAGGCCCAGGTAGGAAGTCAGATGGTCGCTCAGCGGATACTCGTGCTGCATGAAGGCGCCGTACAGCGTCTCCTCCTCGCGGCTGCCCAGGACCACCGGTGAGTCGCCGACCAGCCGGCGCAGGTTGCCGCCCAAGAGCAGGCTCCCCGCGCCCAACTCCAGCTCGCGCTGGATCTC
>CAXMNF010000076.1:0-3378 GCA_964194645.1 uncultured Gammaproteobacteria bacterium
GCGCCCGGCGACAATCTGCTCGCGGAGTTTCCGAGCGCGCTCGAAGCGGTGAGCTGCGCAGTCTCGGTGCAGCGGGCGCTGGGCGAGCGCAACGACCAGAGCCCGGAGGAGCGGCGCATGCCCTTCCGGATCGGCGTGCACCTGGGCGACGTGATGGTCGAGGGCGAACGCATCTACGGCGATGGCGTGAACCTGGCCGCGCGCCTGGAGGCGCTCGCCGAGCCCGGTGGTCTGTGCATCTCGGCGACCGTCCACGAGCAGGTGAGAGGCAAGCTCGACGTCCTCTTCGAGGACGGCGGGGAGCAGCAGCTCAAGAACGTGCCGCACCCGGTGCGCGTGTTCCGGGCGCGCCTCGACGCCGAGCCCGCGTTGGCGCGCGGACCGGACGCGGGACACCCGGCGATCGCCGTGCTGTCCTTCGACAACCTGAGCCCCGACCCCGAGCACGCGTTCCTGGCCGACGGGATCGCGGCGGACCTGATCACGCTCCTCTCGGGCTGGCGCCTGTTCCCGGTGATCGCGCGCAGCTCGAGCTTCACCCTGAAGGGCCGAAGCGCCTCCCCGGAGCAGGCGAGCCGCGAGCTTGGCGCGCGCTACCTGGTGACCGGCAGCGTGCGCGCTGCGGGGGAGCGCTTGCGCGTCAGCGCTGAGCTGGTCGATGCGACCAACGGCCACCACGTCTGGGGCGAGAAGTACGATCGGCCGATCGACGCGATCTTCGAGCTGCAGGACGAGCTGGTGCGCAGCATCGTGGCGGCGCTGCAGCCGGCGCTGCGCGGGGCCGAAGCGGAGCGCGCGCGGCGCGCTCCGCCCGGGAGCCTGGAGGCCTGGTCGATCACGAACCGCGCCTGGATCGAGCTGCAGAGCGACTTGAGCAGCCGCGAGACCTGCGAGCGCAGCCAGCGCGCCGCCGAGACCGCCATCGAGATGGACCCGGGCTACGGACTGGCCCATGCGGTGCTCGCGTTCGCGCGCTCGCTGTTGCACCAGCAGCTCCGGCCCGGTGGCGAGGAGCCGGTGGTCGCGGAGATCCTCGAGGGCATCACGCGCGCCGTGCGCCTGGCGCCGGACGATCCGCAGGTCCTGCAGATCCAGGGGGCCGTGATGGGCAACCTGGGCCGCACGCAGGATGCGATCCGCGCCCACCAGCGCGCGCTGGAGCTCGATCCCAGCAACGCGCAGGCGCTCGCGGCCCTCGGCATCGCGCGCACCTTCGAGCACGACCCCGAGCGGGGCCTGGCCGAGATCGACCGCGCCGCGCGGCTCTCGCCGCGCGACCCACTGCTCTACAACTGGCTGGGCTTCCGTTCGCTGGCCTGCGTAGTGTTGGGTCGTTACGAAGAGGCCGTGGACGACGCACGCCGCTCGCTCGAGCGCGGCGAGACGCGCACCGCCTGGATGGCCCTGGCCATCGCCCTGTGCGAGCTCGGGCAGCTGGACGAGGGCCGCCGGGCCCAGCGCGAGTTCGCGCGCGTTGCGCCCGGACTGACGCTCGAGCTGCTGGAGCCGATGGTGCGAGATCTGGCGCCGACTCCAGAGGAAGGCGATCGCTTCATGTCCGCGATGACGCTTGCCGGCTTCGGCGAGGAGCGTTCCTAGGCGGGGAAGCTCGACACCTCTAGCAGCAGACGGCCGGTTGGCTGCTGCTCCTTGATCAGACCGAGTGTCTCGTCCGGTGTCTGGTCGCTCGTATCGATCACGTGCCGCTCCATTGCACCGAGATCGGCGAAGGCGTCGTGAAGGCGGTGCAGCACGTCTTCCGGCTTGGGATCGTCGCTGCCGGCTGAGCGTGCCAGGGTCTCCTCGAGCCCGGCGCGCAGCACCAGATAGTGGACCGGCGCGTCGACCTCGCGAAGCGCGCGCACGAAGGCCGGCAGGAACCAGGGAATCACCACGCCGTCGACGTACACGTCGCGGCCGCCCGCCGCGAACACGCCGGCCGCCTGGGCGGTCGCCACTGTCACGGCCTTGTGCTCGGAGAGGGCCGGACGGCCGGGTTGCGACAGGCCTGCGAGCGCCTCGTAGAAGGCGTCCGCAACCAGGTGCATACCCTGTCCGGCCTCGCTCGCGAGCCGCTCGGCCAGCGTGGTCTTGCCGGTGCCAGGGCAGCCCGAGACGATCGTGATCGACGCCATTGGCCCGCTCCTGAGACCCCGCCAGTGTACACTCGCGGCCGAGGAGGACGCCGCGATGGCCGACCTGAACGGCGGGCAGATCACGGCCCGCCAGCTCTGCGCCGCCGGGATCGACACGCTCTTTGGCGTGGTCGCCGGGCCCATGATCGAGCTGTTCGCGGGCGCGCAGGAGCAGGGAATGACCGTGGTCGGCTGCCGCCACGAGGAGTCCGCGGCCTTCATGGCATCCGCCTGGGGCTGGGTGAAGCGGCGGCCCGGCGTGGTCGTGGCGGGTTCCGGACCCGGCATGACCAACACCGTGACGCCCATGTACGTGGCAACCGCCAGCGCGATGCCGCTGCTGGTCCTGGGCGGCTCGGCGCTCGGGCCGACGCGCGGCCTGGGCGGCTTCCAGGAGGCCGACCAGCTGGCCTTCGCGCGGCCGGGCTGCAAGTGGGCCGAGCAGGTGGACAGCACCGAGCGCATCGCCGAGCTGCTGCACCTGGGCCTGGCGCGCGCCGTCGAGGGCCGCCCGGGCTCGGTCTACCTGGACTACCCGGGCCACCTCGTGGGCCGGCGGATTGCCGAGGAGCGCGCCGGCCTGCGCGCGCGCGCAGCTGAGATCGCGAAGCCGCACCCCGATCCCGCCGCGATCGAGCGGATTGCGGAGCTGCTCGCGACGGCCGAGCGGCCGCTTCTGCTGATCGGCAAGGGCGCGGCCTGGGCCGATGCCGGCGAGCCGCTCGCGCGCCTGGTGGCGCATGGCATCCCGTACCTCACATCGCCGATGGCGCGCGGCGTGATCCCCGACGACGACCCGCACTTCATGAACGGCGCGCGCTCCGCGGCGCTGTCCGGCGCCGACGCGATCTTGATGATCGGCGGGCGCTTCAACTGGATCTTCGGCTTCGGCCGCGCGCCGCGCTACCGGGAAGGGGTGCGCATCGCGCAGATCGACCTGGTCGCCGAGGAGTTCGCGAGCGCCGCCGACGTGGAGCTCGGCGTGGTGGCCGACGCTGCCGTCGCGGCCGAGAAGCTCGCCGACGCGCTCGAGGGCCGCCGACTGGCCTGTGCCGGCTCGGGCTGGCTCGCGGAGCTCGGCGCCGCGCGCGAGCGCAACGAAGGGCCGCTCGAGCAGGTGATGGCGAGCGACGCGGTGCCGATCCATCCCTACCGGCTGGTGCGCGAGCTGCGCGACCTGCTGCCGCGCGACGCGGCGCTCGCCGAGGACGGCGAGACGATCATGGGTATTGGCCGGGTCGTG
>CAXMNF010000077.1:0-20655 GCA_964194645.1 uncultured Gammaproteobacteria bacterium
CGGGCCATTGCTCCAGGTGGAGAGCGCGCTCGATGCGGACGGCAACGAGCTCTTGCGAGATGAGCCCTGCGGGCCCGATCGGAACGCAGCCGCCGTCCCACTCGCGGGCGACGTGGCAAGTGACCTGATTCGAGCACGCAAGACGCTGCGCCTGGCAGATGCTGCCGAGCTCGATGCGCTCGTTGCGCTGAGAGCCGCCGTGCGCTTCGCCCTGCCCGTGGGCACCGAGTCGCTGCGCATCAAGAAGCCGGCGGTCGGCGACTCAGTCGAACGCTTCGGTGCGCGCGTCGAAATCACGGGCTTCTCCGAGAGCGCGTTTTCGTACCGGATCAGCGGTGCGCCCGCGCGGGTCTTGGCAGTCCGAGCCCTGAACCGTGCCTCCACGCCGCTCGCAGCGCTCGACAGCTGGTTCGTGGACGTTCCGGGCAGCGGCGAGCTGATTGCGGCCGAGAGCTATCGCGGCGACCTGGCCGAGCTCGAGGTCGTCTTCGCGCTGGAACAGCAGGAACTCTCTTTCCCGCTGGAGCTCGGCTCGGCGCGTCCCGGCAGCGACGGGGAACAGCTGTCGAGTGAGTCTGCGGCCTTCATCGAGTACAGCGAGCAGCAGTTCCTGGAGGAGTTCGGTCCGCAGGTGGGCAAGGTGTTCGAGCCGGAGCTGCCCGGGCAGGCGCTCGGCACTGCGGGCCCGTTCACCCTGGTGCTGCGCGAGCTGGGCGACGACGGTCGGCTCGCCCCGCGGATCGGCGTGCTCGCGCCAGACATCCCGAACCTGACCTACAACCTGCACGGGCTGGAGCTTGCACTCGCAGAGGTGCGGCTGCGCGACGGCCGGACCGTCAGCACGCAGGCGCGCGCAGCGGTCCTGCCACGGCGCAGCTTCGGGCGCGACGAGCTGATCGGCGCGGTCGAGCTCGAGACGGGTCTCGAGCACGCGGCGAGTGCGGTGCTCGGAATCGCGGGCACGCTGCACCTGCGTCTGGCGCGTGACGTGCGCAGCGCCCGACTCGAGGCGTTGGTACCGGGCGAACGGATCGATGCGTGGGGCGTGGTGCTCGAGGTCCTCGAGCTGGGCCGCGACCACCTGGCCCTCGCCCTGGAAGGCCGGGTCGAGCGGCTCGTGGCATTGCGCGCCTTCAACGAGGCGGGTCAGGAGCTGTTGATCGAGGACGTGGCGATCGAGCGGGGCGAGACGGGTGCGCGTCTCACGCTGACCGTCCACGGCCAGCCGCGCGCGGTCGACGTGCAGCTCGCAGCCGACGCGAAGCGCTTCGCGTACGACTTCCGGCTCGACCTGCCCGCCGCTGTTCCGGCCGCGCCCTCCCCCTGATCGTCTGCCGATCGTGCCACGGCGGTGGTACCCTTCCACGTCCAGGCCACGGGCCACACGGCGGGAGTACGTCATGCGCACACCGATCTGCGATCAGCTCGACATCGAGTTCCCCATCTTCGCCTTCACCCACTGCCGCGACGTGGTGGCCGCGGTGAGCCGCGCCGGTGGCTTCGGCGTGCTGGGCGCCGTCGGCTTCTCAGCCGAGCAGCTCGAAATCGAGCTCAAGTGGATCGACGAGCACATCGACGGCAGGCCCTACGGCGTCGACATCGTGATCCCGGGCAAGTACGAGGGCCAGGGTGAGCTCGACGCGGAGAAACTCGAGGAGAAGCTGCGGGAGATGGTCCCGGAGCAGCACCGCGCGTTCGCCAAGCGCCTGCTCGCCGAGCACGGCGTGCCGGAGCTACCGCCAGAGGAAAAGCCGCGCGAGTTGCTGGGCTGGACCGCCGCGACGGCGGGGCCGCAGGTCGAGACGGCGCTCAAGCACGCGGGCGTGCGCATGATCGCGAACGCACTCGGCACCCCCCCCGAGGACGTCGTGCAGGAGATCCGGGGCTCTGGCCGCCTGGTCGCCGCACTGTGCGGGAGCACCCGTCAGGCGCTGCGCCACAAGGAGGCGGGCATCGACATCGTGATCGCGCAGGGCTACGAAGGCGGCGGACACACCGGCGAGATCGGCAGTCTGGTGCTCTGGCCCGAGGTGATCGACGCCGTGTCGCCGACGCCCGTGCTGGCCGCCGGGGGCATCGGCAGCGGCCGCCAGATCGCCGCGGCTCTCGCGATCGGCGCGCAGGGGGTGTGGACCGGTTCGCTGTGGCTCGCGGTCCAGGAGGCCGAGGCCCCGCCCGCGCAGATGGAGTCGTACTTCAAGTCCACCAGCGCCGACACGGTCCGCTCGCGCTCCTACACGGGCAAGCCCTGCCGCATGCTGCGCAACGCCTGGACCGAAGCCTGGCAGGCCGAGGGCAATCCGTCGCCGCTCGGCATGCCGCTTCAGTTCATGGTCACCGCCGAGGCGGTCTCGCGGACCAGCCGCTACGCGGCGAAGGCACAGGAGGTGGCGTTCAACCCCGTCGGGCAGGTCGTGGGCAGCATGAACGAGGTGCGCTCGACGCGCGAGCTGATCCAGAGCCTGGTCGAAGAATACGTGGACGCCGTCGAACGACTCGAAGGCCTGGCTGAGTCTTAGCGGCCTAACGGCGAGCAGAGCTCGCCTTGCCGCGACGGAGAGCGACTCAGGAAAAGTCGCTCTCCTACGGGAACGGGGGGAGGGCCGCTAGGGACTGATCTCGCGGCCGCTGCGCCAGAGGATGCGCGTGTCGAGTTGGCCGGACGGGTCCCAGTACGACCAGTCGCCCTCGGCCTGGCCGCGCGCGAACCGGCCCTCCGCCTGGAGCACGCCGCTCGGGTAGTAGGCCAGCACCGCGCCGTGCTGAACACCCGAGCGGTACTCGGCGCGTGTCATCAAGCGGCCGTTCGCGTAGTAGTCGCTGCGCGGCCCGTGCTCGAGGCCGTTCTCGAAAGGGATGCGGCTGGCAAGCACCCCGCCCGGGTACCAGTGCAGCTGCGCGCCGTGCCGGCGTCCGTTCCACCAGCGCGCCTGGAGCCGGCGCCGCCCGTCGCGGTCCCAGGCCGTGGTGAAGCCATGCGGGCGCCCGGCCCGGTACTCGCTGAACATGGCCCGGCGCCCGCCTGCCCAGTACGAGGCCTTCCAGCCGTCGATGTGCCCGCTCTCGGTCTCGCACTGGAGCACCGTCAGCCCGGCCCGCCGGTAGCGCTCCAAGTGCGTCCCGCAGGGGCACGGCGTGGCCTCCGCCTGCAGGGCCAGCACCGGTTCCAAGGCCGGGGTCCGCAGGGTGGAGCACGCCACCAACAGCGGAATCACCAGCCAGCCCAAACGAGTCATGCGCATCCAGCCCCTGCTACGGCTTCGGCTGCCCGGTCGAGTGGTTGAGGGCAACCCCGAAAGTGCTTCTGGAGTGTCGTCAGCGTCTGATGTGTCGAGAAATGACACACCGCCTGGCCGCGCGGCTGGGGCGCTCGTCCGCTAGCACCAGCGCACGCGTACCCGGTACTCGACGGCGACCGTGCCGCGTGCCGGGGCCTGCACCGTGAAGCGGAAGCTCTGCGCGTCCCGCTCGACCGGCGGATGGGTCGACGAGAGGATCTCCCAGTCTCCGCTCGCAGCCTCCGCGATCTCGACCGTCTCGTCCGCGTCCTTGTGGTTGCGCACTTCGATCCGCCAGGCGCTCTCGCTGGTGCACTGCCCGGTGATCTTGAACTCGGTCTGCACGCGATCCGCGACCACGTCGAAGGCATCCCCGGTCTGGATGCGGAAGCGTTCGTCGCGCGGCGTGTGGTCGATTCGGTCCTCGCCCAGGAACTGCTGCGCGCCCTCGGAGTCGGCCTTGTAGACACGCACCACGCCCTTCGGCAGCGGCAGGCCAAGCCCCTGCTCGTCCCTGTTCTCGATCTCCAGGAAGACGCCGACCTTCTGGTCGCGCAGCCCGGCTGGCAGCGGCTGCCGGAACCAGTGGGACTGGCCCCGGAACACCAGCCGCTTGCGCACGCCGATGCGCGGCGCCTCGAGCAGGGTGATCTGCTTCTGTTCCTGGTCGAGCAGCGTGGTGGGCCGCTCGAGTGCGTACAGGTGATACTCGAAGAGCCCCTCCTCGACGAAGCCGGCCGTGCCCGCTTCGGCCGCGCGCATGCGCTTCGCCGCCAGCCGGTAGTCGACCGGCTCTGGGCCGACGCGGCGTACGTCGCCGGCCACCAGCTTCAGCCGCGCATCCTCGTAGGTCGCGCCGCTGCGGTTGTCGAGCGTCACCCAGCCCGTGAGCGAAGCCGAGGCGTCGTCGGCATCGACTACCAGTACATAGTCGGCCTTCCAGGACAGCTGGCGCGCCAGGTACGACACCTCGACCCGGGGCCGCGCCGCGTCGCTCTCGAGTTGCCAGCGCAAGGTGGGACGGGCGATCAAATTCTCGGGCAGCTCCGGAAACGCGAGCCGCCCGGGGTGGCCGAACGTGATCTCGTCGCCGATCTGCAGGACCACCCCGCCGTTCACGGACAGGACCTTGGCTTCCTGAACCTCGTCGCGGCCGGTGCTCTCATTGCGCCGATAGACGCGCACCTGCCGGCCCACATACTTCTCGAGCAGCTTGTCGGGGCTCAGCAGGTCGTAACGATAGCTCTGCTCCAGAACGCGCAGGCCGCCGCGGCCCAGCGCCCGGATCCAGACGGTCTCGGGCTGGATGGTGGCCGCCACGTCGGAGAACTCGAGGTCGGCCAGCCCCTTGCCCACCGGCAACTCGCGCACCTCGCGGATCAGGCCGAAGTCCTGGTTGTAGACGGTGAGCGCGAGTTCCTCGCGCTGTTCGGCGGTCGAGGCCGCGCTCGCGAGGGTCGCAGCAAGGATCAGGGCCAGCATCGCTTTCCTCCCAGCCCGAGGCTCGTGCCGGGCTCGGGAGACAAGTCGGCCCCGGGACCGAAATCGGTCCACGGGGCCGACGGGATCCGAAGGGCTGCAGTGCTACTCGGTGACCGGGACCAGGCGCAGCTCGACGCGCCGGTTCATGGAACGACCCTCCGGGCTGGCGTTGCTCGCCACGGGGTGGTTCGGGCCGAAGCCCAAGGGATCCACTCGCATGCGGTTCACGCCCTGCGAGATCAGGTAGGCGCCCACGCTACTGGCACGCCGCTCGGAGAGCGACTGGTTGTACTGCTGCGAACCGGTGCTGTCGGTGTGGCCCAGCACCTGGATCAGCGTCTTGTCGAATTCGTTCAGCACCAACACGACTGAGTTCAACACGTCGTAGAAGCCCGACCGGATGTCCGAGCTGTTCGACGCGAAGGTGATGTTGCCCGGCATGTTCAGGATCAGGTTGTCGCCCTGGCGCGTAACGCTGACTCCAGTGCCGGCGAGTTGCTCGCGCAGCTTCGCCTCCTGCCGGTCCATGTAGTGGCCCACCGCGCCGCCGGCCAGAGCTCCGACGCCCGCGCCGATCAGCGCTCGCTTGCCTCGGTCCTCGGAGCCGCTCAGCGCGCCAACCGCGGCGCCGGCGAGCGCTCCGATCGCAGCGCCCTTGGAGGCCTTGCTCCACTCTCCCTCGCCGGTGAACGGGTTCGTCGTTCCGCAGCTCGCCAAGAACACCAGCGCAATTGCGCCCGCGATGATCTTCTGGATTCTCGGGTCCATGCCTGCCTCTCCTCCCCGGCAATCCGCCGTCGCCCCATACTCTGGCAAGTCTCGGGAGCGAAATCGACCGATCAGCCGGTCCGTTGGCTCTTTTTCTGCCGGCGTGGTCCATCCCCGCCGCCGCCCGGTTCCACGGTCGAGCTACTTGCTCGAACCGGGAGACACCAGATGAGTCTCGCTACGATCTGGATGACGAACTGGCGCGAGGCCGGAAGGCGCTTCATCCGCTGGGCTGCAGTGCCAGCGCTCGCACTGCTCCTGGCTGGCGCGTTCGCGCGCCCGGCCGAGGCGGGCGACGAGTTCGAGGACGCGTTCAAGTACGAGCTGGGCCGCATCGCGGCGCACGAGGCCGTCTACGTTGGCCGCGACGTGCTGGGCACCCTCGTGGCGGGCGCGCAGCCGGCCGCCTACGCGCGGCGTCAGCCCTACCCGGTCTACGTGGCCGTGCCCCAGGTCCACGAGCACTACCGCCACGCGCGTGGTCGCGGGCACTATCGCAACCACGGCCACCCGCACGGGCGTCACTGGCAGCACAGCCGCTGCGGCCACCGCCACCACTAGGGCCGGTACGAGATCAGCTCGGTGGGGCCGATCCGCTAGCCGCTCCCCGACGCGGCCTCAGTTCACCAGGATGTCCTCGTAGAACTCCAGGTACTCGCTCGAGGCCTTCTCGATCTGCATGCCGAACCCGGACGCGTTCGGGCGCATCTGCGCGGTGTTCCAGCGCACGGTGCCCTCGACGCTGATCTTGTTGCCACTGCGATCCCGGAACACCACACAGACCGGGTGGCCCGGCAATGGCAGCCGTTCCGTGGCGAAGAACAGCCCTTTGCGCGAGAGCTTCGAGATCTGTCCCTTGCCTTTCAGCTCGCGCGTGCTGAAGGCGGCGGCGATCCGCTTCAGGTCGTTCCGAGGCATCTGGCGCCGCGGAACCCGGCGCGCCTTGCTCATCTCCGACACTCCTGCACCCCGTCGTTATCGTCGCCCGCCGCGACGGGCTTGACCCTCGGCTTGACGGCCCTGGGCCGGTGCCTAGCCTTCTCGGCATGCGGCAACTCGAGGCAATTCTTCAGGGAATCCGGTGCTTGGAGCGACTGGGTGCCGATCCCGACGCGCCCACGGCGAGCGCCGGCGAGATCGCGCGCCAGGAGTGTCTCGACGAGGGCCCAGTGGCGGCCGTGCTGGAGCAACTCCAGAAGGCCCGCCTGGTCGTACCGGTCGGCGGGGGGCGCTTCCGATTGGCCCGCCCCACCGCCAAGACCCGGGTCTCCGAGGTGTGGGCCGCCTTCGGGGCCGGCGCGCACAGCGGCCCGCGCGTCACGATCGCCGACCTGCTCGCGTGGGAGGCGGACGCCTTCGGCTCGGAGACCGTGGCCCGCGCCGCCTGAGCCGCGGCCTCTACTCCGGCCAGGGCTACTGCTCTTCAGCAGCAGGTCGCCCCGGCCCAGGCCCCGTCGTAGGCATCGCGCCAGGGCGGGCGGTCCAGGAACAGGCCCAGCCGCGCGGCTTCTGCCAACGCGAGTGCCGTGTCGATCACGCGCGGACCCGTCCGCTCCACGCGCGCCACGGCCCGCTGGCCCGCCGCAAGCGTGTGTTCGCGGTCGCCGTCCAGGGCCAGCACGCCCGGCCCCGCGAGCTCCACCGATTCGCCGAGCTCGATGCGGCGGGCCCCGGTCACGTGCACCTTGCGGTACAAGCCTGGCGAGATCGGGACCAGCAGCGGCTTTCCGCCGGCCGCGTGGGCCACGCATGCGACCGCGACGCCGAACTCGTCGCCCGCCGCGCAGGGCAGCAGCAGCCCGCCGATCGGGGAGCAGCCGACGGCTGCGGGCTCCGCGCGCGCCAGCACCAGCTCGCGGATGCGCTCCGGCTCGAAGGGCATGTAGTTCCCCACGCGGTCGCCCACCAGGAGGACCGCATCGATCAGGGCCAGGTCGCGGCGGCCACAGTCGAGCTCGATCTGTATGCACTTGGCGGCCACGGCCACGCGCGCAAGCTCCACGCGGCCCGACGCGACCAGGCCAGCGGCGGAGCCCGCGGCGGTCGCCTCGATCGTGTGCGGGAAGACATTGTTCGTGCCGGTCGAGAGCGGCACGAGCACGGCGCCCGGCCAGGTTCGTGCGACGATGCGCTGGGTGCCGTCACCGCCCAGGGTCACCAATGCGGCGCAGCCCGCCTCGCGCAGCGCGCGGACCGCGCGCTCCGTGTCCGAGGCGTCGAGCTTCGCGCCTGGGTCCAGCACCTCGAGTTCGGCGTCGATGCGCAGATTTTCAACGGCGCGCTCGGCAATACGAAACGGCTCGCGCGTGACCAGTACGCGACGCGCGCCGCCGGCGGCCGCGCCGATCACCGCCCGGGCGACCTGGTCGCGCTTCGCCTCCGGCGTCACGTGAGTGCCTCGTGCAGCGTAGCGGCGCACGTCACGCCCCGACATGGGGTTCGCGACGATTCCGACTGCTCCCGTCACTGGCGCCCGCTCCGAGCTAGGCCGGGTCCTCGCGGCACAGCGCGAAGTAGTTGGGAAGTTCGCGGCCGGCCCGCGTGGCGCGCCCGATCAGCACGTGCGTGGAGACGCGCCGCAGGTAGTCGATCATACCGGCGTAGATGAAGCGGCTGAGCCGGTACTGGTTGTCGACGATCTCGGGCCAGCCGGCCGGGTGCGACTCCGGCAGCCGTGTGTAGTCGACGGCCACGGATCCGAGAGCCGGCGGAGCGTCGTATGCCACGTAGTAGCCGGGCCCGGTCAAGGGAGCCAGCCAGCGCGTCGGCTGGTAGTTGTAGCCCCAGAGCTCATCGCGGTCGACGCCAGCCGCCGGCCGGCAGAAGCGCTTCTGGAAGCGGCTGAAGGCGGGGAGCGAGTTCTTCCCGTGGAAGATCACGGGCACCAGCGGGCCGAGCGATGCCGGCACCATCTCGGCAATCGTCACCGGCTGGCCTCTGCTGGCCGTCCAGAGCCGCGCTTGCGCGCGGCCGTCCAGGGCTTCGACCCAGGAGATCCGCTCTGCGGACTCCGCCTCGTCCAGTTGCTTGGCCAACGCCTCGCGATCGATCGGTCCATCTGCGATCCGGTCCATGGCTCCTCCGGCAGGTTCCGCGCGATCATCCGGCTCTGCGAGACCCCGGTCAAGCCCGAGCGCTCCTGATACCATGCCGCCCATGCCCCGACCCTTCCGCTTCGGCGTGCAGGTTTCCAGCCTGCCACAGCCCGGCTGGCAGGAACGCGTGCGGCGCATCGAGGCGCTCGGCTACTCGTCGCTCTTCTGCCCGGACCACTTCGGACCCCAGTGGGACCCGGTGGCCCTGCTTGCCGCGGCCGCCTCCGTCACCGAGAGCTTGAAGGTCGGCTCGCTGGTCTACGACGTGGACTACCGCCATCCCGTGATCCTGGCCAAGGCCGCCGCGACCGTGCAGATCCTGTCGGGCGGTCGGCACGAGTTCGGCATCGGCGCTGGCTGGATGAAGAGCGACTACGAGGAGGCCGGCTTGAGCTACGACCGGCCCGGCATCCGCATCGAGCGCCTGGACGAGGCCCTGCAGATCATCCGCGGGATGTGGACGCAGGAGCGCACCAGCTTCGAAGGTGGGCACTATCGGGTGAGCCAGATCGCGCAGGCCGCCGAGTTGCCCAGCGGCAGCCAGCCGAAGATCTTGATCGGCGGCGGCGGCCAGAAGGTGCTGAGCGTGGCGGGGCGCTATGCCGACATCGTGGGCATCAACCCCGGTATGCCGGAGGGCGTGGTCACGAACCGCACGGCGCAGGACCTGGCCCCCGAGCGCGTGGGCCAGAAAATCAGCTGGGTGCGGGAAGCAGCCGAGCGGGCCGGACGCGACTTCGACGCGATCGAGCTCAACTCGCTCGTGTTCGTGGTGGCGATCAGCGACGATTCGAGTGGCATCCGCAGCGCGCTCTCGGACTCGACCGGCATGACCGTCGAGCAGGTCGCGGACTGCCCGCTGTTCTTGACCGGTTCGGCCAGTGAGATCCGCGAGCGCCTCGAAAAGCGCCGCGACCAGACCGGAATCAGCTACATCGTGATCCAGGGCAGCGACCCGGAGCAGCTCGAGCGCTTCGCCGAAGCCGTGATTGAGCCGCTCTCCGGGCGTTAGCCCGAGGTTCCTAGCTGGCTGCTTCGCGCAGCGCCTTGGATGCGAGCATTCGATGGATCGGCTGCGGCTGGCTGATGCCCTTGAGCGAGATGTCCCCCGCCGGCTCGGTGAAGAATTCCCCCGAGAGTTCCTGGCGCACGCTGCCGGTCACCAGGATCTCGCCGCCTCCAGCCGCGTCCGACAGCCGGGCTGCCAGGTTCGTCACGGTGCCAATCACCGCGTAATCGAGCCGGCCCTCGTAGCCCACGAAGCCCACCGTCGCAAAGCCGGTGTGTACACCCATACCGACGTCGATCTTGTAGCCGCGCTGATTCCACTGTTCGCGCAGCTTGGCGGCGTCGCGCTGCATGCACAGGGCCATGCGCACGGCCCGCTCGACGTGGTCCGCCTGCTCCACGGGATCGTTGAAGAAGACCATGAAGCCGTCGCCGGCGAAGCGCTCGAGCGTGCCGCCGAACTCCGCGATGCGCTTGCCCATGGCCGCGTGGTACTCGGCCAAGGTGGCCATTACTTCCTCGGGCTCGACTCGTTCCGAGAAGGCAGTGAAGCCGCGCAGGTCTGCGAAGAACACCGTGACGCGCTTGCGCCGGGAACGCAGCTCTGCGGCCCCACCCTGCTCCATCACCTGGTCGATGATCTGCGGCGGGAAGAAGCGCTTCAGCTCCGAGAATTCGTCCTCACGGGCGCGCAGGCGCTGCAGGGTCTCGACCCGAGAGAGCGCCTGGACGGCCTGCTGAGCGGTGGTCTGCAGCGCGAACACCTCGGGAGGCTCGTAGAGGTCGCCGGTGCGGCGCAGACCCGGCGCGAGCCCGCCGATCACCTGGCCTTCGCGCAGGATCGGCAGGATCAGCTCGGCGCCGAGCCGTTCGAAGCCGGCGTAGCACTCGTCGCGGATGTTCGCGTACTGTGGCTCGACCGCGATCTGCTCCCGGAAGATCTCGCGGCGCGTGGTGACCATCAGCTTGACCAGGGTCTCGTGCGCCAGCGGCGCGTCTCCGAGAGGCATGACCTCGCCACAGGACCGTACCCGCTCGTCCGGCCCCGCGACGTCGGGCAGCAGGAAGACCACTGCGGATTGCGCATCGCAGAACCGCGTCGGCGCGGTCACCAGCGCCTCGAGCAGTTCGTCCACGCTGGCCGAGGCCGCCATCTCCCCGCCGACCTCCTGCAGGAGAACAGGGAAGCGCGCGCGGCGCGGATAGAGTCGCGCGTTCAGCCGCTGATCGAAGCGCGGCCACCAGTAGAGCAAGGGGAACAGCAGTAGCGCGAGCGCATACGCCTGGACCTCGACGACCAGGACGCCCAGCAAGGTGAGCAGTCCCGCAAGCGCTCCATACGCGATGGCGCGGCGTACGGCGGCGGCGGCATTCACCAGGCTTTGGCGCACGGATACGTAGCCGAGCGGCAGGAAGAACAAGCTCAGCGCCCAATAGGTGTAGCGGATGTCGATCGTGGTGCCCTCGGTCGCATTCTGCAGGTAGAGGGACAGCGCGACGGGGCTCGCGCCGAAGATCCCGCCGACCAGCAGGATGCGCGCGCGCTGCGCGATCAGCCGATCCCGGACGCGCGCCGAGAGCACGGAGCAGCGCGCCACCAGGAAGAGGATCGACGCGAGGAGCAGCGCGGTGCCGAACACGCCCACGTAGTCGAACCCCCAGGCCGGCTTGCCGAACACCAGGCGGGCGGCCGAGACCAGCGCGCCGAGCCCGTAGATCGCCACGAGAGTCGCCGAGCTGCGCACCAGCAACGGGTGAATCACCGGGAACGCCAGCGCTGTGTGGAGCACCGCAGAGGCGGCCAGCCCGGAGAGCGCGAACCGGTAGGCGGCGTGATACGCGACGACCGAGGTCTCGGGGATCAGGGCAGCGGTCAGCAGTCCCCCAGTCAGGCTCGAGAGCGACAGGATCGCCCAGCTCGTGGGCTCGTAGGGGCGCAGCACGAAGCTCACGAGCGCGGTCACCATGAACAGCAGCGCCAGGACGTCGATCGCGCCCTTCGTGAACAGGGCGTCTCGCCAGGTCCAGTTCCGCACCGGAATCTCGACCTCGAGGATCTCGCCGCGACGCGCGAAGCGAAGCGTGTTGCTGGCGCCCGGATCGCGTCGCAGCAATTCTAGCGAGCGCGCCTCGAACTCGTGCGGCGCAAGCTCGACACCGTTCACGGCCAAGCCGCGGCCGCCGCCGCGCAGGCCCAGGTCGCTGGCGTCCAGCCGCGACGGCGAGATCGCGTTGCGGAACTCGACGACCCAGCCGACGTCGGGCTGCCCGACCCGCTCCAGCTTGTCCGTCGCGGAGAACTGCACGCCGATGGCGTAGATGCCGACCAGGACCAGGAACAGGATCTTTTGGCGCGCGCTTCCGCCGAGCATGCGACGATCCTCCTCGACGAGGTCCCCAGTGTATCGCCGCTAGCTGTAGCGCGCCTCCACGCCGCGCGAGGCGCCGTGCTCGCGAACCGCCGCCTCAAGGTCGGCCAGGAACGGCTCGACGACGTGCGCGTGTTCCGGCGAGACCATCAGGTGCAGGGCATCTGGTCCCTGCTGGCGATCCAGGCACCAGCCCCGGTCGTCCATCTCATCGCCCACGGCCATGATGTCGAGATGTTGCGAGCCGAACGAGAACACGCTCATCTGAGGCTTGCCCCAGATACACAGCTCCGGGAGCGCCTCGATACCCTCCTGCAGCTTCCGCGTGGTGTCGCGGATCTGCCCCGCGAGCCGCACGTAGCCCGCTTCGCCCAGCCAGTTCATGATTGCCCAGGCCGCCGCGATCGGCGCCGCGGGTCGCGCGCCGGCCATCGCGAAGGACGCGTACAGGCCTCCGGGCCAGTCCTTGTAGACGAATAGCTGGTAGCGCTTCAGGTGCTCGAAGTCGCGGTGTGCAATCACCGAGGCACCCTTCGTGCAGTAGCCGTACTTGTGCACGTCGGTCGAGATGGTGGTCACCCCCGGCACGCGGAAGTCGAAGGGCGGGACCGGTTCGCCGAGACGCTCGTAGAACGGCAGCAGGAAGCCGCCCAGGCAGGCGTCGGTGTGGAACGAGATGTCGCGCTCTTCGGCCAGCGCGGCCAGTTCGGGGATCGGATCGATCACGCCGAACGGATAACACGGAGCCGACCCGACGATCAGGGCCGTCTGATCGCTTATCAGCCGAGCCGCCGCTTCGGGATCGGCGCGGTAGTCCTCGCGCAGCGGGATCTGCACCAACTCCAGGCCGAGGTAGGACGCGGCCTTGCCGAACGCCGGGTGTGCCGAGACGGGCGCCAGGAGCTGCGGCCGGCTCACGCCCCGCTCGGCGCGAGCACGCTCGCGCGCGGACTTCGTGGCCATCAGGATGCTCTCGGTGCCGCCCGAGGTCATCGCGCCGCCGGCCCCCTCAGGGCCGTGCAGCAGGCCCGCCGCCATGTCGATCACCTCGACTTCCATCTGGCGCAGGCTGGGGAAGCGGAACGGGTTGAGCGCGTTCTCGTACAGGTAGAGCTCGTTCGCCTGCTTGAGGATCGCGTCCACCTCTTCGCCGGCCGGATAGACCAGGCTCCAGGTACGGCCCCCGCGCCAGTCCGCGTCCTGCTTCTTGCGCTCGTCCATGGTCGCGAACAGCTCGTCGCGCGGTACGCCCTTGGCCGGCAGACGTGTGCTCATCCGGCAAACTCCGCGATCGCCGCGGCGAGCGCGTCTGGCTGCTCGTACGGCACCATGTGGCCGGCCGCGTCGATCCAGGCGAGCTTGGCGTCGGGCAGCAGCTCGACGAAGCGCTCCGCGTACAGAGGCGGGATGAAGCGGTCCTCGCGGCCCCAGGCGACCAGAGTGGCGGCCGTCTGCCGGTACAGGCGCTTCGCGAGCCGCCGGTCCGGGATCGGGAACAGGATCTTGCCGGCGGTGCCGAGACGTCGAGCATTCTTCACCATGAACGCCTGCAACGCCGCCATGTCGTTGAAGTCCACGCCGCCGGTCAGCAGCTTCACGCCTTCGGCCGGGTCGTGGAACAGCAGCCCCGCCAGCTCGAACGGCAGGGTCGCGAACAGGTCCGGGATCGGGGACTCGTCGAGCCACAGGCCGGCCGCGTCGATCAGCACCAGCTTCTCGACCGACTGTGGGGCCAGGCAGGCCATTTCGGCCGCAATCATGCCGCCCATCGAATGGCCCGCGAGCACCAGCGGCAGCTCGAGGTCGAGCGCGGCGGCCACGTCCCAGCCGTGCAGTGCGAAGTCGAGCATGTCCTCGATGCGTTCCTCGTGCGCCTCCTCCCCATAGCCAGGCCACTCCGGCGCGAAGACGTGGAAGCGCTCGGCGAGTCGCTCGAGCAGCGGTTCCCGCGCGAAGAGCCCCCCGGCACCGTGCAGGTAGAGCAGCGCTGTACCCTCGCCGGTCTCGCGCACCTGCCCCTTGATGCCGCGCCGCGTCTCGATGCTGCGCAGCTTCACGACTGCGCTCCCGCGGGCGCGCCGGGCCGCACGCGCTCGGCGTATGGCTTGCACCACCAGCGGTCGTCACCTTCGTACTCCGGCCAGATGCCCTTCAAGTGGGGCATCACCTTGTCGGCGAAGAGCTTCGTGGAGTTTCGCGTCTTTTCGTCCGGCATATTGCCCATGTGGAACAGGCCGAAGACCATTCCCAGGCGCAGGCTCTTGATCATGTGCTCGCAGCGTTCGCGCACCGTTTCCGGGCTGCCGGCGATCACCATGCCGCCGTCCACCAGGTTCTTCCAGGTGACGTTCGCGAAGAGCTTCTGCGCCTCAGGCCGCAACTGGTTGAGCTTGCCCGCCTGGATCGTCTTGATCGTGCGGTAGCCCGGCGGGTCGGAGAAACCGGGATAGACGTGCAAGCAGCGGTTGTAGAAGTAGAGGATGTGCTCGGCGTAGAGCTCCTCCGCCTCTTTGTCGCTGTCCGCCACGCAGATGATCTGCGCGAAGCCGGCGCGGTAGGGCGAGTCGTCCTTGCCCTTCGCAGCCACCCGTTCCCAGAAACCGTCGAGCAGCGCCTTGCCGGCCTGGTAGCCGCCAAAAGACAGAAACGAGTAGTTGTAGTCGTGGTCCACGCAGAAGTCCCAGGTCTCGATCGAGCCGCCACCCGGAATGTAGATGGGCGGGTGCGGCTTCTGGATGGGCTTCGGCCAGCAGTTCACGTACCGGAGCTGGTTGTACTTGCCGTCGAAGGCGAACGGTTCGTCCTCGTGCCAGGCCCGCATGATCAGCTCGTGGGCCTCGTAGTACTTGTCGCGGGTGAGTGCCGGGATCTGCCCGTAGCAGTAGTTCGTGTCCATCGGCGTGCCGACTGGGAAGCCTGCGATCAGGCGCCCGCCGGAGATCACGTCGAGCATCGCGAACTCCTCGGCGACCCGGATCGGCGGGTTGTACAGTGCGATCGAGTTCCCGATCACCGCGATCGCGGCGTTCGAGGTGCGCCGCGCCAGCGCCGCCGCGATCAGGTTCGGCGAGGGCATCAGCCCGTAGCCGTTCTGGTGGTGCTCATTCACACCGATCGCGTCGAAACCGAGCGAGTCGGCGTACTCGAGCTGGTCCATGTACTGGTGGTACACGTGGTTGCCGCGCTGCGGGTCGTACAGATCGCTCGGGATGTCGACCCAGACCGAGCGGTGCGACTGGCGGAAGTCGTCGGGCAGGTCCGGCCAGGGCATCAGGTTGAACCACGTGAACTTCATGGGGCCGGATTGTACCCCAGGGTCATGCCGGGAGGGCCGAGCGCTAGTGGGCCACCCGGGGACGCGGCTCGTAGTGGCCGTCCTCGAAGGCGGCGAACAGGTCGCGGACCTGGGGATGCCCGATCGGCTCACCGCTCTGGTCCTGCAGCAGGTTCTGCTCGGAGACGTACGCCACGTAGTACGTGCTGTCGTTCTCGGCGAGCAGGTGGTAGTAGGGCTGGTCCTTCGCCGGGCGGAACTTCTCGGGGATCGAGAGCCACCACTCCTCGGTGTTGTTGAACACCGGGTCGAGGTCGAAGACCACGCCGCGGAAATCGAAGAAACGGTGCCGGACGACATCCCCTATCCTGAACCTGGCCTCGCGCGACGGCTGCTGCATCCTCTCCCTCTGGGGGCATGCTAGCGACTCGGGCGCTCGGAAACCCGTGGCGCCGGGCGGCATCAAAGGCGCGGGCAATACGGCCGATATGGACCTGGGAGGAGCCGATGCGCTACATCCGCAGCAAGCGTCCCAGCGACGTGCCCGCGCGGGAGATCACGGACGAGTCGCTCTACCTGAGCCGCCGCGACCTGCTGAGCGGGGCAGCGGCCTGGACGGCCGCCGCCGCGCTCGTTCCGCTCGGCGCCGCGCGCGTCGCCCGTGCAGCCCTCGAGCCGGGCGACCTGACGGCGCTCGCAGCCAAGCGAAACCCGCGCTACAGCACGCTTGAAACGCTGAACGATTTCGCTGACGTCACCAGCTACAACAACTTCTACGAGTTCGGCACCGACAAGGAGGACCCCGCGCGCCACGCCGGCTCGCTGGTGCCCCGCCCCTGGTCGGTCACGATCGAGGGCGAGGTCGCGAAGCCGGGCGTCGTGCCGCTCGAGGACCTGCTCGCGCCGCACGCGCTCGAGGAGCGCGTCTACCGGCTGCGCTGCGTCGAGGCCTGGTCGATGGTCATCCCCTGGATCGGCATCCCCCTCGCGGACGTGCTCAAGCGCTTCGAGCCGACCTCCCGCGCCAAGTACGTGGCGTTCCGGACCTTGCACGATCCGCAGCAGATGCCGGGCCAGCGCCGTGCCGTGCTGAACTGGCCGTACCGCGAGGGGCTGCGCATCGACGAGGCGATGCACCCGCTGGCCCTGCTCGGCGTGGGCATGTACGGGCGAGTGATGCCCAATCAGAACGGAGCCCCGCTGCGGCTGGTCGTCCCCTGGAAGTACGGCTTCAAGAGCATCAAGTCGATCGTGTCGATCGCCTTGGTCGAAAAGCAACCGGTGACGAGCTGGAACGAGTCCGCGCCGCGCGAGTACGGCTTCTTCTCGAACGTGAACCCCGACGTGGACCACCCGCGCTGGAGCCAGAAGCGCGAGCGGCGCATCGGCGAGTTCCGCCGGCGCGAGACCCTGCCCTACAACGGTTACGCGGACGAGGTCGGTTCTCTCTACGCCGGAATGGACCTGCGGAAGAACTTCTAGGGGTGGCGCGACGCCGCTGGCCCGGTCACCTGCTGCTCGTGGGGGTGGCGCTGCTGCCCGCCGCAGCGCTCGCGGCCGGCGCCTGGCGAGACACCCTCGGAGCGAATCCGATCGAGACGCTCACGCACCAGACCGGCCTGTGGACGCTGCGCCTGCTGCTCGCGACCTTGGCGATCACGCCCTTGCGCCAGCTCTTCGGCTGGAGCTGGCTCGCGCCCTATCGGCGTACGCTCGGCCTGCTCGCCTTCAGCTACGTGTCTGTGCACTTCTCGATCTGGCTCGGGCTCGACCTGTTCTTCGACTGGCAGGCCGCCTGGGAGGACATCGTCGAGCGGCCCTACATCACCGCGGGCATGACCGGGCTGCTCTGCCTGCTGCCGCTCGCGATCACCTCGACACGCGGCTGGATCCGCCGCCTGGGCCGCCGTTGGACCGTCCTGCACCGGCTGGTCTATGTGGCCGCGCTGGCGGGTATCGTGCACTTCCTGTGGCAGGTGAAGGCCGATCTGCGCGAGCCGCTCGTCTACGCCGCCATCCTTGCTGCGCTGCTCGGTGCTCGGATGTGGCGTGCCTGGGTCGCCCCGCGCTTGCGCCAGCGTTCCGCCTAGGGAAGTCCGGCGCCCGGGACGTCGACCTCTAGCGCCTCGATGCGGCCGCCGAGCTTGGCGCGGCACTCCTCGGGGTTGGAGCTTTCGGCCGTGCAGATGTAGAGCGTGCGCCGCTCCGGTCCGCCCAGCATGCACGCGTAGGCCTGGGTCGCGACAGACACGCGTGCGCTTGTGCGCCCGCCCTCGTGGACGCGCAGCACCTCGGCCGAGACGGGCGAAGCCACCCAGATGGCGCCCTCCGCATCGAGGCAGATGCCGTCGGGTACCGCCCCCTCGAGCCGCGCCCACTGGCGCCGGTTGTCGAGGGACCCGTCTTCCGCGATGTCGAAGGCCGTCAGTCGCGCGCCGAAGGACTCGCCCACGACCAGAGTGCGGCCGTCCGGGGTGATCACCGTGCCGTTCGGGAAGCTCAGCTCGCCGGCGGCCAGCCGCGCCCCGCCACCGGGTCTGACCAGCAGCAGCTCGGCGGGCTTGGGGTCCTGGCCCGCGTCGAGGTCGAAGCCGAAGTTTCCGACGTACGCGCGCCCCTGCGCATCGACCACCATGTCATTGCAGTGGAACGACGCGAGCCCGGACAGGTCGGCGTGCTCGACCAGCGCGTGGCCGTCCAGTCTGAGCAGGCGGCGGTCGGTCATCGAGACCACGAGCAAGCGGCCGTCCGGCAGCCAGCCAAGGCCCGAGGGCCGGTTCGGGACCTCGACGATCGTCTCGGGGCGACCGTCCGACCCGAGACGGATCACCCGGTGCTGGTGCATGTCCGAGAACCAGAAGGCGCCTTCGTGCCAGCGCGGTCCTTCCGGGAAGGCGAGCCCGTCCAGCACCACTTCGGGTGCGGCACGCATCAGGCGCGCATTCCGCCGGCCCTGGCGGCCGCGTGCAGGCTGGCGTCGGCGCTGGGCCGCTCGGTCACACGCTCGAACCACGCGGCCAGGTTCTTGTTGGACGGGTCGATCGGCTGCCCGACGCCGCGGCCGAAGTCGAGGAAGCTGTACAGGACGATGTCCGCCAGGCTGAAGCGGTCTCCCGCGATGAAGGGCTTGCTGCCGAGCTGCCCGTCGAGCCAGGTCAGGCCTTCCTGTGCAGTGGCCTTCAGGTCGTCCGCCGCCTGCGGGATCACGTGCAGGCGGTCTTTGAACATCGCCAGTCCCTCTGCGAAGCGGAAGCCGTCGGTCAGCGGCTGCACGATCTTCTGCTCGATGCGGCGGGTCCACATGCGCGCGGCGCCGCGCTGCTCCGGCGTGGCGCCGATCAGCGCGGGCTGCGGGTGCAGCTCCTCGAGGTACTCGCAGATCGCGATGGTCTCGGCCAGCACCGAGCCGTCGTCGAGCTGCAACGCGGGCAGCTGACCGCCCGGGTTCTTCTCCAGGTAGCTGGGCTGGCGGTTCTCACCCGCCATGATGTCGATCTCGTCGGTGGCCAGCTCCAAGCCCTTCTCCTCTGCGAACATGCGCACCAGCCGCGGGTTGGGTCCGAGTGAATTCAAGAGCTTCATGCGCGACCTCCTTGCGGGGCGAGCTTACCGCCGGGCTGCTGGAGAAGTACAATCCCGCTCCCCATGGCCCGCCCCCTGCCGCTGTCCGAGCCGGAGCTACCTGCGGGCCCCTCCTCGTTCCCCTGGTTCATCGGCGGCGTGGGTAGCTGGTTCACGGCCTTCGGCATGCACGGCGTGCTGTTCGCCTGGTTGGTCGTGAACGTACTCGAGCTCGAGGAGCGTTGGGTGGGGATCACACAGAGCACGACGATGCTGCCCTCGGTCGGCCTGGTACTGCTCGGCGGCGTGCTCGCGGATCGCCTGGACCGGAGGGTGCTCTTGATCCGTCTGCACGTGCTGGCCGGACTCGCGGGGTTCTCGCTGGCCTTCGCGGTGTCGCAGGGCTGGCTTTCTCTGCCCCTTCTGATCGGCTACGGCCTCGTGATCGGCACGGTCCAGGCCTTCATGATGCCAGCCCGCGACGCGTTGCTCTCGGACGTGGCGCGCTTCGAGATGATGCGCGCGGTGACCGGCATGAACCTCGCGCAGTGGAGCTTCCAGGCCGCGGGTGCCGCGCTCGGCTCGACCGCGCGCTGGATCGGCGCGGTGCCCGCGCTGTGCGTACCGCCCGTGACCCTGTTGCTCGGCTCGCTGCTTTTCGCGCGTATTCCGGCGACGCCACCCCGCACGGCTCCAGCGCCGCCGCGTATCCGAGCGGGCGATCTGCTGGTCGGCTTGCGTCTCGTGCTGGCCTCGCGCGCCCTGGCCCCGACCTTCCTGCTCGTGTTCGCCGCCGGGTCGCTCTTCGCGGGCCCGTTCATGGTCGTGTTCCCGCTGCTCGTGCGCGACTACTACGGCGGCGGCGTCGGCCAGATCGCGATCCTCTCCACGACCTTCCCGCTCGGCACGATCCTCGGCTCACTGGCGCTGCTCGCGCGGGGCGGTATCCGCCGCAAGGGGCTCGCGCAGCTCCTGGCACTGGGCGCCGGGAGCTGCTGCCTGGCGGTCATCTCGCTGGGCCTGCCCTTCGAGAGCACGCTGGTTGCAGTCCTCTTCTGGGGGTTCTGCGGCGCCATCTTCATCAACGCAGGGCGCACGATCTTCCAGGAGCACGCGCCCCCGACAGAGCGCGCGCGGGTCCTTTCGACCCACACGCTCGGCTTCATGGGCGCTGCTGGACTGGTCGGAGCGCCGCTTTCGGGCTTCATCGTGGGCGCGGTCGGCCCGCTCCATGCCTGCGCGATCGCGGCCGGCTCGATGGGGGCGATCGTGGTGCTCCTGGCCCTCTTCTCGTCGGTGCGCCGGATCGAGTAGAAAATACTCTGGTCCAGGTGTGAAGTACTTCACAGCGATCCCCCGAACAGTGGCGGACACTGAGAGTCAGCGGACAGACTTGACCCCAACCCCCCTCCTTGAGTCTGCGCCGCAAACACGTACCACCCGGCCGGCCTGCCCTCGGGGTGACTTCCTCCTTCCCCACCCCGGGGGCGGGCCCTTCCGGCCGGACCGGCCCGCCGAACCTGCCCCGTTGGCTATCCTTCCGCGGCGCCTCGGGCTCGCCTTCGCGGCCGGGAGGGACCTTGAGCCGGAGCCTGTTGCTCGACAAGCGGAGCCTGCTGGAGCGGATGTCCCTGTTCGCCCAGCTGGACCGGGCCGAGCTGGGCCGCCTGGCCGAGATTACCGCGGTCAAGCGCCTCAGCGCCCGCCAGATCCTGTTCCGCAAGGGCGAAAAGGGGAATCACGCCTACGTGATCATCAAGGGACGGCTCAAGGTCGCGGCGTCCGGCGAGGACGGGAAGGAGACGGTGCTCCGCATCATG
>CAXMNF010000078.1:0-2337 GCA_964194645.1 uncultured Gammaproteobacteria bacterium
CGCAAGCCCTGGGCCCCGAGCCCGGGATCACTGCATTCCGTACCGCTTCAACTTCTTGTAGAGGCACTCGCGGGTGATGCCCAGGCTGCGGGCGGTGGCGACGCGGCGCTGGTCGTGGCGGTCGAGCGCGCGGCGCAACACCCAGGCCTCGAGCCGCGCCATGGTCTCGCGAAGCGTCTCGGAGCCGGCACCCCCACCGGGCAGCGCCTGCGCCAGGCCGCGCAGCGGGGCGGAGAGCATGCGGGCGGTCACTTCGGGCTCGCCGGCCGCACTCGCGACGATGCGCGCCACCTCGTTCTGGAGCTCGCGCACGTTGCCGGGCCAGCCATAGGTCTCGAGCAGCCGTGCCGCGTCGGGTGCCACCTGTCGCGGGGCGTGCGCCTCGCCGTGCTCGGCGAGGAACAGCTCGACCAGCGGAACGATGTCCTCGCTGCGGCCGCGCAGCGGCGGCAGGTGTAGCGGAAAGACGTGCAGGCGGTAGAACAGGTCGCGCCGGAAGCCGCCGGTCTCCACCTCCTGAAGCAAGTCGCAGTTCGTGGCGGCGATGATGCGCACGTCGACGCGCGTCTCGTGCGTGGTGCCGAGTGGCCGCACCATCCCTTCCTGGAGCACCCGCAGGAGCTTGACCTGGAAGCCGAGCGTCGTCTCGCCGATCTCGTCGAGGAACAAGGTACCCCCGCTCGCAGCTTCGAAGAGTCCGCGGCGCGAGCGGTTCGCACCGGTGAAGGCGCCGCGCTCGTAGCCGAACAGCTCGCTCTCCAGCAGGGTCTCGGGGAACGCGGCGCAGTTTGCCGCGACGAACGGCCCGGAAGAGCGGGGTCCGCCGTCGTGGACTACGCGCGCGATCACCTCCTTGCCGGTGCCGGTCTCCCCCTGGAGCAACACCGTCGCGGAGCTGCGCTGCGCCTTCTCCACCATCTCCAGGCAGGCGCGCATGGCGGGGCTGCGCGCGACCACACGCTCGGCCGCCGCCGGTAAAGGGCTGCGCGCCCGCGGCGCCAGCTGCGCCAGGCGCTCGAGCATGGCGCGCAGCGCGTCCGCGTCGCGCACGATGATCTCCTCGACACCGATCGACAAGAGTTCTACTCCGCGCGCCACCTGCGAGGCGTCGACCAGCGCGACCACCGGCAGCTTGTTGCGCCGCCGCCGCAGCCAGTTGGCGTCGGACAGCGTCTGCTCCAGCTCGCGCCGGTCCAGGCAGATTGCGGCCAGGTCGCCGCGGGCCAGCGCGGAAACCGCGGCGTCGCGATCGGCCACGACGACCGCCGGCTCGCGGAGATCCAGATTCGCATCGGACAGCACCAGTACGGACCGGTCCATTCATTCTCCTCGCACAGGGGCGAACCCATGCCCGGAGCAAGGGCCGTGCCGGATCGCGAGAGCGGCGCCGCTCGACGGGCCGCGGCCGTCGCGCGCCGCGCCGCCGCTAGCGGCCGCCGCCATCAGAAGTCGTCGAGGTCGCGCTCGGGCGACTCCCACTCGAAGAAGCCGCGCGCGCCGGCGATCCGCTCGTGCAGCTCGCCGGCCAGACGCATGCGCTCGTCGAGGTCCACAGCTCGGAAGAAGCCGCGCGCCAGCGCTCCGGCCTCGGGGTCGAGCGCCTCTGTCTCGCTCAACAGTTCCTTCCAGCGCGGCACCGGCCGCCCTGCGGCGTGGAAGAACACGAAGCGCAAGAGTTCCACGACCGCGCTCGCGAGCAGCAACGACGCGGCGTCGGGATCGGTATCGCGCAGGTCCTCGGCGTCCTCGTAGCGGAGTGCTGCGGCGTAGCGGAGCCAGGTGAGTTGCGCTTCGTCCACGTCAGTGGGGCGCGCCAGGTACTCAGCCGCGAGCGCGCGCAGCCGGGCCACGCAGGGGTCGCGGTCCAGGACCACGAAGCCGGTCGCGACCATGTGCGCGGTAATCGGGCGGTTCTCTCGCGCGTCGTTCTCGAAGTAGCGCTCCACGGCTTGCGGCGGGTTCACGAAGATCTCCGCCGGCACCCCGTTGAAGCGCTTCTGGATGCGCAGCCGCTTGCTGCCCGGCACCAGCACATACAGGTCGTGGTCGCTGGCGCGGTCCGGCTGGCCGCGAACGATCGAGCCGGCGGCGATGATGCCGAGTGGCTCGAAGCGCCCGAGCAGATAAGTCACAGCTTCGCGCAGCGACCGGTCGAAACGCTCCGGAAGCTCGGGGAAGCGGCAGTCCGCGGGGGTCACGCGTCCGCGGCGCTGCGCACGAACTCGGCGATCTGCGCGAGACCGCCGCTCATGAAGAAGTGGTCGATGCCCGGCAGCACTTCGAGCTGAGCCGTCGGCAGCTCGGCGAGCCGCCCCGACAACTCGGCAGCGGGCGAGA
>CAXMNF010000079.1:0-1554 GCA_964194645.1 uncultured Gammaproteobacteria bacterium
CCCCGGGCGCGCGACGCCCGGATCGAGTAGTCTCGCCAGCGGGGGATCGCGGAGTGAGAGTTCTGGTCGTGCCGCCCGAGGTGGCCGAGCTGGCTGCCCTGCAGTCGTGGACGGCCGAGCGCGAGGTCGCGCTGGAGTCCGCGGCGTCGTGCGCGGACGCCTCCGAAGCGCTGCAACGCGAGGCGTTCGATCTGGTGGTGTGCGACGCCACGCAGATTCCGGGCGTCGAGTTGCTGCGCGACGCGCGCGCACGCGGTGTGCGGGTGCCCTTCGTGCTGCTCACGGCCGGTTCTGCCGACGACCTGGCACACCGCGCCCGCACGCTGGGCCGCGGCTTCTGCGTGCCGGCGCGCTCGCTCACGGAGCACGGCTTCGCCGAAGCCGCCAGTCGCGCACTGGCGAGTCCGGCCGTGGCCCGCTCTGCGGCGCAGGCCGGGCCCGAACTCGCGCCGGCCATGTTGTGGCGTACCGGACCCGACGGTGCGTTCGACCAGTTCTCGCAGGCCTGGCTGCGCTTCACGGGCCGGCGCGCGGAGCAGGAGCTGGGCAGCGGCTGGATCGCGGGCCTGCACCCCGAGGACCTGGACCGCTGGCTCGAGTCGTTCGGTGCCGCGCTCGGCTCGGGCAGCGCATTCGAGATCGACGTGCGCCTGCGAGACGCCGGCGGCGAGTACCGCTGGCTGCGCTTCGCGGGCCAGCCGCGGCGCGGCTCTCAGCAGGATCTCGCGGGGTTCCTGGGCGCGAGCTTCGAGGTCGGCGACCTGGTGCAGGCGCGACTGAACCTGGAGCTGGAGGTGCAGCGGGTTACGCGCGCCAACGCCGACCTCGAGCAATTCGCTTCGGCGGCCGCGCACGACCTCGACGAGCCGTTGCGCACGCTCGAGAACGCCCTGCTCGAACTCGACGAGCCCGACGCCGAATCCGACGGGGAGCCGCTCGACGTGGTGCGCGCCAGCTCCCGTCGCATGCGCGCGCTGGTCCGCAACCTGCTCGAGTGCGCACTGGTCGGCAGTAGCGAGAGCCGCAAGGAGCCGATCGACCTGTCCACGCCGCTCGACTGGGCGCTCCAGAACCTGGAGGCGCATATTCGCGCGACCGGTGGACGCGTCACGCGCGATGCCCTGCCGCTGGTCGAGTGCGACCCGGTGCAGCTGGCGCGCGCCTTCCAGAACCTGATCGCAAACGCCCTGCGCTTTCGCAGCAAAGAGGCGCCGCTCGTTCACGTGAGCGCGCACGACGACAACGGCGAGGTGATCATCGCCGTCCAGGACAACGGGATCGGGCTCGACCCCGAGCACCACGAGTGCATCTTCGAGCCGTTCAAGCGCGTCTACACGGGCGCCGTCGATCCTCCGCAGACCGACGTCGAGACCGGCAGCGGCCTGGGCCTGGCGCTCTGCAAGCGAGTGGCCGAGCGCCACGGCGGGCGCATCTGGGTGGAGTCCGAGCCCGGCAAGGGCGCGACCTTCTACCTGACGCTCAGGTCGTAGCGAAGGTCTCGATGATCGCGTCCGCGTTCTCGCGGGCGCGTCCCGGGCGCGCGCCCACGGTCGG
>CAXMNF010000080.1:0-3196 GCA_964194645.1 uncultured Gammaproteobacteria bacterium
CGTCGAAGCCGAGAGCGTGGCGCTCGCGATCCTCGCTTCGCTCGACGGCCTGCAGGTGCACCAGCTGCTGCGCCCCGAGCTTGACGTGAATCGCGTCTGGCAGGAGACCGTCGACCAGCTGATCCGCGGAATGGAGGTCCGATGATGCGACAGGCATGGCTGCTGCTCCTCACCCTGGGGTTGGCATCGCCCGCCTCTGCCCAGCAGGCAGATATGGAGGAGTTCGCGGCGCGGATCGGCATGACTGCGCGCCAATTGGTCGAGCGCGCCGAGGACGCGCTGCGCGGGGATACCGCGCAGATGAAGGCGACCATGACGATCACCACGCCGCGCTGGACGCGCGAGCTGTCCTTCCGCAGCTGGGACGACCGTCACAAGGATCGCAGCTTCACGCGGATTCTCGAGCCCAAGAAGGACAAGGGCACCGGGTTCCTGCGCGTGGGCAACACTCTCTGGACCTACCTGCCGCGCGTGGAACGCACGATGCGGATTCCGCCGTCGATGATGCTCCAGTCCTGGATGGGCAGCGACTTCACGAACGACGACCTGGCACGCGAGTCATCGCTGATCGACGACTACACGCCGAGTCTGCTCGGCGAGCGCGAGATCGACGGCCAGCGCGCCTGGGGCGCCAAGCTGGTCCCGCACGAGGACGCCCCGGTAGTCTGGTCCAAGATCGAGGCCTGGTTGGCCGCGGAGAGCTTCGCGCCGCTGCTCTACCTGTACTACGACGAGCCCGAGGAGGGGCAATTCGAGCTGATCCGGCGCATGCGCTTCTCCGAGGTGCGGACCGTGAAAGGGCGCCCCGTGCCGCACGAGTGGCTGATGGAGCCGCTCGACAAGCCGGGCCACAGCACCGCGGTGCGGCTCGACGAGATGGAGCTGGACGAGCCGATCGAGGGGCGCGTCTTCTCGCAGGACAACCTGAAGCGCTCCCAGGCGGCGCGCTGATGTTGTTGCGTCTGGCCTGGCGCAACCTGTGGCGCAGTCCGCGCCGCACGGGTCTGACTGCCGCGGCGGGAGTCTTCGCCGTGGTGCTCACCTTGTTCTCGCTGTCGCTCGGCGCGGGCAGTCACGAGCGCTGGATCGACCAGGTGGTGCGGCTCTATCCCGGCCACGTCGAGGTGAGCGCGCAGGGCTACCGCGAGCACCGCACGCTCGACTACGGCATGCGCCTCGACGAGCTGGACCCGGCCGCGCTCGAACCGCTGCCGGGTTTGACCGGCTGGGCGCCGCGCCTCGAGTCCTGGGCGCTGGCCATGCCGGACCGCGACTACAGCACCGGGCGCGCCGCGTGGCTGGTCGGCGTCGAACCGGAGCGCGAGGCCGAGCTCTCGCGTCTGGGCCGCGCCATCCACAGCGGCCGCTTCCTGGGCGCTTCGGACGCGCGGGAAGCCGTGTTGGGCAAGACGCTGGCGAGCAACCTGGGCGTCGAGCCGGGCGACACGATCGTGTTGCTGGCCAGCGACTACTACGGCTCGCAGTCCGCGGACCGCTTTCAGGTGGTGGGCCTGCTCAGTGCGGGCGACCCGCGCTTCGACGACTACGCTGCAGTGCTGCCGCTCGGGGCGCTCCAGGATTTCCTGGTCGCGCCCAGCGGCATCACGCACGTGGCGTACTTCGCGCGCGAGAGCGAGTTCACCGAGCCGATCCGGGCCGATCTGGCGCAGGCGCTCGACCCCGCGGTGTACGAGATCCTCGGCTGGCCAGAGCTGATCCCGGAGATCGTGCAGTTCATGGTGCTCGATGACCTGGGCAACTACCTGACGCTCGCGATCCTGGTCACGGTCGTGGCCTTCGGTCTGCTCAACACGATCCTGATGTCGGTCTTCGAGCGCGTGCGCGAGTTCGGTGTGATGCGCGCGCTCGGCGTCCGCCCGCGCACCGTATTCGGCCTGGTGTTGATCGAGTCCGCGCTGCTCTCGTTGATCGGCATCGCACTCGGGCTGGTCATCGGGATTCCCCTGGTGCTGTGGCTCGAGGGCAACCCGCTGCCGATGCCAGGCGGCGAGGAGGGCCGCGCGATGATGGAGCTGTTTGGACTGGAGCCGGTGATCATGTTCCGCTTGACCGCGCGCCAGGTGCTGGCCGTAACAGCGGTGCTGCTCGGCTCCGCCCTGCTGGCCGCGACTCCGCCGGCCGTGCGCGCCAGCCGCAGCCGCCCCGTCGACGCGTTGCGGGAGGTGTAGCGGTCGTGCTGCTCAAGCTCGCCTGGCGAAACATCGGTCGCGGCTGGCGGCGCAGCGCGGTGGTGCTCTCCGCGATCGCCGTGGGTCTGGCCGCCTGCCTCGTGTTGATCGCCTGGATGAAGGGCCTGATGTTCCAGATGGCCGACAACGCGATCCGCACCCAGCTCGCGCACGTCGCCATCCAGGCCGCCGGATACCAGCAGAGCCCCGACCTGGGCCTGAACCTGGGCGACCAGGCCCACGCGATCCAGGCCGCCGTCGCGCGACACGAGGGCGTGCACGCCTCGCCCCGCGTTCGCGGCGAAGGGCTGGTGCAGAACGCGCGCCACAGCCTGCGTGTGATGCTCGTGGGCGTGAACCCGGCGGCCGAGGCGCGCGTGTCGGTCGTGCCGGGCTCGGTGGTGGAGGGCGCCTTCCTGGCGCGCATGACCGGCCCGCGGCGCCTCCGCCAGCTCCCGCCGCTCGTGATCGGGCGGGCGATGGCAGAGCGTCTGCGCGCAGGGCTCGGTGACAAGCTGGTGCTGCACGTGCCGGGCGAGGGCGGCGTCGGCGCGTTTCGCGTGCGCGGCATCTACCGCACGTCTTCGAGCGAGTTCGACCGCAGCGTGGCCTACGCAGCGCTGCCCGATGCGCTCGAGCTGTTCGGAACGCGTGGGCCCACGGAGGTCGCGCTGGCGCTCGAGCGCCCGCGAGCGGCCCTCGAGCTCCAGGCCGCGTTGCGGGCCGAGCTGGAGCGGTTGGCGCCCGGCCGCTTCGAGGTGCTGCGCTGGCAGGAACGCGCGCCGCGGCTCGCATCCATGCTCAATCTGGCCAGCAGTACCAGCTGGATCTTCTACGGGGTGATTTTCGTGGCCATGGCGTTCGGGATCGCGAATGCGCTGCTGATGTCGATCTACGAGCGGATGCGCGAGTTCGGCGTGCTGCGCTCTCTGGGACTGGGCGCGCGCCGCCTGGTGGCGCTGGTGCTCATGGAGTCGCTGCTGCTGACCTTCCTGGGCACTGCGCTG
>CAXMNF010000081.1:0-25344 GCA_964194645.1 uncultured Gammaproteobacteria bacterium
GCTGCTCTGGCGGGCCCAGACCGCGCGAGCCACTCTGCCCAAGGGAGGTCTGGAACCGTGAACATCGCGGTGATCGGAACCGGTTACGTGGGTCTCGTCACCGGCGCGTGCTTCGCCGAGTTCGGGATCAATGTGACCTGCATCGACAAAGACGCCGAGCGGATCGCGCGTCTGCAGGTCGGCGAGGTGCCGTTCTTCGAGCCCGGGCTGGAGGAGTTGGTGCGGCGTCACCACGAGCGCGGGCGCCTTTCGTTCACGACCGACACGCGCGCGGCGCTGGAGCGCTCGCTGGTGTTCTTCATCGCGGTGGGCACGCCCTCGCAGTCCGACGGCAGCACGAACCTGGAGTACGTCGATCGGGTGGCGGACGAGATTGGCCGCTGCATCAACGGCTACAAGGTGATCGTCACCAAGAGCACGGTTCCGGTTGGCACGGCCGCTCGGGTGAAGCAGGGCATCGCGCGCGCCGTGGCAGGCACGGAGCGCGAGCAGCACCGCTACTCGGTGGTGTCCAATCCAGAGTTCCTGCGCGAGGGCAGCGCGGTCGAGGATTTCATGCGGCCCGACCGGATCGTGGTGGGTGCCGACGACGACGAGGCGGTCGCGATCCTCAAGGATCTTTACAGCCCGCTGTACCTGGTCGAAGTGCCTTTCGTCGTCAGCGACGTGGCGACGGCCGAGCTGATCAAGTACGCGTCGAATGCATTCCTGGCCACCAAGATCACGTTCATCAACGAGATCGCGAACTTGTGCGAGGCGGCCGGCGCCGACATCCATCAGGTGGCCCGTGCGATGGGTCTCGACGGGCGCATCAGCCGCAAATTCCTGCACCCCGGACCCGGCTACGGGGGATCGTGCTTTCCGAAGGACACATCGGCTCTGGTCGCGTTCAGTCGCGAGCTCGGCGTGCAGCAGCGCGTCGTCTCCGCCGTCTGCGCGGCGAACGACGCCCAGCGCGTGCGCATGGTCGAGAAGATCGAGCACGCGGCGGGGGGCGACCTCGACGGCAAGCGCATCGCCGTGCTGGGCTTGTCCTACAAGCCCAATACGGACGACGTACGGGACTCGCCGGCGATCGAGATCATCCGGCAGCTCCTGGACCGCGGTGCGCTGGTCCGCTGCTTCGACCCGCAGGCGATCGAGAACGCGAGGCGCGAGCTGAAGGACGTGGAGTTCGGCGAGGACGCCTATGACACCCTGCGCGGCTGCGAGGTCCTGGTGCTGGCCACCGAGTGGAACGAGTTCCGCAAGCTCGACCTCGACCGAGTGCTCGAGCTATTGGCCCGTCCGGCGATCGTGGACCTGCGGAACATCTACGAGCCGAGTCTGATGACCAAGCTGGGCTTCGCGTACCAGGGAGTGGGCCGATAGCCGCTTCAGTCGAGTTGCACGCCGTCGTGCTGGCTGGCGGCTCGGGCACACGCTTCTGGCCGGCCAGCCGGCGCCGCATGCCGAAGCCCTTCGTTCCGCTGCTGGGGCGGCGCACTCTGCTCGACGACACGCTCGAGCGCCTGCGCCGCCTGGCGCCCGCGGAGCGTACCTGGGTGGTGTCGGCGCGCGACCTGGGCCGCGTCACGCGCAGCGCCCTGCGCGGCCGGCGCGGCGTACACCTGCTGTTGGAGCCCGACGCGCGCAATACCGCGGCGGCGATTGCCTGGGCCGCGGCCTGCGTGTCGGCGCGCGACCCGGACGCGGTGCTCGGCGTGTTCCCCGCGGACCCGCATATTCCCGACCCGGCTGCCTTCGCGCGCAGCGTCGCTACGGCCGCGCGCGCCGCGCGCCGCCGGGACGCGCTCGTGCTGGTCGGCATCGAGCCGTCCCGGCCGGACACGGCGTACGGCTACATCCAGCTCGACGCGCGCGCGCGCGGGCCCGCCTGGCCGGTGCGGCGCTTCATCGAGAAGCCCGCTGCGGCGCGCGCCGCGCGCCTGCTGCGCCGCGGCGACTGTCTGTGGAACTCGGGCATGGTGCTGGCGCGGGCCGGGCTGGTTCTGGAGGAGTGCCAGCAGCACGCCCCCGAGGTCTGGGACGCCCTGGGCCCGAGTCTGCTGCGCCTCGCGTCGGGCGAGCGCGTGAGCCGTCGGGTGCTCGAGCGTGCCTACCGCCGGGTGCGCCCGATTGCCTTCGATCGAGCCGTGCTGGAGCGCACGCGCAAGATACGGGTCGTGCGCGGGCGCTTCCGCTGGTCGGATCTGGGCAGCTGGGACGCGCTTGCCGAGCTGCTTCCCGAGCAGGACGGCAACCAGGTCCAGGGGGCGCCGCCCGTGGTCAGCCTCGACTCGCGTGACAATCTGGTCTGGAATCCGACCGATCGGGCAGTTGCCCTCGTCGGTGTGGAGGGCTACGTAATCGTGAACACAGCGGACGCCCTGCTCGTCTGCCCAAAGGAACGAGCCCAGGACGTCCGCCGCGTGGTCGCAGAGTTGGGGCGGCGGCGCCGCAACGACCTGGCGTGATGCGGGCGCTCGTCGCCCGAGTGAGGACCGAGCCATGAACGAACGGAGCGAAGCGCTGCGCGCCATCCCTCTCTTCGCCGCGCTCGACAGCTCTGTCCTCGACGAGATCGCGAACCTTCTGATCGATCGGAAGTTTCCGAAGGACGCCGTGATCTTCGAAGAGGGTTCGGTTGGCGACTACATGTACCTGATCCGCGACGGTCAGGTGAAGGTCACCAAGATGTCCGACGACGGGCGCGAGAAGATCCTGGAGATGCTCGAGCCTGGCGATTTCTTCGGCGAGATGTCGCTGCTGGACCGCGAGCCGCGCTCCGCGTCGATCAAGACCACCAGCGCCTGCCTGCTGCTCGCGCTGTCGCGCCAGGACTTCCTGGATCTGCTGCGCCAGAACCCTGACGTGGCGATGGAGATGATCCGCGTGATGTCGCACCGCATCCGGGAGACCGACGAGCAGATCCGGGGGCTCCTGTTCGAGCGGGTCGAGTCGCGCACCCGCCGCGTCCTGTTGCGCATGGCCAAGGAGCAGGCCCCGGGCGCGCCCGGCCGGCTGGCCACTCCCACGATCACCCACCAGCAGCTCGCCGACTTGGTCGGCACCAGTCGCGAAACGATCACGCGCGTCGTGAAGGACCTGAAGGACGACGGCTGGCTGACGCAGCAGGGCAAGCGCTACCTGGTCCCGGCGGCCGAGGAAGCCTGAGCCCACGCGCGCTGGCCCAGGTTTACGCCGGGCCGCGCCGATAGCTCGAAGTACCGTTTCGAAGCCCGAGGGGGGACGTGCGCAGGCGGGTACGTATCGAGCTGGGCGACGCAGCTGATCGGCGTCGGATCGCCGACGCGCTGCGCGCGGCCGGCCTCGAGGTCGCCGAACCCGGCGAAGCGCCTGGCCGCAGCCAGGCCTGGATCGTCGAGTTTCCCGGCGTGCAGGGAGCCGGCGCTGCCCGCCTGCGCGCCGCCGCCGGGGAAGCACGGCCGCCCGCGGTGCTGGCGCTGTGCCGGCCCGGCGCGGTCGAGTACGCGGTCGAAGCGCTGAAAGAAGGCGCCGACGAGTTCGTGCTGGCGCCTGCGGAACTCGCCGAGCTGGTGCTCAAGACCGAGCGCGCGCTCGAGCTGTGCTCGCTGCGCGCGAACGGCCGGCGAGCGTCGCCCCGGACCCCCCTGCCGGAGGTCGAGCTGGCGGGCAGCTCGGCGGCGATCGTCCGGGTGCGCGAGCAGGTCGGGCGTGCGGCCAGCGGCCGTGCCACGGTGCTGTTGACGGGCGAGACCGGCACCGGCAAGGAGCTGGCGGCCACGGCCATCCACCGCGCCTCGCAGCGCGAGGAGCCGCGCGACCTCGCCTTGCCGACGCTGCCCGCACCCGCCGCCGCCGAGTTGCCGCAGGATGTCGTAGCTGCGCCGCTCGTGCGCCTGCCGCCCGAGGGAGTCGACTTGCGCGACGTGGAGCGCGAGTTGCTGCTCCAGGCGCTCGAGCGCAGCGGCTGGGTGCAGAAGGAAGCGGCGCGGCTGCTGCGCATGAGCCGTCGCAAGCTCAACTATCGGATTCGCCTGCTCGGTATCCGCCACCCGAGCTGGCGCCGGAACCGGGGCTTCTCTCCGGTCCGCAGTGACGTAGACTAGGGCCCCGCTCGGGGACCTGGGGGAGCCGTCCAAAATGAGGTTTGCGTGAAGAGGGTGGTCGCGGGAGTCCTGCTGGCCATTGCCTTCGGCTGTCAGTCGCCGGAAGAGCGGGTCGCGGAGTCTAGGCAGAAGGCCGACGCCTACGTCGCGAGCGAGCAGTGGGCCGAGGCCAAGATCGAGCTGCTCAATGTGATCCAGCTGCAGCCCGAGAACGCGGAGGCCCGCTTCAAACTGGGCGAGACGCTCGCCGAGCTGCAGGAGTACGGCGACGCGCTCTGGCAGTACCGCGAGGCGGTGCGGCTCCAGCCCGACAACCTGGCCTGGCGTCAGACCCTCGGCTCTCTGGAGCTCTTGGCTCGCCAGATCGACCAGGCCGAGGCGCAGGCCGCGTACATCCTCGAGCAGGATCCCGACCACGTGGACGGCTTGATGCTGCGCGCGCGGCTGCGCGGACAGAAGAGCGAGTTCGACGACATGCTCCCGGACCTGGAGAAGGTGCTGTCCCTCTCGCCCGACCACACCGGCGCCCTGGCACTCGGCGCGCGAGTGCTCGCCACGCTCGAGCGCGACGACGAGGCCGAGGCGATGCTCGAGCGGCTCGTCAAGGTCGAGCCCAACACCGCGAACCATTTGTTGAAGGGCACTTTTCTGTCCTCCAGGGAGCGCAAGGAGGAGGCGATCGCCGCCTACGAGAAGGCCGTCGAGCTGGCCAAGGACCAGACGGAACGGCGGACTGCGCACCTTTCGCTCGTCAACCTGTTCATGAACCGCGGCGAGACCGATCGGGCCGAGGAGCAGCTGCTCGCCGCGCGCGAGGGCGCCGAGCGGGACGAAGAGTTCCAGTCCTCGCTGACCCGCTTCTACATGTTGACCAAGCAGCCAGAGAAGGCCGAGCAGGTGCTGCGTGAACGGGTCCAGAGCTACCCGCACGAGGCGGGGCCGCTGATCGGCCTGGCGCGCTTCCAGTACGCGCTCGGCCGTCCGGACGATGCCCTCGTCACCCTCGAGGAGGCCTTGCAGATCGATCCCAAGAACGAGGACGGCAGGATCCTGCGTTCCGAGTTCTTGCTCGAGCAGCACCTCGGCGACGAGGAGGCGCTCGCGGAGGTCCGCAAGCTGATCGACGAGGTGCTCGCCGACAACCCGGCGAGCCTGCGCGGACAGTTCGCTCAAGGCCGCATGCTGTTGCTCGACAAGAAGTACGAGGAAGCGTCGATCCTGTTGCGCCGCGTAATCGAGGAGCAGCCGGACGAGCTGTCCTACTACCTGCTCGGCACCGCCTACCTGGGGATGGGACAGAACGATCTGGCCCGCGCCGAGTTCCTGTCGGCGCTGCGCGAGAACCCGCAGAACCTGGCGGCCCGGCGCCAGCTCGCCGCCCTCTACCTGAGCAGCGGCAACGCCGCCGCGGCTGCACGGGAGGCGCGCCACGGCTTGGAGACGAAGCCCGACGAGCAAAGCCTGCGGCTGCTGCTCGCCGAGGCGCTGGTGGCGCTCCGCGACGCGGAGGAGGCCGGCCAGACGCTCGACTCGCTCGACCTCGCCGGCGAGGAGATCCCACTCAAGCTGCGATTGCGCGCTGCGGCGATCTACCTTGACCTGGCGCGCTTCGACGCTGCGCGCAACGTGGTCGAAGCGGCGCTCGAGCAGGACCCGACCAACGCGGCCGCGCTGCAGAGCCTGATCGGGGTCGAGGCCCGCGCCGGGCAGCCCACGGCGGCGCTGGCCGCCGTCAACAAGGCAATCGAGGCCCAGCCTGAGAACGCCGAGCTGTACCGGCTGCGCGGCTCCTATTACATGGGCTTCCGCCTGCCTGGAGACGGAAAGCCGCGCTTCCCCATCGAGGCGCAGGTGGACTTGCTGCAGGCCGAGCAGCTCGAGCCCGAGAGCAGCCGCACACAGGTCATGATCGGACGGTTGCGCAACCTGATGGGCTCGGACCGCCAGGCGCTCGTGGCATTCGACAAGGCGATCGAGCTGAACCCCGGCAACGGCGAGGCCTACATGCTGAAGGGCGCAGTGCTCGAGGCCCAGGGCCGCCTGGACGCCGCGGCCGAGGCCTACCGGGCGCTGCTCGAGCGCCCTGATCGGGGCGGGGTGGGCGACCGCGCCCTGGCGATCGCCATGAACAACCTGGCCTGGCTGCTCGCGGACCGCGAGAAGCCCAGCGCCGAGGATCTGGACCGGGCGCTCGAGCTGGCTCAGGACTCGAAGGAGTTGCTGCCGGACGACCCGAACGTCGCCGACACGCTGGGCTGGGTGATGTACAAGCGCGCCATTCCCAGCGCCGCGATCTCCCTGTTTCGCGAGGCGATCGACAGCTACCAGCCGGGCAGCCCGACCCGCGCCCTGAGCCGCTACCACCTGGCGCTCTCCTACGAGGCGAGCGGGGACCCCCAGCAGGCCATCCAAGAGCTGAAGCTCGCTCTGCAGGAGGCCGAGGCCTTCCCGGGCCGCGAAGACGCCCAGGCCGCCCTGGAGCGGCTCCAGGCCTCCTGAGCCGGGTGTCCGCCGCGCGCGGAGCCGTTTGGCGGACTCTAAGGATTGCCAGGCGGGGTGCCGATCCCTCACGCGAGAGGAAAGGGTTCGGCATGCGTGCAATCCGTGCAATCGCAATTTCCGTCCTGTTCGCGCTCCCTGGCCTGGCTGTGGGGGAGTGGGGCGTAGCGCCCGATGGGACCAAGGGACAGCTCCACGTGGTGAAGCGCGGGGACACCCTCTGGGACATCACGGACCACTACCTGGGGACTCCCTGGATCTGGCCGTCGGTCTGGAAGGAGAACGCGCTAGAAAACCCGCACCTGATCAATCCCGGCGACCTGATCTGGATCACCGACAAGGGCATGCGGCGGATGACGGCGGAAGAGGCCGCCCAGATCGCACTGTTCGAGGAAGAGCAGGCGACCGAGGCGCAGCAGGAGGTCGTGGAACCGATCCAGCTCGAGAACGCCGATACCAGCGGCGACACGCACGACCCCTTCGCCGCGCTGGACGACAGCGGCCCCGATATCGACCGGGTGATCCACTTCCCCGGCCTGCACCGCTTCGGCTTCGTTTCGCCCCAGGAGATGGAGGGCGCCGCCACGATGCTCGGCAACCACGACGACTACTACTGGGTGGCCCAGGAGCGTCGTGCGATCGTGAGCATCGGCGAGGGACAGGCCCACGTGGGCGACCGCCACACGATCTTCCGCACGCGCCGCCGGGTGCAGCACCCCGACACCGGCAAGAACCTGGGCTTCTTCGTGCAGAACCTCGGGACCGCCGAGGTGACCGAGGTCCATCCCGAGTCGTCCTATGTGAAGATTCTCAGCTCGTACTCCGAGATCGAGCCCGGCGACCGCCTGATCCCGTTCAAGGCCGAGGCCATCGAGTTCACGGTCACGCCGACCGAGCTGGCCTACAACGGCGTGATCGTCGCCCAGCAGCCCTACCGGCAGTGGGCCGGCGAGGGTGACCTGGTGCTGATCGATCGCGGCAGCTTCGACGGTGTGCAGGTCGGAAACGAGCTGGAGCTCTACCGTGCCGGCCACGAGATGCCCGACCCCCGGACCGGCAGCAGAGTGCTCGTCCCGGACGACGTCCTGGGCCACATGTTCGTGCTGAAGGTCGGCCCGCAGACCAGCATGGCCCTGGTGCGCCGCTCCAAGATGCAGATCCAGGTCGGCGACCGCTTCCGCTCGCTCTAGCAACTGGGCTGCGCATCAGCCACTCGGCGCGGACGTCAGCGCGCCTTGGGACGCAGCAGCGTCTCGAGCAGCTGGGCCGCGATGTGCTCCGCGTAGATCTGGGATCCCTCGTCTGTGACATGGATCCCGTCGTAGAACACCTTCATCGGTTGGTCCCAGCCTGGGACCTGGGTCGCCAGGTAACGCGCGAGATCGATCAGTATGACTTCGCTCTCGCGGGCCACGCGGCGGATCTCGTCGTTGAAGATCTCCTGGTTGTAGGCGTCGATCCAGCTCGGCCGCAGCTCGTGCTGCAGGCTGATCGCCGGCTGCGTCATCAGGATGGGCTCGATGTCAAAGCCGCGCGCCAGGCCGACGAAGGCCCGCAGCCGGCGGGTGAACGGCTCGGTTGGCACGTCGGCGCGCTCACGCTCGAGATTTGCCCGGGCCGCGAAGTCCCGGACCTCGAGCGCCCGAAACCTCGAGGTGACCCACCAGCGCAGGCCGCCCGCGACCGCCGAGCGCGACGAGGACCCCTGCAGCAGCCACTTGCCCACGAGGAGGGGCGAGAGCGGCGCGGGGTTCCCGGGCCGGTACGAACCGGCGAACGTCAGGATCCCGATGTCGTTGGCGGCGTGCATCAGCACGACCGCGTCAGGCTCGTCGTCGACGACGTGGTTGAGCAGGACCTCGAGCGAATCGTGCACATTGTTGCCGGCGCGCGCGACGTTGAGCGTGTTGACGCGGAGTCCGCGTTCCGCGAGCAGATCCGACACGAGGACGGGGAAGCGCAGCTCTTCGGTCACGGCGTTGCACTGCGTGGTCGAGCCGCCAAGGAACACGATGGTCGCGTCGGGACTCTCGAAGAGGCGGTGGGGGAGCAGGTACGAGCGCTCGTCGGTTCGGACGCGCCCCACCGGGCTGTCGGGGTAGATCGAGCGGCGATCGACGGTGATGTTCCGCAGGGCCGGATTCACCGGAAGTTCCAGGAAGCGGTCCTGCCGCTCGCCCGCGTACGGGTTGACCCAGCCGACGCGCAGTACCGCCTCCAGCAGGAAGAGCCCGGCGACGAACCCCAGGAGCCCGAAGCAGACGCGGATCACAAGGCGCGACATGTGTGGACCTCCGCTCACCGGCCCATGGGCGGCGATCGGGGCGCGATTATAGCGTCAGGTATCGCTGGCGCGGTGTGCGCAACTCGCGCGCAGTTCCGCACTGGTTGCCCGGGGAGGCGCGTCGTGATAAGAGAACGGGAAAGCAGCCGCGCACTGATGACTGGGAAGACAATGGGCGAGAAGCCTGAGCTGGAGAGGTTGGCGGAGCATCGGGATCCGGGCCTGCTGCGCGAGTCCTGGGCGCTGATCCGCAGCGAGAGGAAGTGGTTCCTCGTGCCGCTGCTGGTGGTGTTCGTGCTGGTCGGCGGCCTCGTGGTCCTCGGCGGAACGGGAGCCGCACCGCTGCTGTACTCCCTGTTCTAGTCGGACGCCGCCCCCGGCGGCGCACCTGTCTGGCACGGCCAGCAGATCATCTGCCGATCTCAACGGCGTTGAAAGCCTGGAAGCTAGTCCGCTTGTTCGGACAGAGTCGCGCAGACGCTGAAGCGCTCGCCCTCGGGCGCGGCGCCCTGCGCGACCTTGCAGGCCTCCGGGTCAGCGTTGCCGGCGGATAGTACGTCGGAGAGTGCCGCCTCGAGGGCGGCACGCGGGCCCGCCTCGCCGCGCACCTCCAGCCGTTCGACCGGCCAGCGCAGGCTGCGCTTCGCCTGGGTCTTGGTCTGCCGGATCTTGCGCAGCACCTCCATCGCGCAAGCGAAGCTCTCGGCCTGCGCAGGCGCCGGCACGTCGTCGCTCTCCGCGAGGCACGGCCAGGACTCGCGGTGGATCGAGCGAGCCCCGCCGTCGCCAAAGCGCCACGACCAGATCTCCTCGGTCACGAAGGGCAGGAACGGCGCGAACAGGCGCAAGAAGGTGCGCAGGGCCAGCAGCAGGGTGGCCACCGCCGAGTGCCGGCCCGCGCCGTCCTGCTCCGCGTAGGAGCGCAGCTTTACCAGCTCCAGGTAGTCGTCGCAGAACTCCCAGAAGTGCTCCTCAGTGGCCTGAAGCGCGCCCGCATAGTCGAACCGCTCGAAGGCGCCGCTGGCGCGCTCGACCAGGCCGCGCAGCCGCGCCACGTATGCCAGGTCGAGCGGCTCGCGGATCTCGTTGGTCGCCACCGCGCCAAGATCCGCCCCGGAGTCCTCGAGCTGGCCCAGCACGAAGCGGCTGGCGTTGAACAGCTTCGTTGTAAGCCGGCGTCCCTGCTTGAAGACACTGGGGTCGAGCACCGTGTCCACGCCCAGCCGCGCGCGCCCCGACCAGTAGCGGATCGCATCGGTCGAGTGCTCGGACAGGAGTTCGCTGCCCGTCATCACCTTGCCCTTGGACTTCGACATCTTCTTGCGCTCGGGGTCGAGGATCCAGCCGCTGATCGTGATGTGGTGCCAGGGGATCTGGCCCTCGTGCATCCAGGCCTTCACGATCGTGTAGAACGCCCAGGTCCGGATGATCTCGTGCGACTGCGGGCGCAGGTCCGCCGGAAAGAGCCGCTCGTGGCGCCCGGGATCGGTCGCCCAGTGGCTGGTGATCTGCGGGGTGAGCGAGGAGGTTGCCCAGGTGTCCATCACGTCGGGATCCGCCGCGAAGCCCCCCGGCTGGTCGCGCTGCTCCGGGCCGTAGCCGGGCGGCGGCTCGGCGAGAGGATCGACCGGCAGGCGCTCGCGCTCCGCCAGCAGCGGGCGCTCGAAGTCCGGCGCGCCCGCCTCGTCGATCGGGTACCAGACCGGGAAGGGCACACCGGCGAAACGCTGCCGGCTGATGCACCAGTCCTGGTTCAGGCCCTCGACCCAGTTGTCGTAGCGCGTGCGCATGTGCGGCGGGTGCCAGGTGATCTTGCGTCCCTGCTCGAGCAGGGCGTCCTTGTGCTCGAGCAGCTTCACGAACCACTGCCGGGTGGGCACGTACTCGAGCGGCCGCTCGCCGCGTTCGTAGAACTTGACGGGGTGCGTGATCGGGCGCGGCTCGCCGACCAACGAGCCGTCGTCGCCGAGCAGCTCGACGATCCGGCGCTGCGCCTGCTTCACGGTCCGGCCTTCCAGCTCCGCGTGGGCGCGCGCGGCCGCCTCCGGTTCGCGGGTCTGGAAGGGCGGCTCGCCCCAGTGCGCCGGCACGATGCGCCCCACCGGGCCGATCAGCTGGCGCAGCGGCAGCCCCGAGTTTCGCCACCACTCGACGTCCATTGCGTCGCCAAAGGTGCAGACCATCAGGATCCCCGTGCCCTTCTCGGGGTCGGCGTGCGCCGCCGGCAGGATCGGCACCGGTGCGTGGAAGAGCGGCGTCACGGCGGTCTTGCCAAACAGCTTCTGGTAGCGCTCGTCGTCGGGGTGGGCCACCACGGCGATGCAGGCGCCGAGCAGCTCCGGGCGGGTCGTAGCGATCAGCAGCTCGCCGCCGTCTTCGATCGCGAAGCGGATGTCGTGATACGCGCCCGGCTTCTCGCGGTCCTCGACCTCGGCCTGGGCGATCGCCGTCGCGAAGTCGGCGTCCCACATCGCGGGCGACAGGGTCTGGTACACCTGGCCGCGCTCGTGCAGGTCCAGAAACGAGAGCTGCGCCGTGCGCCGGCAGTGCGCGTCGATGGTGCGGTAGCCGAGCTTCCAGTCCACCGACAGCCCGGCCTGCCGCCAGAGGGCCTCGAAGGCCTGCTCGTCCTCTTCGCAGACCCGTTCGCAGGCCTCGATGAAGTTCAGCCGGGAAACCTCCTCGACGGCCTCCTTGGGCCCCCTGTCCGCGCTCGGCTGCCACTCCGGGTCGTAGGGGAGCTCGCGGCTCGGGCGGATGCGGAACACGTTCTGCACGCGGCGCTCGGTCGGCAGCCCGTTGTCGTCCCAGCCCATCGGGTAGGCGATGTTCCGGCCGAGCATGCGCTGGTAGCGCACGATCAGGTCCTGCTGCGCGTAGCTGAACACGTGTCCGATGTGCAGCTCTCCGGACACGGTCGGCGGCGGCGTGTCGACCACGAAGGTCTCCTCGCGCGGCCGCGACGGATCCCAGGCGTAGATCTGGTCCGCTTCCCAGCGCTCGCGCCAGCGCGCCTCCGCCTCGTTCGCGTCGTACTTCTCGGGGATCTCCAAGGCCGGACTCCTACCAGAACTCCCAGCGGCCGCTCGCCAGAACGACGAGTGCCAGGGTCGCGTTCGTGACCGCGTGTGCGACTACGCAGGATAGGAGGTCCCCACGTACGATCCAGAGGGCCGCGAACCGCGGCAAGGGCGCGGCCCTGCGCACGCCGGGCTATCCTGTCGAGACCCCCCCGGTCCCGTGCGAGACATGACGTGCGCGACCTGCTTCCATGGCTGGCCCTGCGCGGGCTCCCTGCTGGCCGTCGCCGTGAGCTACCGGGTCTGATCGAGCGCCTGGGCTCGGCCGCCGCGGTGCAGCGCCACCTGCGGCTCGAGGACGATCGCGAGGCTGCGCGCTCGGAATTGGCCGCGGCGCGCCGCCTGGGCCTGCGCATGCTCTGCTTCTCGGATCCGTCGTTCCCTCCGGCCCTGCGCCGCATTCCCGACCCGCCGCTCGTGCTCTATGCCAAAGGTGAGCTGCCCAGTGGGCTCGCGCTGGCCATGGTCGGCTCGCGCCGCGCCACCGCGCGAGGACTCGCGGCCGCTGGCGCGTTCGCCGCGGAGCTGGCTCGCGCCGAGGTCGCGGTGGTGAGCGGCCTGGCGTATGGCATCGACGCGGCCGCGCACGAGGGCGCGCTGGCCGGCGGCGGCCTCACGGTCGCGGTGCTCGCCTCGGGGCTCGACCGCCCCTCACCTGCGGGCAACCGGCGTCTCGCCGAGCGGATCCTGGCGGGCGGCGGTGGCTGGCTCTCGGAGCACCCGCCCGGCATAGCGGCGTTGCCGCGCCACTTCCCGGAGCGCAATCGGCTGATCAGCGGACTGGCTTCCGTGACGGTACTCATCGAAGCGCGCCAGGCGAGCGGCACCCTGTGGACCGCGCGGCACGCGCTCGAGCAGGACCGCGAGCTGCTGGTGGTGCCAGGCCCGATCGACGACGCGCACTACCGCGGCTCGAACCGGCTGCTGCGCGACGGGGCCGCGCCTGCGCTGGAGCCGGCGGACCTGCTGATGGCGCTCGGTCTGCCGCCCCGTGGTTCGGCCCGCGCCCCTGCCACCTGGGCCGATCCGCTGCTGCGCGCCCTCGGCGAGGGGCCGTGCGACGCGGACCGTCTGGCCAGGCTGCTCTCCCTGTCGCCGGCCGTCCTGTCCCGGCGCCTGCTCGAACTCGAGCTCGAGGGCCGCGTCGAGCGCCGCGGAAACCGGATCTCGCTATCCTCGCAGCGGTGATGGAGCCGGTGAGTGTGATCGGAGCCGGGCTCGCCGGCAGCGAAGCGGCCTGGCAGCTGGCCCGTCGAGACGTGCCGGTGCGCCTGTTCGAGATGAAGCCGGTCCGCTTCTCGCCGGCGCACGGGAATCCGGACTTCGCGGAGCTGGTGTGCTCGAACAGCCTGCGCTCGGACCAGCCGCAGAACGCGATCGGTCTGCTGCACGAGGAGCTGCGGCGCATGGGCTCGCTGATCCTGCAGGCGGCCGACGCTCAGCGGGTTCCGGCGGGCCGCGCGCTGGCCGTGGACCGCGAAGGCTTCTCGCGCGAGGTCACATCGCTGATCGAGGCGGAACCGCGCATCCAGATCGTGCGCGAAGAAGTGCGCGAGCTGCCCGCAGGATTCGTGATCGTGGCCACCGGCCCGCTCACCGCGGACGCACTCGCCGAGCAGATCCGCGCGCTGTGCGGCGACGCGCTCTACTTCTACGACTCGATCGCGCCGGTCGTGTACCTGGATAGCCTCGACACCACCCGACTGTTCCGCGCGTCGCGCTACGAGGACGGCGAAGGCGACTACTGGAACGTGCCGCTCTCGCGCGAGCAGTACCAGGCGTTCGTGCTCGAGATCGAGAAGGCCGACAAGCTGCCCTTGCACTCCTTCGAGAAGCCGCAGTACTTCGAGGGCTGCCTGCCGATCGAGGTGATGGCCGAGCGTGGGCTCGAGACGCTGGCCCACGGACCGATGAAGCCGGTCGGACTGCGCGACCCGGCAACTGGCCGGCGCCCGCACGCGGTCGTGCAGCTGCGCCAGGAGGACCGGCTGGGCACGCTCTACAGCCTGGTGGGCTTCCAGACCAAGCTCCGGATCGGCGAGCAGAAACGCATCTTTCGCAGCCTGCCGGGCCTCGAGAAGGCGGTCTTCGCCCGGCTGGGCTCGGTGCACCGCAACACCTTCATCCGCTCGCCGGAGCTGCTCGAGAGCGGGCTGGAGCACCGGGCGCGGCCGGGCCTGTGGTTCGCCGGACAGATCGCCGGAGTCGAGGGCTATGTAGAGTCCACTGCGCTGGGCCTGGTCGCGGGCATCCAAGCGGCGGCGCGTGCGCGCGGTGAGGTCGCTGCGCCGCTGCCCCCGGCCGGCACCGCCCTGGCAGCCCTGCTGCGCCATCTGCGCGAGTCGCAGCCGCGGCGCTTCCAGCCGATGAACGTTTCCTACGGATTGTTTCCGCCGTTGCCGCCGGGCGAGGGCAAGCGCTCGCGCCGCGAGCGGAACGCCGAACTCGGCGCGCGCGCGCTGGCCGAGCTCGAGCCGTACCGGCGGGCGGTCGCCCCGTGAGTTCCGCCGAGCGGCGCGCGATCGAGGCGTTCCGGCGCCACCTGGAGGCCGAGCGTGGCTTTTCCGTGCACACCGTGCGCGCCTACGTGCGCGAAGTGGAGCGGCTGGCCCTGGCCGAGGAGAGCGCGGCCGACGGAGGTCTCGACGCACTCGGGCCGCTGGCATTGCGGTCGTACCTGGCGGGCTTCCACAAGCGCCACAAGCCCTCGACGCGCAACCGGCGGCTCTCGGCGCTGCGCAGCTTCTTCCGCTTCCGGGTGCGGAGCGGCGCGCGAGCCAGTGACCCCAGCGAGGGCCTGCCGGGCCCAAAGCCGGAGCGCCGCCTGCCCGCTCCGCTCGCGGCCGAGGAGTGCGAGCGGCTGATCGAGGGGCCCACGACGCGGCGTGATCCGCTCCTGCCCGGCCGCGACCGCGCGCTCTTCGACGTGCTGTACGGCACGGGGCTGCGCGTCGGTGAGGCCGTGGGCCTCGATTGGCGCGACTTCGACGGCGAACGCCGCGAGCTGCGCGTGCTCGGCAAGGGCCGCAAGGAGCGGGTGGTGCCGGTCCCGGCCGCGGCCTGCGACTCGCTGATGGCCTACCAGGAGGCGCGCCGCCGGCCCGGCCTGCTGGCCGAGCCGCTCTTCCTGAACGCGCGCGGCAGCCGGCTCACGGAGCGGGGCGTGCGCAAGATCCTGGCGCGGCGGCTGCTCGAGCTCGGCATCGCGCGGCGCGCCAGTCCGCACACCCTGCGCCACTCGTACGCCACTCACCTGCTGGACGCCGACGTGGACCTGCGCACCATCCAGGAATTGCTGGGTCACGAGCGCCTGGCTACCACGCAGCGCTACACGCACGTGTCGGCCGAGCGGCTGGCGCGCGTCTACCGGCTGGCGCACCCTCGGGCGCGAGGAGCCTCGTGAGCGCGAAGATCCGCAGCACCACCGTCCTGTCGGTACGCCGCAACGGAGCCGTGTGCTTCGCCGCAGACGGACAGGTGTCGCTGGGCGACACCGTGCTGAAGCGCGGCGCACGCAAGCTTCAGCGGCTCCACGGGGGCAAGGTGCTGGCCGGCTTCGCCGGGTCCACCGCCGACGCCTTCGCGCTGGCCGAGCGCTTCGAGGGCAAGCTCGAAGCCCACGGCGGGCTGCTGCGCCGCGCCGCCGTCGAGTTGGCCAAGGACTGGCGCATGGATCGCAGCATGCGCCGCCTCGAGGCGTTGCTCGTGGTGGCTGACGTGAACGAGACGCTGATGATCTCGGGAACCGGCGATGTGATCGAGCCGGACGACGGGATCGCCGCGATCGGCTCGGGCGGCAGCTACGCGCTGGCCGCGGCTCGCGCGCTGCTCGCCGAGACCGAGCTCTCGGCCCGAGAGATCGCCGAGACGGCGCTCGGCATCGCCGCGGAAATCTGCCTGTACACGAACGACCAGGTCACCGTCGAGGAGTTGGGCGGGTGAAGGCCTTCACGCCGCGTGAGGTGGTCTCGGAGCTCGACCGCTACATCATCGGGCAGGCGGACGCGAAGCGCGCGGTGGCGATCGCGCTGCGCAACCGCTGGCGGCGCCAACAGGTGCAGGGCGACCTGCGCGACGAGATCCAGCCCAAGAACATCCTGATGATCGGGCCGACCGGCGTGGGCAAGACCGAGATCGCGCGACGCCTGGCCCGACTCACCGACGCGCCGTTCATCAAGGTGGAGGCCTCGAAGTTCACCGAGGTAGGCTACGTGGGCCGCGACGTGGAGTCGATCGTGCGTGATCTGACCGAGGTGGGGCTCAAGCTTGTGCGCGAGGAGGAGGCCGTGAAGGTCCGCGCGTCGGCCGAGCAGAGCGCCGAGGAGCGGCTGCTCGACGCGCTCTACCCGCGCGCCGGCGACCCGGTCGAGGGCGATCCCACGCGCGAGCGGCTGCGCGAGAAGCTTCGCTCGGGCGAACTCGAGGAGCGCGACGTGGAGATCGAGATCCAGGAGCGCAGCACGCCCACCCTGGAGATCTTCTCCCCGCAAGGCGTCGAGGAGATGGGCGTCTCGCTGCGCGACCTGATGGGCAACATGATGCCGCGGCGCACGCGCCAACGGCGCATGAGCGTGCGCCAGGCTCGAGACTATCTGACCGACGAGGAGGCGCAGCGCCTGGTCGACCCGGACCTGGTGCGCGAGCAGGCCATCGAGCGCGTCGAGCAGACGGGCATCGTGTTCCTGGACGAGATCGACAAGATCGCGCGCCGCGAGACGCAGGGCGCCGACGTGTCGCGTGAGGGCGTGCAGCGCGACCTGCTGCCGATCATCGAGGGCTCGAGCGTGCAGACCAAACACGGCATCGTGCGGACCGACCACGTGCTCTTCATCGCGGCCGGCGCCTTCCACGTCTCCAGTCCCGCCGACATGATCCCGGAGCTCCAGGGCCGCTTCCCGATCCGCGTGGAGCTCGAATCGCTGGACGAGGCCAGCTTCGTGCGCATCCTCGAGGAGCCGCGCAACGCGCTGATCAAGCAGTACAAGGCGTTGCTCGCCACCGAGAACGTGACGCTCGACTTCAAGCCCGACGCGATCCGCGAGCTGGCGCGGATTGCCGCCGAGGTGAACCAGACCACCGAGAACATCGGGGCTCGCCGGCTGCACACGGTTCTCGAATGCCTGCTGGACCCGGTACTCTTCGATGCGCCCGACATGGGAGGGCAGGCCGTCACCTTCGATGCGGAGGCCGTTCGCGAGCGCCTGGCCGACATCGCCGGTGACCGCGACCTGTCCCGCTTCATCTTGTAGGAGCCATGGAAGAGCTGATCGAAAAAGCCCGGACCCTGGTGGAGGCGCTGCCCTATATCCGCGCCTTCCACGACAAGATCGTCGTCATCAAGTACGGCGGCGCTGCGATGAAGCAGGAAGACCTGAAGTCGTCCTTCGCCACCGACGTGACCCTGCTGCGCTTCATCGGCATGCGGCCGGTGGTCGTGCACGGTGGCGGTCCGCAGATCGGCAGCATGCTCGAGCGGCTGGGCAAGCAGAGCGAGTTCGTGGGCGGCATGCGCGTCACCGACGACGCAACCATGGAGATCGTCGAGATGGTGCTGGGCGGCACCGTCAACTCCGAGATCGTCGATCTGGTGGGCCGGGCGGGTGGCAAGGCGGTCGGTCTGACCGGCAAGGACGCGCGCTTCCTGCGGGTGGCCAAGCTGCTCGGGCCCGATGGCCAGGATCTGGGTCGGGTTGGCGCGCCGGATCACGTCGACCCGGAGATCCTGCTGCGCATGACCCAGAGCGGCTTCATTCCCGTGGTCGCACCGATCGGTTGCGACGCCTCGGGCCAGACCTACAACGTGAACGCCGACCTGGCCGCGGGTCGCATTGCCGAGGCGCTCGCAGCCGAGAAGCTGGTGCTGCTGACCGACGTCGAGGGCGTGCTCGACCGCGATGGCGCGCGGATCAGCCGACTGGATCCGCCGGGCGCGCGCGAGGCGATCGCCGGCGGCGCGATCGCGGGCGGCATGATCCCCAAGGTGGAGTGCTGCATCCATGCGCGCGAGCGGGGCGTGACCTCGGCCCACATCATCGACGGGCGCCTGCCCCACTCCCTGTTGCTCGAGATCTTCACGGACGGCGGCGTGGGCACGCAGATCGCCGGCGCCGGCGCAGACCGCTAGTGCCCAAGGACTTCATCTCGATCTCCGACTGGTCCCGGTCCGAGATCCAGGCGATCCTGGCTCGGGCCCACGAGCTGAAGGCCCTGCGGGTCGAGCGCACCCGGCTCGACTCGCTCGCGGGGCGTTCCGTGCTGCTCTACTTCGAGAAGCCCAGCCTGCGCACCTACGTGACCTTCGGGGTCGGCGTGTCGGAGCTGGGGGGCACCCCGGTTTACCTGCCGCCCGGACAGGTGCGGATCGGCGAGCGCGAGGTTGTCAGCGACGTGGCCCGGAACCTGTCGCGCTGGTGCGACGCGATCGTCGCTCGCACTTTCTCTCACGAGTTGATCGTGGAGCTGGCCAGCTACGCCGAAGTGCCCGTCGTGAACGCGCTGAGCGACGCGCTGCACCCCTGCCAGGCGATCGCCGACGTGATGACGATCCAGGAGGTTGGCGATCCTGGCCAGGACCGGCTGGTCTACATCGGGGACGGCAACAATGTCGCGCACTCGCTGATTCACGCGGCGGGCGTACTGGGCATGCCGCTCACGGTGTGCACGCCGGAGGGCTTTGGCCCGGACCCTGCCGTGCTGGAGCGCGGGCGTCAGCTCGCCGCGGCGTCGGGCGGGGAGATTCGCCTCGAGACCGATCCCCGCGCTGCGGTCAAGGACGCCGCCTTCGTCTACACGGACGTATGGGCCAGCATGGGCCAGGAGGCGCAGGCCGAGCAGCGGCGCCGCTTGTTCGTCGGCTACCGGGTGGACAGCGCCCTGCTGGCTGGCGCGCCGGCCGCCGTGCGCGTGCTGCACTGCCTGCCGGCGCACCGCGGCGAGGAGATCAGCGCCGAGGTCTTCGAGTCCGAGCGCTCGCTGGTGTTCGACCAGGCCGAGAACCGCCTGCACGCGCAGAAGGCCATCCTGGAGGCCCTGATCGCCTGACGCGAGGGTCCCTGGCTCGCAGCGCCAGGACCGCCAGCCGCGCCAGCTGCGGTCAGCCCCGCTCAACTTTCTGCATCCGGGCCCCGATGGTTGGGAGGTCGAAGTGCGTATTCGAGCGGAGTCCCATGGACCAGGCTGCGGAGCAGAGTGTCGAACCGGGCGGCAGCGTCGATCTGCCGCAGCGGCTGTGCGATGAGATCAAGACCTTCGCCCGCCGCCTGCCCGAGTTGACCTACCACGAGGTGCTCGGCATCGAGCGCGATGCCGAGGCCGACGAAGTGCGCCGGGCGTTCTTCGAGCGCTCCAAGACCTTCCACCCGGACCGCTACTTCACCAAGCAGCTGGGCGCCTATGAGCCGCTCCTGCACGAGATCTACAAGCGCGTAGTGGCCGCCCACGAGGTGCTTCGCGACGAGAAGCTGCGCAAGGACTACGAGGCGACCCTGCGCGCCGAGCCCAGCTTCCGGATCGGCAAGCCGAGCAAGCACCTGGGCCTGCCCGGCGCCGAGAGCCCGCCCGCCCCGGGACCGGAGCAGGGGACGGAGAGCGACGCACCGACTACCGGCGCGGGCCGCTCGCTTCGCTCGCGCCAGGGATTGCGCAACCGCCACTCGGTGCTCGTCGACCTGCAGGCGCGGCTCGAGGTGAGCCGGCGCAAGGCGCGCAGCCATTTCCTGGACGCGCAGCGGGAGATCGAGAAGGAGGACTTCGTGCGGGCCGCCAGCCTGGTGCGCCTGGCCCTGGCCTTCGACCCGCGCGAGCGCGAGTACCACGAGGCGCTGGCAGACGTCGTTCCGCGCGCGAACGCCGACGCAGCGCAGGCTGCGCGCGACCGGGGAGAGATGCTGCTCTCGCGGGAGAAGCACGACGAGGCCCTCGGCTTCCTGGAAGAGGCCTTCCGGCTGGTGCCCACCGATGGCGGTCTGGCCCATACGATCTCCCGCATCCTGCTCGCCAAGGACGAGGCCGAGCGCGGCCTGGACTTCGCGCGCCTGGCCGTGGAGCTCGACGAGAAGAGCGCCGAGTACCGCAAGGGCCTGGGAATGATCCTGGCCGACCGGGGCGAGCGCGCAGAGGCGCGCAAGGAGCTGCAGCGCGCCTGGGAGCTGGACCCGATGGACAAGGACGTAAGAAAGGCCCTGTCGGTCCTGTGAGGGAACCGGCGGCCGGACGGGGAACGCGATGAGTCGTGTGATCGGAATCGACCTGGGAACGACGAACTCCTGCGTGGCCATCATCGAGGACGGCCAGCCGGTGGTGATCCCGAACACGGGCGGGTACAAGACCACGCCCTCGATCTTCGCGGTGACGGAGGACGGCAAGCGGTTGGTGGGACACCTGGCCAAGCGCCAGGCCATCACCAATCCGAAGCACACCGTGCACGCGGTCAAGCGTCTGGTCGGACGCGACTTCGATTCACCCGAGATCCAGCGCGTGAAGGAAGTCGTGCCCTACGAGCTGGTGCCCGGCCCCAACAACGACACACGCGTGCAGGTTGCGGGACGCGTCTATACCGCGCCCGAGGTCTCCGCGATCGTGCTTCGCGAGATGAAGCGCGTGGTGGAGGAGTACCTGGGCGAGACCGTGCAGCAGGCCGCGATCACCTGCCCGGCCTACTTCAACGACGCGCAGCGCCAGACCACCCGCGACTCCGGCAAGATCGCCGGGCTGGACGTACTGCGCATCCTGAACGAGCCCACCGCGGCGGCGCTCGCCTACGGCTACGGGCGCACCGAGACCGAGCGGATCGCCGTCTACGACCTGGGCGGCGGCACCTTCGACATCTCGATCCTGCAGATGGGTGAGGGCGTGATCGAGGTGCTGGCCACGTCCGGGGACACCTTCCTGGGTGGCGAGGACTTCGACACGAACTTGATGAATTACCTGCTCGACCTGTTCGAAGAGAAGGAGGGCATCTCGCTGCGCACCGACACGATGGCCCGGCAGCGCCTGCGGGACGCCGCCGAGAAGGCCAAGTGCGACTTGTCGCAGGTGAGCTCGACCGAGATCAACCTGCCCTTCATCGCCTCCGACGCCGAGGGCAACGCGCTGCACCTGTCCACCTTGCTCACGCGCGAGAAGCTCGAGGAGTTGACCGGGGACCTGGTCAGCCGCACGCGGGCGATCTGCGAGCTGGCGCTTTCCGACGCCAAGGTCACGGTCGATCAGGTCGACCACGTGATCCTGGTCGGCGGGCAGACGCGCATGCCGCTGGTGCAGAGCTTCGTGGGTGAGTTCTTCGGAAAGGCGCCGCACAAGGGCGTGAACCCGGACGAGGTGGTCGCCGTGGGCGCCGCCATCCAGGCTTCGATGCTTTCCGAGGACACCCAGGGGCCGCTGCTGGTCGACGTGACGCCGCTCTCGCTGGGCATCGCGACCTACGGCGGCCAGTGTGCGCGCATGATCGAGCGCAATACCACCGTGCCCTGCGCGCGGCGCGAGATCTTCACGACCACTCGCGAGAACCAGTCCACCGTCAAGATCCGCGTGCTCCAGGGCGAGAGCGACCAAGCCGGAGACAACGACCTGCTCGGCGAGTTCGCGCTCACCGGGATCCGGCCGGCGCCGGTCGGGGAGCCGGAGATCGAGGTCACCTTCGACATCGACGCGAACGGAATCGTGAGTGTCTCGGCCAAGGACCTCGCGACGAACGAGGAGCAGTCGATCCAGGTGAACCCGCGAGGCACTCTGTCGCAGGAAGAGCTCGAGAAGATCGCGAACGATTTCGGCAGCGACGAGATCGCCGTAAAGGCCTAGTCCGTGGAGAACGCGACGCGCGAGGAAGTCACCCGCCTTCTCAAGCGCGGGCTCAACCACTACGGCCTGGGCGAGATCGAGGCGGCGATCGGCTGCTGGGAGAAGGCCCGGGAGCTCGACCCGGCGAACCGGGCGGCCGCGGACTACCTGGAGACCGCCTACGAGGAGTGCCAGAACGCGTCCGCCGACGACCCGTTGCGGGGCATGGCGGGGCTGGAGGCGTCCGAGGAAGACGACACTCCGCGCACTGTGAACCCGCAGACGGGCAGCACGCGGGCCCGCCTGGCCGGCCTGGAGGAGGAGCCCAGCACCCTGCTGGCCGCCGCGCTCGACGCGTACAAGGCGGGCGAGCTGGACGTCGCCTGGGAGCGCCTCAAGGCGGTTGCCGATGCAAACCCCGACCGGCTCGAGGTGCAGGGCTACCTTGCGATGGTGCGCTCCGAGCGCGCGCGCCAGTGGGCGCGCGAGATCGGTGACCAGGGCCGAGTACTGCGCGCGGCCCGCTCCACGCAGGAGCTGATGGGCATGAACCTGTCGCCGGACGAGGGCTTTCTGCTCTCCCAGATCGACGGGCGCCTGTCGATTGAAGAACTGCTCAACCTGGCCGCCGACCGCGTCCGCACCCTGGAAATCATCGCCAAACTGATCACGGCCGGCGTCGTGGAATAACGCGACTAGCGGCCTAACGGCGAGCGGAGCTCGCCTTGCCGCACGGAGAGCGACTCCAGGAAGAGTCGCTCTCCTAAGGGAACGGGGGGAGCGGAGGCCCGGGTAGCTACTTCCGTAGCTTCAGGCGGAGTGCGTTCAGGCGGATGAAGCCGTCCGCATCCGACTGGTCGTAGGCGGTGTCCGCTTCGAAGGTGGCCACGTCCTCGCGGTACAGCGAGAGCGGCTAGCGGCGGCCGAGCAAGGTGACCGCCCCCTTGTACAGCCGCAAGCGCGCCGTACCCGTGACGTGCTCCTGGCTGGCGAGCACCGCCGCGCGCAAGAAGTCGAATTCCGGCGAGTACCAGAAGCCGTTGTAGATCAGCTGCGCGATCTTTGGCGACAGCCGGTCGCGCTCGAGCATCACCTCGCGATCCAGGGTGATCTCCTCGACCGCACGGTGCGCGCGGTGCAGGACGGTGCCACCCGGGGTCTCGTAGACGCCTCGGCACTTCATGCCCACGGCGCGGTCCTCGACCAGGTCTACGCGCCCAACGCCGTGCAGCGCTGCCATCCGGTTCAGCTCCGAGAGCAGATCCACAGGGCCCAGCCTGCGACCGTCGAGCGCCACCGGCACGCCCTGCTCGAAGTCGACCTCGAACTCGACGGGCTGGTCGGGTGCCTCGCGCGCCGAGCGGGTCCACTCGAACATCTCCTCGTCCGGGGCCCGCCACGGGTCCTCCAGCACGCCCCCCTCGTAGCTGATGTGGAACAGGTTGCGGTCCATGGAGTAGGGCTTCTTGAGCGTCGCCTGCACCGGAATCTCGAACTTCTGCGCGTAGGCCATCAGCTCCTTGCGGCCGCCCAGATCCCACTCGCGCCACGGGGCGATGATCTCGAGCTCCGGCGCCAGCGCCTGGAAGGTCAGCTCGAAGCGCATCTGGTCGTTGCCCTTGCCGGTGCAGCCGTGCGCCACGCAATCCGCGCCCACTTCCTTCGCGATGCGCACCTGCTCCTTCGCGAGCACCGGCCGTGCCAGAGAGGTGCCGAGCAGGTAGCTGCCCTCGTAGATCGCATTGGCCTGGATGGCCGGGAACACGAAGTCGCGCACGAACTCCTCGCGCAGGTCCGAGACCACGCAGTCGACGGCTCCGGTGGCCAGTGCCTTCTCCGCGACCTCGGCCAGATCCTCGTCCTGCCCGACGTCCCCGCAGTAGCAGACCACTTCGACCCCGTACGTCTCGATCAGCCAGCGCAGGATGACGGAGGTGTCGAGCCCTCCGCTGTAGGCGAGGACCACGCGCTTGATGTTCCGGCGGGGGCTGCTCATTGCGGCGAGATTGTAACGGCTTGCAGCGGCGCCGCAGCAGCAGCCGTCAGCCGCTCGAAGCGAGCCCGGGGGAGCCGCTCGCGGCGCGTCCAAGAGCCGCGAAGAGCTGATCCTGCAGCTCCGAGACGGCCGTGCTCGTCGCCCTGGATCGCCTGGAGTTCCTCGCGCAGCCGAGCCGGCAGCAGCTCGGCCCGCAGTGCCAGGCGGTCCGGGCAATCGACAACGAGCGCAGAGGCATCTTCGACTCCGGGCAGGGCGAGATCTCATGCGGGTGGAGTGTCGAGGGTACCGGCAACTCACCGGCAAGATGGCGTGATCACTGGGATTCGCGCGTTGACGGATCGGCTTGACACCCGTCGGCCTCGCGTAATAGAACCATTTACGGTCCATTCGGTCACTCCTCGCGGACTTGCTGCGTCTTCGGGCCGGGCCCGGTGTCGGGCGACCGGCAGCGTTCGCGGCGCGCGTCGAGGTACCGGGAAGAAGCGCACGCCGCGTGCGAGGAGGGGCCAAGAGTACGGGTGGTTAGACAACGGCTGGTGGACCTCCGCAGCCTGGGCCGAGCGAGTGGCGCAGCTGGTGATTCCACCATGGGAGAAGGTTTGGAAAGCTCGCGCTTCTGGGTGAGGGCTCGCGCCGCGAGTTGCTGTCTGGGGTTTGCCCTGGTGCTGGCGGGTTGCCAGGAAACGGATCTCGGCGCCCACACGATGCCTGGGGAGATCGCGTACGAGGACGACCTGTACGCCGCTGCCGGTGTCGGCGACGACCGCCTTTGGGCGGCCGGCTACTTCGGCGCGATCTACTACACGGCCGACGCGGGCGAGACCTGGCACAAGCAGGATTCGCTCACCGAGGGTTCGATCTACGACATCTCGTTCGCCGACGCGCAGAACGGCTGGGCGGTCGGGCGCCGAGGATTCATCATCCACACCCGCGATGGGGGGCAGACCTGGGAGCGCCAGACGTCGCCGCGCCATCCGCCGCGCCACCTGTTCGCCGTGCACGCGGTCGACGCGAAGACCGCTTGGACGATCGGCGACTGGGGCAGCCGCTACGTGACCCGCGACGGCGGCGAAACCTGGCTGGACGAGTCATTCCTGGTCGACGAGGAGCACCCGGTCTTCACGTACCTGTCTGAAGAGGAACTCGAGGCGTTCGAGCGCGGCGAGAAGGTCTACGACGACACCTACCTGAACGACGTCCACTTCCTCTCCGAGCAGGTCGGCTGGATCGTGGGCGAGTACGGCCAGATCTTCCGCACGGCGGACGGCGGTCAGACCTGGGAGAAGGGCGAGATCCAGGGAACGCTCGCCTTCGACCCGGTTCCTTTCGACGAGCTGCAGGGCGACGTCTCGCGCGAGCGCTGGGACTACCTGTTCGGCGTGGCCGAGAAGCTGATCGAGAAACCGTATCTGCGCGTGCGCGTGGAGGGCTACCTGACGCCCGCCGAGCTGGCCCAGGTCGGCAACACGACCCTGGCCGACGATCGCGCCCAGGCGGTTTCCGACTTCCTGGAGGGCGAGGGGGTCAGCCAGGAGCGCATCCGCATGGTGAACCCGACCCCATTCGACGAGAGCACTGTCGACATGGAGGAATTCCAAGCGTCGAAGCTCGCCGAGTCAGGACGCGCGGATA
>CAXMNF010000082.1:0-1667 GCA_964194645.1 uncultured Gammaproteobacteria bacterium
GGGCACGTCTACGTTGTCGAGCTCCAAGCCCGCGCAGGGCAGGGCGCGCAGGCCCAGGGTCTTCTCGGGCTCGGATGCGACCGTGAGCCCCTTGGCGTCGCGCGGCAGGATGAACGCCTCGAGGTCGTCCAGCCCCTCCCGCGCTCCCCCGCGCGCCACCACCAGGAAGTGGCTGGCGCGGTCGCCGAGCGGGACCAGGCGCTTGCTCCCGGTGAGGCGGAAGCCCTTGCCCTTGGGTTCGGCGATGGTCGCCAGATTCGTCACGTCGAAGGCGAAGCTCGCCTCGTGCAGCGCGAGGCTGCCGGGCTGGAACTGCGAGCTGGCAAAGACCGGCAGGTAGTCGGCCTTTTGCTCGTCGGTCCCGAAGTCGAGCAGCGGGTTCACGAACAGGGCCGGCGCCAGCAGCGCCGCGCCGAGGCCCGCGCAGCCCGCGCCGAGTTCCTCTGCGATCACCGCGTTCGTGACGTGCGAGCGCGGCAGGCCGCCACCGCCGTAGCTCTCCGGGATTGCGCCATTGGCGAGCCCCAGCTCCCAGCTCTTCTCCAGCAGCTCCTCGGGAACCGTGCTGGCCTCGTCGCACTCACGCGCGCGCGCCGCAAGCTCGCCAGCCGCGAACTCGCGAACCGTATCGCGGATCATCTCCTGTTCTTCAGTCAGTCCGAATGAGATCATCGTTCGTCTCCTCGCTCGTCGCGGCTCATCCGCGCGGGCTGGTGGAAGTACCAGGCGATCGATCCGCCCTTGCCGTCCTTGGTGAGGCGGCCGGCGTGCACCGCTTCGCGGTCGTCGGTGACGCCCAGCGCCAGCAGGCACCAGTCGCGCGCGTCCGCCGTGTAGCGCACCTGGGCGTGCTCGGCGAAGCCCTCATCGACGCGGCACTCGCCGTCGTCGATCTCCACGGTCCAGACTCCCCCGCCCTTGCCGGTGAGCCGCAGCTCGTAGGTGATCTGGACGCCGCGCGCGCGACCTTCGCGCAGCATGAAGGGAAGCGACTCGACCACGGTCGCCGGCGTCGTCTCGCTGAACGGCCCGGTGCGTTCCATCACGTTCAGGACCCACCAGCGCGCGATCTCGCGCACGATCGGCGCGAGACTGCGGCCCAGCGCCGTGAGCTCGTACAGGGAGCGGCTGCCGGCTTGGATCGTCTCCACGAAGCCCCGGTCGCGCAGCTGGCGCAGGCGCGTGGAGAGCACGCGCGGCGTGATGCCGGAGCGCTGCCGGAGCTCCGTGAAGCCGCGCGGCCCGCCCAGCAGGTGGCGCACCAGCACCAGGGTCCAACGCTCTCCGATCAGGTCGAGCGCCCGCCCCACGGGGCAGAAGAGCGGCGGCACGTCGTAGAACTCGCCGAGCTCGTCCAGCTCGTGGTCGGCTTCCATTGGCGCACCCCAGCCGGGACTTCCGGTAATCAGACGAGGTATTCTAGCATAGTCAGATTTGATATACAATGCATATCAAAGGATCCGCCGGCCAGACCCGGGCCCCGATGGGATAAGATCCGAGGCCCCCGAGCCGCCAAGGAGGCCCCCATGCGCATTGGAGTCGTCAGCAGCATCGCAAGCAGCCCGGACGCCACGCTCGACCAGCTGGTCCAGGAGGCCAAGGATTCGGAATCCAAGGGCTTTTCCTCCCTGTCCGTGCCCAACATCCTCGGCCACGACGCGATCGGC
>CAXMNF010000083.1:0-6677 GCA_964194645.1 uncultured Gammaproteobacteria bacterium
GGCGCCAACGCTGCCGGGCTTCTCGAGCCACTCCTCGGGCGTGATGTAGGTGCCGCCGCCCTCGGTGGCGGCGTAGTACTCGTAGACCACCGGCCCCAGCCAGTCGAGCATCGCCTTCTTCACGTGCACCGGCGTGGGCGCTGCGCCGTGCAGCACGTAGCGCAGCGATGAAAGGTCGTAGCTCTTGCGCTCTTCGGGCAGCGCGAGCAGCCGGTGGAACATGGTCGCGACCATGTGCGTGTGGCTGATGCGGTGCTGCTCGACCAGGCGCAGCGTCTCCTCGGCGTCCCAGCCGTCCATCAGGGCAATCGGGGCACCTGCCAGCAGGGGGCCCGCGAGATTGAAGGCGAGCGGAGCCGCGTGGTACAGCGGTCCCGTGCACAGGTGGCGGTCGGTCGCCGGATCCAGCCGCGCGGTCTCACCCACGCGCACGGCCAAGCCGGCCACCGGCGGGGTCTGGCGCCGGTAGACCCCCTTCGGGCGGCCGGTGGTTCCCGACGTGTAGAGCATCGTGCCGCCCAGCACGGGATCGGGGATGTCGTCGCCCGACTCGCCGGAGAGCAAAGCGTCGTACGACTCGAAGCCGTCGATCGCCCCGCCCACCGCGAGCGATACGGCGATCTTGGGCGCGACCTCAGCGGCCGCGCGCGCGACGTCCGCGAAACGCGAGTCCGCGATGAAGGCGCGCGCCTCGCAGTTGTCGGCGATGTATCCGACCTCCTCGCCCTGCAGATGCCAGTTGACGCAGGTGAGCCGCAGGCCCGAACGCAGCGCGGCGGCGTACACCTCGGCGAACTCCGCGCGGTTCGAGCAGAGCAGCGCCACGCCGTCGCCCGGGGCCAGGCCGCGGGCGCGCAGCGCGCGGACCAGCCGGTTGGCGTGGGCGTTGAGCTCGGCGTAGCTGCGATCGCCGTGGGCCGACAGGATCGCCGGCCGCTCGGGCGCCTCGCGGGCGGTGACCGCCACCGTCATGCCCAGCTTGCGGGCCTCGCGCATCCCCAGCGGGGTCGTGCCGTCCCGGCTCATCGCGCCTCCGTCCCCGCACCGGCGGCGCTCGCGCCAGCCAGGCGGCCGCTTTCGGGGGCGATTATACGCGCGCAGCGCTTCTCGGGGCCTTGACGCGGCCCTGGGCCCCTGGCTAGGATGCGATCCGATATTGAGGATCATTCTCAAAATCAGTATCGGCGACGGGCTCCTCCGGCGCATTCCCTGACGGGAGGGTTTCTCCATGCGACTCGCGATGGCCTGTAGCGGCCTGCTGGTGGCCCTGCTGCTCGGCGCGCCCGCCTGGGCCCGCGCACAGGAGACGGACCGCAGCGACGCAGAACGCGATCGGGAGATTGCAGAGCTGCGCCGCCAGCTCGACGTGGTACTCGACGAGCTCGACCGGCTGCGCACGACGACAGCAGTGCCGGAGGAGCCGGAGCTGGAGAGCGCCTACGGGCTGGGACCCGGAGCCTCGAAGGTCTACGGCGCGAGCCACGGGCTCTCGATCGGTGGCTACGCCGAGGCCGTGTACCGCAACCGCAGCGGCGACGTGGACGGCGACGGTCAGGACGTGGCCGACTTCGTTCGCGCGGTCCTCTACTTCGGCTACAAGTTCAGCGACTCGATCCTCTTCAACACCGAGCTCGAGTACGAGCACGCCGGCACCGGCGGCGGCGGCGACGTCTCCGTCGAGCTGGCCACGCTGGACTTCCTGCTGACGCCCAGCCTGAACGCGCGCGCGGGTCTGCTGCTGGTACCGATGGGTTTCGTGAACGAGGTGCACGAGCCACCGTTCTACCTGGGCACCCAGCGGCCGGAGTTCGAGCGCCGCATCATCCCCTCGACCTGGCGCGAGAACGGAGTCGGCGTGTTCGGCCGCTTCGGGGAGAGCTTCTCGTACCGCGCCTACGTGTTGAACGGCTTGGACGCCACCGGCTTCTCGAGCGCCGGGCTGCGCGGCGGCCGCCAGAAGGGCAGCGAGGCGCTGGCCGAGGACCTGGCCGGCGTCGTGCGTATGGACTGGGATCCCGTGCCGGGGCTTCGCCTGGGCGGCTCCGCCTACTACGGGAACTCGGGCCAGGATCAGGACTTCACCCAGCCGATCAGCACCTTGACGGTCGCGGTACCGGGTACGCCTACCCGCATCTGGGAGGTCCATAGCGAGTGGCGACGGGGCCCCCTACAGATGCGCGCTCTCTACGGCGAGGCGCGTCTGAGCGACGCCGCCGAGCTCTCGACGGCCCTCGAGCTCGCGACTGGCGAGCCGATCGCCGAGCAGATGATCGGCGGCTACGCCGAGATCGGCTATGACCTGATGCAGTGGCTCTCGCCGGGCTCCGAGCAGGGGCTGATCCCCTTCTTCCGCTTCGAGTACGTCGACGCGCAGCACGACGTGCCGCGCGGCTTCCAGCGCGACCGCAGCCAGCCGCGCAGACTGTTCATTCCGGGGATCCACTACAAGCCGCACCCGAACGTGGTGCTGAAGCTGGACTACCGAAACATCGACGACTGGGAGGGAGAAGCGGGTGACGAAGTCAGCGTGGGCTTCGGCCTGGTCTTCTAGCGCGCTCGCGGGGCTCGCCGCTGCGCTGCTACTGACCACGGCCAGCACGGCGGCGGCGCGTGTCTTCCTGTCGAGGGCCGAGGCGCTCGAGGTCGCGTTTGCCGGCGCCGAGCGTGTCGAGCCGCTGCGCTTCGTGCTCGACGACGCCCAGGCCAAGCGGGTCGAGGCGCTGGCCAAGGCGCCGCTCGAGTCGCGCATCGTGACGCTCCACGCCGGCTGGCGCGGCGACGCGCTGCTCGGCTACGCGCTGATCGACGTGCACACGGTGCGCACCCTTCCCGAGGCGCTGATGATCGTGCTCGATCCGCAGGGCCAGGTGCGCTCGGTGCGCGTGCTGGCCTTCCACGAGCCCAGCGACTACCTGCCCACCGAGGGCTGGTTCAGCCAGTTCGAGGGCCGCGGCCTGGATCCCGACCTGCAGCTCCAGGGCCGCATCCACGCGATTGCGGGCGCCACACTCTCGTCGCGCGCGGTGACGCGCAGCGTGCGCCGCGCCCTGGCGCTGTACCAAGTGCTGGTCGCGCCCGCCCAGGGCTCCCGGGACTAGCGTGCGCTTCGTCGTCACCGGCGAGTGGAGCCGCAACCGCCTGCTCCAGACGATCGTGTTGCTCTACGCGCTCTACGTGATCGGCTTCCTGCTCACGAACGTGCTGCTCTACTTCAACCACATGGATCTCTCCTACGCGTCGGTGGTCGACTACTACCGCGGCAACGAGGCCACCTTCCAGCCGGCGCGCAGCTACCAGGGGTTGCTGGAGCTGTCGCACTTCCACCTGTTCGCGATGGGCATGCTCCTGCTGGTGCTGACGCACCTGATGCTGTTCGTGCCGGTCGGGAACGGGACCAAGCTCCTCTTGATCGTGGTGCCGTTCGCGTCGGCGCTGCTCGACGAGGGCTCGAGCTGGCTGGTGCGCTTCGCGCATCCCGGCTTCGCCTACCTGAAGATCGCGGGCTTCCTGCTGCTGCAGTCGAGCCTGGCCGTGCTGGTCGCCGTGTCGCTCTGGGCCGTGTTCAAGGGCGAGGATGAGAACTACGCGTCGGGCGAGGACACTTTCGACCCGTGAGCCGCTGCGCGGCGTTGGTAACGGCCATCGCACTCTCCGGCTGCGCCGCGACGGAGCAGGCGCCCACGCCCCCCCAGAGCGACGGGCGCTATGCGATGGGCACCGTGCTCGAGATCTGGCTGTACGGTCTCGAGGACCAGCCGGGCCACGCGCTGCTCGACGCGCTCTTCGAGCGCAGCACCGCCCTGGAGCGGCTGTTCAGCCGCCACGACCCGGAGAGCGAGCTGTCAAAGCTCAACCGGACGGCCGGCGAGCAGCAGGTCGACCGGGAGCTGGCCGCGCTGCTGGCCGAGTCGCTCGGACACGCGCGCACCACGCGCGGCGCGTTCGACGTGACGGTTGGCCCCCTCGTTTCTCTCTGGTGGGCGGCCGCCGAGCGGGGCCGCGCGCCGGACGCGGCCGAGCTCGCCGCTGCGCGCGCGCGGGTCGGCGCCGAACGGCTGCGCACGCGAAACGGCCCGGACGGTCGCAGCTTCGCGGCGCTCGAGCCGGGCACAACCGTCGACCTGGGCGGGATCGCCAAGGGCTACGCACTCGATCGCCTGGCCGCGCTCGCGCGCGAGGGCGGCGCCCGGGCGGCGCTGCTCTCGTTTGGCCAGAGCAGCCTCGCCGCGCTCGGGGCGCCACCCGGCGAGGACGGCTTCCGCGTACTGGTGCGCGACGCCCGGGCGGGCTTCGCAGGCGTCGCCACGCTGCGTGACCAGAGCCTCGCCATGTCGGGCAGCCTCGGCCAGGGTTTCGAGATCGCGGGCGTCGCCTACGGACACGTGATCGATCCGCGAAGCGGGCAGCCGCTCACGCGCCGCGCTGTCTCGGCGGTCGTCGATGCGAGCGGCTCGCGCGCCGAGGCGCTCTCGAAGGCGCTGCTGGTCCTGGCTCCCGACGAGGGGATCGCCCTGCTCGAGAGCCTGCCCGGCGCCGAGGGCTTGTGGCTCGACGAGTCGGGCGACGCGCGCGAGTCGTCCGGCTGGCGCGCGGCCGTGCGCTTCGAGCCGCTCGCGCGCTAGTCGCCCCGGTAGCTCACCCGGTACACCGCGCCGGCATAGTCGTCGCTCACGTAGAGGGCGCCGTCGGGGCCCTCGGCCAGGTCGACCGGGCGGCCGATCACCTGCTCGTCCAGCTCCCAGCCGAGCGCGAAGTCCGACTCCTCGATGTTGTCGGCGGCGTCCCAGTGGAGCGCGACCACGCGGTAGCCGCTCTTCGTCGTGCGATTCCAGGAGCCGTGCTGCGCCACGAAGGCCGCCCCGCGATAGCGCTCGGGAAAGGCGTCGCCCCGGTAGAAGGTGATGCCGAGCGGTGCGGTATGCGCGACGAAGCCGTGCGCGGGCGCAATGCTGCGCGCCACGTCGGCCTCGTGTCCGGCACCCAGGTCCGGATCGAGCTGCTTCGGGCCGTTCGCAAACGGCCAGCCGTAGAAGCCACCCGCCACGATGCGATTCAGCTCGCACGGCGGCAAGTCGTCGCCCAACAGGTCGCGCCCGTTGTCGGTGGCAAAGAGCTCGTCTGTGCCGGGTCGCCAGTCGAAGCCCACCGAGTTGCGCAGGCCGGTCGCATGGATCTGCATCTCCGAACCGTCGGGGCGGTAGCGCACGATCGTGGCGCGCAGCGGGTCGTCCTCGATGCACACGTTGCAGCTCGAGCCGATCGACACGTACATCCACCCGTCCGGACCGAAGCGCAGCGTCTTGCTCCGGTGATTGCCGGTGTCCGGCAGTTCGGCCACGACCGTCTCGAGCTCGCCCTGCACCTCGCCACGCTCGTGGTCGAAACGGACCCGGCGGATCGCGTCGGTCTCGCCCAGGTAGAGCCACTCACCGAGGAAGTCGAGCCCGTGCGGGCTGTTCAGCCCCTCGAGCACGCGGCGCTGGCCGTCGCTGCGCCCGTCGCCGTCGCCGTCGGGCTCGAGCAGGAACACGGCGTGCTCGCGCGGCGAGCTGACCAGCAGATCGCCGCTCCTCGTGAAGCGCAGGAAGCGGGCGTTCGGCAGGCCCTCCGCGAAGAGCTCGATCGCGAAGCCCTCGGGGAGCAGCATGCGCTTCTGGAGCTCGCTCGCCTCGGGCGGGTCCGCGCCGAACAGGGTGCCGAGCACCGGCACGTTCACGGCGTAGCGCTCCGGCAGCAGGCGCGTGCAGGCGAACACCCCGACCACCAGGACCGCCAGCACGATGACCACGATTCGCAGAACCGCCCTCCTCTCCCTGCAATTTCTGGCAGCGCGAGGTTATCAGACCGTACACTCGTCTTCGCTGGAGGTGGACGGAGGATCGCCGCCGGTCTCTTCGGAGGCCGGGGGAGGAAAGTCCGGGCTCCACAGGACAGGAAGGTGGCTAACGGCCACCCGGGGCAACCCGAGGGAAAGTGCCACAGAAAACACACGGCCCACCCCCGTCTTCGGGCGGGGCGGCAAAGGTGAAAACGTGGGGTAAGGGCCCACGCGCGACAGCCGGGAAACCGGCGGCGAGGTAAACCCCTTCCGGAGCAAGCTCAAATAGGGACGCCGCAGAGAACGGTCCGTTCGAAGCCGCGCAGTGCGCAAGCGCCGCGCGGTGGGCGTCCGGGTCAGAGCGCTTGAGCCCGTTGGTGACGGCGGGCCTAGACGAATGATGCTCACCGGAAGCGCCGCGAGGCGCCCCGGTACAGAACCCGGCTTACAGTCCACTCCCGCCGCTTCGGCGCGCGGGGACCCGGCGGGAAGAAGCGCATTGCGCCACGCCCGCCGGGCTCCAGCCCCGGGGCTCGTCCAGGGAAAAAATGACCTGACGGGTCATTGACTGACTAGATCAGTCATGTATACTGCCGGCATGGCACGCAGCATCCCGCCCGAGCGCTTCGCAGACCTGATCGAAGCCGCGACCGCGGTCTTTCTCGAACAGGGCTACCGGCGCACGCAGATGGCCGACGTGGCGGCTCGCATGGGCGTCGCCAAGGGGACGATCTACCTGTACGTCGAGAGCAAGGAGGCGCTCTTCGACGCGGTCCTGCGCCACGCGGATCTCGGCGAGATTCCGCCGCTGCCGGACGCCCTGCCCGTCCGAACGCCGCCTCCCGGCGCCACCCTCGAG
>CAXMNF010000084.1:0-3898 GCA_964194645.1 uncultured Gammaproteobacteria bacterium
GACCACGCGCAGCCGGTCGGTGCGCCGGATCGTCGAGTAGCCTCGGCCCAACTCGGCGCGCGCCACCGCCCGGAACGGCACCTCGCTGCCGTCGGGCGTGCGGATCCGCATGTTCTCCAGGTCGCCGAGCGAACGCCGCTCGTCGGCCGGGTAGCGCACCATCACGCGAATGTCGTCACGGCCACGCTGCACCCGCTGCGCCTCCTCGCCATAGAACGCCTGACGCACCTGCCGCGCCAGGTCTTCGAGCGTCAGGCCGAGCGTCTCGGCCGAGGGCAGGATCGCCAGCTCGAGCTCGCGCTTTCCAGCTCGAAACGAGTCGCTGATGTCGCGCGTGCCGGGGTACTCCGCCAGGCGCTGTTTGACGCGCTCCGCGGCCTCGCGCAGGTGCGCGACGTTCGCCCCCCTGAGCTGGATGGCAATGGCATCTCCCGCGCTGAACAGGTCCGAGGCGAAGGACAGCTCGACGGCATCGGCAACCGGCCCGGTCAGCTCGCGCCAGCGCGCGGCCACCTCTGGCGCGCTGATGTCACGTTCTTCGCCCGGGACCAGCTCGAGCGTGACCTCGCCGAGGTGCGCCGTGCCGACCTGCCGCAGCCCCGAGCCGCCCTGTGGTCCGCCGGTGGTGCTGGGCTGCTCGCCGACCGCGGCGAACACGTGGCGGATCACCGGCTGGCGAGGGGTGGCGTCTCCGTTCCCGTCCTCGGCGGCTGCGGCACCGTCCAGCTCGGCGCGCAACTGCGCCGCCGCGCGCTCCAGCTGGCGCAAGGCCCGCTCGGTTCCCTCGGCGGGCGTCCCGAGCGGCATGGTCACAAGCCCCGACACGTAGTCGGCCTCGAGCGGCGGGAAGAACGAGAAGTGCATGCGTCCGCTCGCGATCACCCCAATGGTGACAAGCAGGCCCGCGACGGCGCACGCCACCGTCAGGTAGCGCCAGGCCAGCGCGCGCAGCAGGAAGGCGCGGTACCTGCCCTCCATGAAGCGCTCGAGGCCCGAAGCGAAACGCTCCTGTACGCGCCTCCAGCCCGCGGCGATGCCCGAGCGCGGCCGATCCGCGCTCGCGTCCGAGCCGTGTGCCAGGTGAGCGGGCAGCACCAACTGCGACTCGACCAGCGAGAACACCAGGCAGGCGATCACCACCGTGGCCATCACCTCGAAGATCTGGCCCATGAACCCGGGGATCAAGAGCATGGGCACGAAGGTCGCGATCGAGGTGAGCACCCCGAAGACTACGGGGAGCGCGACTTCCTGTGCGCCCTCGATGGCGCCGCGCAGCCGATCGCCGGTCTCCTGCTGGCGCCGGTACACGCTCTCGCCGACCACGATCGCGTCGTCGACCAGGATGCCGAGCACCAGGATGAACGCGAAAAGAGAGATCGCATTGATGGTCATGCCGAGCACGGGCAGCATGAACAGGCCGCCGCAGAACGCGATGGGCACCCCCAGGCTGACCCAGCCGGCGAGGCGCAGGCGCAGGAACAGCGCCAGCACCGCGAAGACCAGCAGGAAGCCGCTCCGGCCATTGCGAAGCAGGGTGTCGATGCGGCCGCGCAACATCGTCGAGCCGTCGCGCCACAAGGTGACCGAGATTCCCGCCGGCATGCGCGCCTGCGCGTCCTCGAGCCAGGCCTTCACCCGGTCCGTGATCTCGATCAGGTCCTGTTCGCCTGTCCGGTACACGCGCACCAGTACGGCGGGCTGGCCGTCGAAGCTGGCCCTCTGGTCGGTCTCTTCGAACCCGTCGACCACCGTCGCCACGTCGCCCAGGAGCACGCGCGTCCCGTCGGGGCGGCTGATCAGCACCAGGTCCTCGAACTCCGCGCCCCGGTAGGCCTGGCCCTTGCTGCGCAGCAGGATCTCACCGCCCTCGGTCTTGATGGAGCCACCCGGCAGGTCGAGCGACGAGCGGCGCACCGCCTGCACCACCTGCGCGAAAGTCAGCCCGTGCCGGCGCAGGCCGCGCTCCGGTACCTCGATCGAGATCTCGTAGGGCCGCGCACTGCGGAGCTCCACCTGGGTGACCCCGGGCAGCCGGGAGATCTCGTCGCGCACCCGCTCGCCAAGTACGCGAAGGGTGCGCTCGTCGACGTCGCCGGACACCGCGACGTCGATCGCGGCGCGGCGGACCAGCAGCTCCGCGATGATCGGCTGCTCGGTCTCGTCCGGGAAACTCGTGATCGCGTCGACACGGTTCTTCACGTCATCCAGCACACGAGAGGTGTCGGCGTCGACGAGCAGCTCGGCACTCACGGTACAGGCGCCCTCCGCGGCCACCGAGCGGATCCTCTCGATGCCGTCGACGCCGTCGATCTCCTCCTCGATGCGGATGCACACGCCCTTCTCGACCTCTTCAGGCGCCGCGCCGCGGTATTCGACACTGACCGTGATGGTCTCGGTGTTGATGTCGGGGAAGGCGAGCTGCGGGATCGTGGGGAGCGAGGAGAGGCCGCCCAGCACGAGCAGCATCATCAGCAGGTTCGCCGCGACGTGGTTCTCGGCGAACCAGGCGATGGCCCGGTTCACGAGCGGGCTCCCGGTGCCTCCGGGCCGGCCGACTCCTGGTCGAGCGCAACCCGCACCCGCATGCCGTCCACGGGCGCGTCGAGCGGCGAGACGCAAACCTGGTCGCCGGGCTGCAAGCCGGCAGCGACCACCACGCTCTCCCCGGAGGTGCGCAGCACCTCGACCGGCCGGAAACGCAGGCGGCTCTCGGCGTCGACCACCAACACGCGGTCCTCGCTGCGCAGCGAGGCGCGTGGCAGCACGAAGACCTGCTCGGCGATCGCGCCCAGGATCTCGGCGTCGACGAACAGCCCGACCGCCAGGGGCACCTCGTGGGCCGCGCTCTCGCGGCCGTAGGGATCCTCCACCCGGGCGACCACGTGCACCATGCGGCTCTTCGGGTCGATCTCTCCTTCGCTGCGCACGATGCGTCCGCGCCAGGTGCGATCGCGGCCGGCGAAGCGCGCGTGCAGGATCACGTCGGGGCCGCCGGCAGCCTCCTGGCTCTGACTCAGCAGGTCGCCGTCCAGGTAGGCCAGCTCATCGTCGGGAATCGGCAGGCGCACCTCGGCGTAGTCGACCGCGTAGATCGTGGCCAGCGAGGCGCCGCGCGTCACGAACTGACCCACGTCGACACGCGCTTGGCGCACCCGGCCCGCGTAGGGCGCACGCAGCTCGGTTCGCGCCAGTTCGCGCTCGGCCTGGACCAGGGCAGCGCGCGCCTCGCGCAGCGCCGCTGCCGCCGCGTGTTGGATGTTCTCGGCCTGGTCGAGCTCCGCGGCGCTGGCGTAGTTTCGTTCGGCCAGTCCGCGGCGCCGTTCCAGGTCGCGCGTGGCCCTGCGGTGTTCGCTCTCGGCGCGGTTCAAGTTGGCGCGGGCCCGCTCGAGCGCGATCTCGTAGTCCGCACGGTCGACCCTGAGCAGGACGTCCTCGTGCGCGAAGAACCCGCCGGACACCAGAGCCGGGGACACCCAGACCACGGGCCCGGAAACCTCGGGAATCAGCTCGCTCTCGGTGCGCGGATCAACCGTGCCGTGCGTACGGATACGGTGCTGGATGGTCTCGGGCGTCGCCACGACCACGCGTACCAGCGGCACCACGACTTCCGGAGCGCGGCGCTCGACCTCGGGTCCGCTGGCGACCAGGGCGACCGCCGCGAGCGCGCCGGCGGCAAGCACCAGGACAGGCAGGAAGAAGCGCGCCCCCCTCATGCCCGCGACCCCTCGGTCCGGACAGAGCTCCGCGCTTCGAGAGACGCGCGCATCCCCGCGGCCAGGAACGCGACCATACGCTCCAGGGTCTCGCCATCGCTCGACGGCGGGGTACCGAGCACGCTCGTTTCGCGGCTGCCCCCGATCATGTAGAGCATCGCGCCGACCACCAACTCGAAGCGCTC
>CAXMNF010000085.1:0-2125 GCA_964194645.1 uncultured Gammaproteobacteria bacterium
GACGTCTCGGTGACCCTGCTCGGACGCGCGCTCGAGCCGGCCGACCTGGTGATCGTCGGCAGCCACTGCTCCGGCCTGGACCTGGTGGCCCGCGCGCTCGGCGCGGAGGGATTGTCCGTGAAGCTGCTGGCGGTGGGCAGCCAGGGCGGGCTCGACGCAGCCCGGCGCGGCGAGTGCGACGTGGCGCCTCTGCACCTGCTCGACCCCGAGACGGGCCGCTACAACGAGCCCTTCCTCGGCCCCGAGCTCGAGCTGTTGCGCGGCTACACGCGCATGCAGGGCGTGGTGACCCGCCCCGACGAGAGCCGCTCCGTCGAGGCGCTGCTCGATGATCCGGCCCTGCGCATGGTGAACCGCAACCGCGGCAGCGGCACGCGCGTGCTGATCGACCAGCTACTCGGCGAGCGGCGTCCCGATGGCTACCCCTACGAGCCGCGCTCGCACCACGCCGTCGCGGCCGCCGTGGCGCAGGGCCGCGCCGACTGGGGCGTCACGATCGAGACGGTCGCCAAGGAAGCGGGCCTGGCCTTCCGCCCGCTGCAGCGCGAGTCTTACGACTTCGCGCTGCCACGCGCGCGCAGCGAGCGCCCGGCGCTCGTGGCCTTCCGCCGGCTACTCGAGCCCGAGAGCGAGCTGCGCCGCGCGCTCGAACGCGCCGGCTTCGGCCCGCCCGAGTGACGGTGGAATAGCGGGCACGACCGCATTCAGGTGATCGTAGCTGGGATCCAACGCGACGCGACATGGGGATCCGAGGGCTGCTCGCGCATCATTGCGGGGCCGGTACAATGCGGGCGTGCGCGGCATTGCCATCGACAAGCGCTCGCTGGTTCGGAGCATTCCGGTGTTCTCGGAGCTGGCCGATGCCGAGCTCGACCTGCTGCTCGGGATCTCTCTGACGCGCGAGCTGGCAGCGCGCGAGGTGCTGTTCCGCAAGGGCGACCAGGGAGCGGCGCTGTTCGGGATTCTGGAAGGCAGCCTGCGCGCCACGACGACCAGCGCCCACGGCAAGGAGGTCACGTTCTCGGTGATGGGCCCGGGCGAGGTATTCGGCGAGATCGCGCTGTTCGACGGCCAGCCTCGCTCGGCAACCGTAGACGCGGTCGGGGCCGCGCGCCTGATCGAGATCGGGCGCAACGACTTCCTGCGCTTCCTCGACGCCCATCCCGGACTGGCACCGAAGTTGCTGACCATGCTGGCGCGGCGCGTGCGCCGGACCAGCGAGCTGGTCGAGGACCTGCTGTTCATGAAGGTGCCGTCCCGCCTGGCGCGGCGGCTGCTGACCCTGGCGCGTCTGTTCGGACGGCCCGCCGACCCGGGCGTGCGCATCGATATTAAGCTCTCCGCCCGGGACCTGGGTGACCTGATCGGCGCGTCGGGCGAGAATGTGGCGCGCCAGCTGGCGCTCTGGAGCGAGCGGGGCGTGGTCGCGCACGCGGACTCGCAGCTCATCTTGCTGCGCCCCGAGGCGCTCGAAGAGCTCGCCGACCTGGCGACCCTCTAGGAGGATCCGATGAAACGCCGACTCGCGCTCGTCGCGCTGGTCCCCTTGTTGATCGCCCCGGGCGGCGCAAGCTCGCCGCCGGTGCTGGACGCCCTGCTCTCCGACGGGCGGCTCACGCTGCCCCTCGCGGAGCTGGCCGGGCGCGTGGCGCTACCCGAGGGCGAGGGGTTCGCGCTGCTCGAGCTGGGCCGCGACGCGCACACCAGTCACCACGTGGTGGCGATCCGCGAGCGCGAGACGCCCCACCGCCACGATCGCCACGACCTGTTCGTGGTGATCCTGCGCGGACACGGCGGCATGCTGCTGGGCGAAGAGGAGCGCCCGGTGGGCGAGGGGTCCATCCTCTACGTGCCGCGCGGTACGGTCCACGCCTTCCGCAACGCCTCTGCCGAGCCAGCGCTAGCCTACGCCGTCTACGCCCCCGCCTACGACGGCCAGGACCGCGTGACCATCGACTGAGCCCCTCCCCCCGTTCTCGTAGGAGAGCGACTCTTCCGAGAGTCGCTCTCCGTCGCGGCAAGGCGAGCTCTGCTCGCCGTTAGGCCGCTAAGACGAGTCGCGGCAAGGCGAGCTCTGCTCGCCGTTAGGCCGCTAAGACGAGCCGCGGCAAGGCGAGCTCTGCTC
>CAXMNF010000086.1:0-1981 GCA_964194645.1 uncultured Gammaproteobacteria bacterium
TCTTCCCCCAGATCCGGCTGGTCCGCGCGTGCGCGCCGCTGGCCCTCGCCCTGCTGCTCGGCGGCTGCGCCGCTGGGTCGGGATCGGGCGGCTACGACTACTTCGGCCGGCCAGACCGCTACGACCCCTGGTCGCTGCAGATCCTGCGCTGGCAGGTGAGCGCGCGCGACGAGCTGGCGGCCGGGGGACTCCCGCCAGGTTCGCTGATCGAGCGGGTTGACGCGGCGCCGGCCGGCCATGCGGATGCGGCCCTGGACCTGGGCGAGCGCTACCGCTCGTTCATCAACGATCGCAAGCTCGACCTGCTGCGCGACGTCGCGCGGTGGGCGCAGACACAGGGCGCGAGTTACTTCGTTTCCGACGAAGGGCGCGAACACTGGCCGACGCTGCGCGAAGTCCTGGCGCGCAACGGGGACGACTGCGACGGGCTCGAGCTGCTCACCTACTACCTGCTGCGCGAGCTCGGCTTCCGCGACGTGTACCGCGCAGTCGTTGTGCGCCCGAGCGACAACCAGCACCACATGGTGACGCTCTGGTTCGAAGAGCCCGGCGACCCGCACGTGATCGACCCGACCGGCGCCATGGCACGCGGCACCCCGCGGATGTCCGAGGTGCGCGGCTGGATGCCGCTCAAGGTCTTCGACGAAACCCGCGAATACTCGGTGCGGCGCCGCCCCGGGCGCTGAGTTGCGCATCCGCCGATAGCCGGGTCTCCCCCCCGCCGGCATGGCCGGCACCCCCCAGAAGACGGCGCGGAAGACCGCGTCTTCCCTAGCACTTTGCGCACCCGACAGCCGCGGCGCCGGCGCTTGACTTCACACATGCTTCACGCGTACAACGGAACTCGCTTGGCGCGGATCCGTTTCGCGTGTGCGTGTGCTCTTGGGGGGGGTGAGGATGATGGTGAGGATGCGGTGCTGGCAACAGAGTTTGACTCGCCCCGATGCACACTGGCGAAGTGTTCGAATGCTTCCCTGATCCGCAAGGAATCGCTTGAACGCACCGCACACCCGGCTGCCGTAGCCGGAGTTCGATTTTTCCTCCCGGCCCTGCCTCGCGCGGGGACGGGTGTAGCAGAGCGAGGACCGGTTCGATGACGACCCAGAAAACTCCTGAACTCCAGCTGACCCTGCGCCACTTCGCCGCACTGTTCGCAGGGGCCGCGCTGCTGCTCGGCGCTGGCGCTGTGCAGGCTGAGTACGCCGACGCGCTCACCACCTTGGTGCACGACAGCGCGCCGCTGCGCGGCATCGAGATCCAGTGGGCGGGCGGCGGCCCGCTGGTCGCGGACACCGACCCCACCATGGTCGCCGAGACATCCGCAACGGAGATGCGCGGGGCACCCGGCCAGACCGCGAGCTACATCGTGAGCCGCGTGTTGCTCGAGTACGCCGAGGAGCACCCCGAGCATCCGCCGCTCGCGAACCTGGGCTCGCTCGAAGTTCCGCTCTCGACTGGAGCCGCGGGCTTGAGCCAGCCGCGCCCCGGTCAGCCGATCGTCATGGTCTCGATCGCCGACTTCGGCCTGGCCGACACGCAGGTGCTCCAGCCAGGCGCGATCCGCGCGATCAACCAGCGCATCGTGGAGGAGTTCAACGCCATGGGCTACGTGGGCGTGCTGGTCGAGCCGAGCCCCGAGGACATCGACTCGCGCACCGGCCGCGACCTGCGCCCGACCGACCGCAGCGAGCTTCGCCTGGTGATCTGGACCGGCCGCATCACCCGGCTGCGCACCTTCGGCTCGGGTGAGCGCGTGGACATCGAAGAGCGTGTGGACAACCCGGCGCACGCCCGCATCAAGGAGCGCTCGCCGCTCCAGCCGGTCGGCTCCGGGGGAGCCGGCAGCCTGATGCGCCTGAACCTGATCGAGGACTACGTGGCGCGCCTGAACCGCCACCCCGGCCGGCGCGTCGACGTGGCACTTTCGCCCGCGCAGGACCCGGGCGGCGTGTACCTGGACTACCTGATCTCCGAGAACAAG
>CAXMNF010000087.1:0-2892 GCA_964194645.1 uncultured Gammaproteobacteria bacterium
CAGCGGGCGCGCAAGGACAAGGTCGCCTACGACAACAAGCTCACCTTCGACAAGGTGACGGCGGTCTCGTTCGCAGGCTCGCGGCACGAGGTCGACCAGCCGCACCACCTGGTGGTGGCCGACACGAACGTCTGCGCCACCACCTGCCTGGAGGAGTACGGCAACCCCTGCGAGAGCTTCTGCCCCGCGGATGTCTACGAGATGATCGACGACCCGAAGGCGCCCAAGGGCAAGTCGCTGGTGATCCACCACGAGAACTGCGTGCACTGCAAGACCTGCGACGTGGCCGACCCCTACGAGATCATCACCTGGACGACCCCGGAAGGCGGCGACGGGCCCGACTACACGCTCATGTAGATCGCTCTCCTACGGGAACGGGGGAGCGTCCTAGGGGCTGGCTTGGTTCGGCTTGGCGGCGGAGCAGGCGTCGCCGCGGCCGTCTCCGGTCGAGTCCTGTTGGTCGGGGTTTGGGTGGTCCGGGCAGTTGTCCTGCTGATCCGATACCTCGTCCCCGTCGCGGTCGGGACCGCGCGCCTCCGGATCGCCCAGACGACCGCCCAGCACCCCGCCGACCAGGAGGCCGGCCGCCGCGCCGACTGCCGCACCAGCCGCACCGTTCGCGACCGCACCGATCAGCACGCCGTAGCCACTGCCGACCAGCGCCCCTTCCTTGATGCCGGGCGTGGCACAGGCCGAGAGCGAGAGCGCCGCAGCCGCTGCGGCCGCGCCTATCCGCAACCGCCGGTTTCGCCGCACGTGCCGCACAGGTAGCAGGCGCCCACGCGGATCATGAGCGTGCCGCAATTGCTGCAGGTCGGCGCGTCCAACTGGCCCACATAGGTCACGGGCACGTCCGCGCGGCTGCCGCCGTGCGGCGGCACCACCGCCAGCCCCACGGACTCGGCCTCGGTTTCCTGACGGTCCTCGGTCGCGTCTCCGGTCAGGAAGTTCAGACCGAGCCAGCGGAACACGTAGTCGGTGACGGACTTGGCAATCGGAATCTCGCGGTTCTGCGTGAACCCGGACGGCTCGAAGCGGGTGTGGCTGAACTTGTCCACCAGCGCTTTCAGCGGCACGCCGTACTGGAGCGCAATCGACGTCATGATCGCAACCGTGTCCATCAGGCCCGAGATGGTCGAGCCCTCCTTGGACATCTTCAGGAACAGCTCACCGGGCGAATTGTCGTCGTAGAGCCCCACCGTCAGGTAGCCGTCGTGCCCGGCGATCGAGAACTTGTGCGTGATCGCCTGGCGCTGGTCGGGCAGCTTCCGGCGACGCGGCTCTCCGGCGTCCGCGGTGCTCGACTTCGCGGCCTGGTCGTCCTGCTTGGTGGAAAGCGGCTGCGAGCGCTTCGACCCGTCCCGATAGACGGCCAGGCACTTCAGGCCGAGCTCCCAGCCGAGCGTGTAGGCGTCCATCACGTCCTCGACGCTCGCCTCGTGCGGCAGGTTGACGGTCTTGGAGATACCGCCCGACAGGAAGGGCTGCACGGCCGCCATCATGTGGATGTGCCCGGTGTACGAGATCGTGCGCGAGCCGCGCGCCGCCGGGAAAGCGCAGTCGAAGATCGACAGGTCCTCGTTTCGCAGCGCGGGCGCGCCCTCGATCGTGTCGTTCTCGTCGATGTACGCGACGATCGAGTCGATCTCCTCGTGGGTGTAGCCTCGGGTGCGCAGCGCCCCGGCCACGGTGCGGTTCACCATCTTCAGCATGCCGCCGCCCACCAGCTGCTTGTACTTCACGAGGGCGATGTCGGGCTCGATACCGGTGGTGTCGCAGTCCATCATGAAGGCGATCGTGCCGGTCGGCGCGATCACCGTGACCTGCGCGTTGCGATAGCCGAACTGGCGACCCAGCTCGAGCGACTCGCTCCACGAGCGGCGCGCGTGCGCGTGCAGATCCGCGGGCACGCCTTCGGAAGCCACCTTCTCGCCATACTCGCGGTGCAGGCCGATCACTTCGAGAAACGGCGCCCGGTTGCGCGGATACTCCTCGAAGGCTCCCATGCGGCTCGCGATCTCGGCCGAGCGCCGGTAGGAGCGGCCGCACATCAGCGAGGTGATCGACGCCGCCAGGTTGCGACCCTCGTCGCTGTCGTAGGCCAGGCCGTTCAGCATGGTCAGCGCACCCAGGTTCGCGTAGCCCAGTCCCAGCGGCCGCAGCTTGTGGCTGTTCTCGGCAATGCGCTCGGTCGGGTAGTCCGCGAAGCCCACGATGATCTCCATGGCCAGGATCATCACGTCGACACAGTGCTCGAAGTCCTCGACGCGGAAGCCGCCACGCTCGTCCGCGAAACCCAGCAGGTTGATCGACGCCAGGTTGCAGGCCGTGTCATCCAGGAAGATGAACTCCGAGCAGGGATTCGTGGCGTTGATGCGACCGGTGTTCTTGACGGGATTCCAGCGGTTGATCGTGGTGTCGTACTGCAGACCGGGATCGCCGCAGACGTGCGCGGCCTCGGCGACCTCGTGCAGCAGATCGCGCGCGGGCAAGGTGTCGACCACCTCGCCTTGCGTCACCGAGCGCGTCTGCCAGGCACCTCCCGAGGCGGCGGCCCGCATGAAGCCGTCGCTCACGCGCACCGAGTGGTTCGCGTTCTGGTACTGGACGGAGTCGTAGGCGCCACCCGGCACGTTGAACTGTCCTTCGTAGCCGGCGTCGATCAGCGCCCAGGCCTTGCGCTCCTCGGCGACCTTGCAGCGCACGAAGTCCAGGATGTCGGGGTGATCCGCGTTCAGGATCACCATCTTGGCGGCGCGGCGCGTCTTGCCGCCCGAGCGGATCACGCCCGCGAAGGAGTCGAAGCCCTTCATGAACGAGACCGGGCCGCTCGCCACGCCGCCGCCCGCCAGCTTCTCGTGCGAGCTGCGGATCGTCGACAGGTTCGAGCCG
>CAXMNF010000088.1:0-36379 GCA_964194645.1 uncultured Gammaproteobacteria bacterium
GCGGCCGGGGCCAGCAGCAGCGCTGCCAGCGCAGCCGCGCTAACGCCAGAAGGGAGACTGTTCGGGCACGACAATGAGGTCTCCCGGGAGCAGCAGGATGTTCTGGCCAAGGTCTTCCCCCGACTCGAACGCCCTGTAGTCGAACAGGAACTCGACAGGCTCCGAGCCGTTCAGCTGTCGGATCACCTTGACCTCACGCTTCTCCGCGAAGGGCCGGAACCCGCCCGCCGTGGCCAGCGCGTCGACCAGGCGCATGCCGCCGCGCAGACGAACCGGCCCGACCCGCGCCACTTCGCCGAGCACGTAGACTTCCTTGGAGTTGATCTGCCTCACCACGACTGTGACGCTCGGCTCGAGGATGAACTCGGAGAGCCGCTCGGTGATCACCTGCTTGAGCTCCGCGACGCTCAGACCGGCCGCGTGGACGTCGTCGAGCAGCGGGAGCGAGATCTTGCCGTCGAGGCGCACGACCACTTCGTCGAGTGTAAGCCCGGGCTGCTGCCAGACGGAGATGGCGAGCTGGTCGTAAGGCCCGATAATGTACTCCTGGATCGACTCCCGGGCGTAGCTTTCCAGCTCGGCGATCCGCTGAGGGTCGGACGGTGTGCCAGCGCAGGCCAGCGCCGTGAACGCCGCGAGCAGCACCGGCAGCCCGCGGCGCAGCGTGTGGGGAGGCCGGATCATGTCCGGTCCGCCAGCCCGGCGTCGCGCATCTTGTAGAGCAGGGCCTTGTAGCTGATCTGCAGGATCTCGGCGGTCTGCTTGCGGTTCCAGCGGGTTCGCTGCAGCACCTTCTCGATCAGGCGGCGCTCGGCGGCCTGTGCGGCCTCGCGCGCGATGCGCTTCAGGCTCACGTGGTCGAGATCCCCGTTCATGAAGCGCTCGAGCTCGCTGCGCGTGTCCTCGGCTGGGGTCCGGCGCGGAGCGGAGGACTCGCGCGCCCGGAGCTCGCGCAGCACCGGCTCCTCGCTCCCGAGCACCACGCTGCGCTTCAGCAGGTTCTCGAGTTCGCGGATGTTCCCGGGCCAGGGGTCTTCGAGCAACATTTCGTACAAATCGTCGGAGAGCTGCGGGCGCGGCTTGCCGTAGGCCGACGCGTAGCGCTCCAGGAAGTAGTCCACCAGCAGCGGGATCTCGTCGCGGCGTTCGCGCAGCGGTGGGATCTGGATAGTCACGACGTTCAACCGATAGAAGAGGTCCTCGCGGAAGCGGCCGTCGCGCACGAAGGCCTCCAAGTCGCGATTGGTGGCAGCGACCACGCGCGTGTCCACAGCTACGTCGCCTGCCCCGCCGAGCCGGGCGAAATGGCCGTCCTGGAGCACTTGCAGCAGCTTGGCCTGAAGCGCCGGGTGCATCTCGCTGATCTCGTCGAGGAAGATCGTGCCGCGGTTCGCAAGCTCGAACTTGCCGAGCTTGCGCCGCTGCGCACCGGTGAACGCGCCCTTCTCGTAGCCGAACAGCTCGCTCTCCAGGAGCTCGGAGGGCAGCGCCGCACAGTTGACCTTGACGAACGGCCGGTCGTGGCGGTCAGAGCGCGCGTGGATGCTGCGCGCGACCAGATCCTTGCCAGTGCCGCTCTCGCCGCGGATCAGCACCGTGATGTCGGTGTCGGCCACGTGGTCCACGACCTCGTGCACGCCGCGCATCGCCAACCCCTTGAGGAAGCTCGGTGGCGGAGCGAAGCCGCCGCGCCGGGCGGCAGGGGCTCCGTCCGGCGAAGGCTCGTGCGACTCGACTGTGCGGCCGGCCAGGGCCTTGGCGAAGGCCAGCTCGAGCTGTTCCGGCTCGAAGGGCTTGCGCAGGAAGTCGCTGGCGCCGTTGCGCACGGCCTCCACGATCGTCTGGGTCTGGCCGTGTCCCGAGAGCATGATCACCGGCAGTCCCGGGGCGCGCCGCTTCAGGAGCTTCAGAGTCTCGAGTCCGCTGATCCCGGGAAGCGTCACGTCGAGCGTGACCAGGTCCGGCTGCGCGCGATCCAGGGCCTCGAGCGCCTCCTCACCGGAGCCGACCACCTGCACCTCATAGCCAAGCCGCGCAGCGAACAGAGCGAGCCAGTCGCTGGCGCTGGGGTCGTCCTCGACGACCAATAGGCGATCCGATTGTTCCATGCTCCCCTGCCCCCCTCGGCCCGGGGAAGTGCGACATCCGTGCCAAGCCAGGAGGTTGAAAAAACCAACGAATCCGGGCCAAAGGTGGATTCTACGGCTCTGGATCGTGGAATTATCAGAGAACTGGGCCGGTCACGTGTGTAGTGGACTTCCACTTTGTGGGTAGCCCATTCCACCGCCGCCGGGCGACGAGCCGGGGCTTCAGCAGCGCTCGTCGCCGATGTGGGCGGATTGCCAGGAACGCGACCTATCCTGCCGGCGAAGGACCGCACCGATGACACAGCAAAGAGCAGGCAGCCCGGCCGCAGCCGCGGGGGTGCGGCAGCCGGTGCCCGCCCCACCGACCGCCCGACGGAGCCTCGCTCGCCGGCTGGCCTCACTCGCCTGCCTGCTCCCACTGGCGCTGGGAGCCTCCCCGGAGACCGGCCCGGCGCTGCGCTTCGTAAACCCCCCGAACGGCGCACGCGACGTCGCGCGCATGCCGGTGCTGTCGCTGACGTTCGCCGAGCCGGTGCCCGACGACCCCGTCTGGCTCGGCGCGCGCATCCGCCTGCTCGACCGCCTGGGCCGTGCGGTGCCGGTGCTGCTGCGGCGCTCGGCGGATGACCCGCGGCTCGCGCTGGCGAGCCCCGCCGGGCCGGCCGAGCGGCTGCTGCCCGCCAGCGACTATTTCCTGGAGGTCGGCTCCGGGGCACACCTGGTGCGCACGCACTTCCTGACCGGCGGCGACAAGTCCGTGTTCTGCGTGCGGCCGCGCGGTCCAGGCGTATGGGAGAACGCTTGCGACGAGAGCTACTGGCGCGGCGACCCCGGGCCCGGGGGTTCGTGCGGCGCACCCGATCCAGAGATTCCCTGCCTGTGCAGCATGGTGGCATCGCCGGAGAGCCTGGGGGGCCGCGCGCCCGTGTGCCGCTGCCTCGAAGAAGAAGCCTACTGGTTGGGCAAGGGCCGGGGGCGGGTGTTCGTCGCGTCGCTAGAGCCGGCGCCGGGCTCTGCCGTGGCCCCGCCGCCGCGCGTGGCGCTGCGCCTCTCGCGGGCGCTCGGCGCGGAGGAGTCCGGGGCTTATCGGCTGCGCATCGACGACGTGACGGACGGCGCCGCCGAGCCGGCGCTCGTACACGCGGGCGCGGCGCAGCGCGACGGTCAGGTGCTGTGGCTCGCTTCGCCCAAGCTCGCGAGCGAACGGCGCTACCGCGTGACGCTGCTGCGCCCGCCGAACCCGGACGCGCAGCTGGTCGGCGCCCACGTCTACGGGGCAAGCTGGACGTTCAACACCTGGCTCAAACCCGGCTCGCCGCGCCTGGAGCGCCTGGTTCCCAGCGCGCGCAGCCCTGGCGTGCGGTTCCCGACGCATCTGCCCAGCCGGCCGCATCTCCGGCTGCTGGCGAGCGCCCCTCTGGCCGCCGCAGCAGGCGACCTCGACGGACCGGTGCTGGAGCTGCGCAAGCACACGGGTGAGCGCGTCAGGGGCTACGCGACCTGGTACGACCTCGATATGGAGCGCCTGCACCTGATGGTGTACCAAGCGCTCGATGCGGGCGAGCGCTACGAGTTGCGCTGTACCGCGGCTCTCGCAGCGGCACTCGGCCAAGGCGTCTGCACCGAGACCCCGATCGGCCACTTCCTGGTGCAGGCCCCCGAGCCTCCCGCGAGCGGAATCGCCGACCTGCGCTATGGAGCACGAGCCGAGCACGAGCCCGACGACGAACTCTGGCTACCCGTGCGTCCAACGATCTTCGACCATGCTCACGGCGTTAAGGAGCGTTACCGGCGAGACGCTCTGGGTCCGGTCCAGTTCCTGGCTCACGTGCTGCTCGTGCCCGACGACGAGCCTGCCGGCGCCCTCGTGCTGCGCGTCGACCCGTCCAGCTGCGCCCGCGGTGAGCCCGCCCGGCCCTGCGAGGCGCTGCTCTCCGGCGCGCAGACCAGCTGCTCGCTCGACCAGGCGCTGCGCTGCGCGGGCAGCCAGGATCGGCCCACGGTCGTCGAGCTCGCGCCCGGCCGACACGCGGCCTTCCGGGTGGCGGCCCGGCCTGGCGGCGCACCTGTGCTGATCCGCGGCCGTCGCGGGGCTCCGCCCCCGCGGGTGGATGGGCTGCGTGCGCTCTCCAACGGCCTCGAGCTGCCCGCCTCTCCGCTGGCCCTGCCGCGCGCCCCCTGCCGGGGCACACCTGGCTTCCGCTGGGACGAGGCACGCGGCGTCTGTCGCCCGGACCCCAGCGACTCAGCCTTCGCCTGCGCACCCGACTCCGGGTGCCGGAGCCGCTGGGTCCAGAGCGACAAGGCACACAACCTGTGGCGGCTCTGGTGGCCACCGCTCAGGGACCGCCGCCGGCCGCCCGGACTGGAGTTCGGCCTGTTCGCAAACGCCGATGGCGACGCCCCGCGCGTGGTGCCGCTGGTCGACACGCGAGGAGCCGATGTCGCGCCCTGCCGCTTCTCGACCGATCCGGGGGGCTGTGCACTCCAGCGCTGCAGCGTGTGGTCTGCGGCGACGCTCGCCGAGCAACGCGAACGGAAGCTCACGGAGCTGCGCGGACGGCCGGCACCGGCCGCGCTCTGGCTTCCCGGCCACCGGGTCGCCGCCGCTGACGGCTGCCGGAAGCTCGACACGTACCGCTCGTTTCGAATCGAGCAGAGGCCCGGAGCCCCGGCCGCTCTCTACCTGAAGCTGCCAGCCGGCCGCTCACCCGCCGATCTCGCCCTGCGCGGAGCCCCCGCCGACGAGGCGGGGCTCCTCCTGCAAGGCGTGGCCAACTGGACGCTGCGCGGCCTGCGCCTCCCGATGCTCGCCGCGTCGGTCGTCGTGCGGGATGCGAAGCGCGTGCGCTTCGAGGGCGTGCAGTTCGCCGGCACCACCCGTGCAGCCGTGCGGACCGAGGGCACGAGCGGCCTCGCGATCGCGCACAGCAGTTTTCGCGGGACACCACCGCTCGAATACTCGTCGCTCGAGCCCGGCTTCGAGATCCACAACTCGCTGCTGCTCGGCGTGTCGGGCAAGGCGATCAAGTCGCGGCGCCCGGTCGTCGCGGGCGAGACGCCGAGCCTGTGTTCGGCGGAGCAGCCGGACTGCCTGCGGCCCTGGTGCCGGGTCGACCACGACTGCCGCATCCCGTTTCTCGCTGCGGACGGGACGCTCGGTGCCGGCGCCGCGAGCGACACATCGGCTGCGCAGCCGCGCTGCACGGCGCCCGAGCAAGCAGGCGAACCGGGCCGCTGCAGCCACGGCCTGGCCGGGCAGACCCTGATCAGCGACAACGTATTCCTGGGAGCGGCCGGACTCGACGGGGGGCACTGGTACGCGCTGCGCCTGCAGCGCAACCATTTCGAGGGGACCAGCGGCCAGGAGCTGCTCGACGCCTCGCTGGGCGCGGCCTTCGTCTCGCTGCTCGACAACGTGAGCTTTGGCTCCTCGAGCCGCTCCCGCCTGATCCTGTTCAGGGCGTCGCGGGGATCGGACCGCCCGGCCTGGCTGCGCGCGCTCGCGATCGAGGGCAACTACATCCTCCAGACGACGCCCGACCACCCCGCGCTCGACCTGCGCCGCGGGCCGCTGCGGCTCGCGGCGCACACGGCCTTCCTGACCACCTGGCAGAGCCGCTTGGAGGAAGGACTCGAGGCGTCCGGCCTGCGCGTGGTCGACAACGTGATCCTCGGCCGGCCGGGAGGTCGCGAGTGGGGCTTGGGGCGTTCGGGTGGAATCTCTGCGGTGGACGTGGACGACGTATTCATTGCCCGCAACACGATCGTCGTCGACACCGAAATCGGCATCGAGGTGCGCCAGGGCCTGAACGGAGTCGCGCCGAGCGGCCGAGCTGCGCAGAACCTGGTGGTGGCGACGAGCCGCACAGAGCTGCACTCGAACCTGTGTGAAAAGCCTCCAGGTCCGTCGCTTCGCACACCGGACAGCCGCGCGTTCTCGTCGGCGGGAAACGCCGCCGTCCGCGGCTCCCGGGGTGCGCCCGGAGCCGCTGCTAACCTGACGTTGGCGCCCGGCGACCGCGAGCGGCTGCTGGCGGAGCCCCTGCCCGCGTCCCCACCGATCGACATGGAGACCTTCCAGCGGCAGGCAGCGCCGACGGCGCTCGAGGTCCACGCGCGGCGGCGCAGCTGGCCGCTCTATGAGCCGGCGCTGCTCGACGACGTGCTCCAGGTACGCCCCGGGCACCGCGCCTGCGCCATCGGCGCACGGCGGCATCCCGGCTGCGATCAGGCCGGATCGGGCTCGCGCGGCCCGAAGTAGGCGAAGGAGCACATCCCGAACAGGACCCAGAAGTACCGCGCCGAGACCGGATTGGTGAGAAAGTCGGTGTGGAACAGGTTCGCCACGCCGGTGGCGATGCCGAGTGTCAGGATGAGCACACCCAGGTTCGCTTGACCGGGCGTGTAGAGCAGGCCCAACCCGAGACCCAGAACCGTTAGGGAAAGCCACGCCAACGAGATCAGGCCCAGACCGCCCGCCTCGGTCATGATCATGAGCGGGAGGCTGTGAGGCGTCTTGTACTGAAGCAGGCCGTACTTGGCGCCGTACTGAAGCGAGTTCGCCCGAAACCCGCCCGATCCGTGGCCCCAGATCGGGCTGTCCAGGAACATGTCGAAGCCGACGCGGTAGACAACCACGCGGATGGCGGCCGAGCCCTCGATGTTGAGCCCGCCCCCGACCTGATACACCTTCTGGGATCCCGCCTCGAAGGTCTCCGAAAGGCGGTCCCGCACGAGCTGCGGGGCGAGCGGCAGGCCAATGGCGAGCATGAGGGCCGCCGTGGCCGTGGCCATGACGACCACCCGCCGATCGAGCATCAGGAAGAAAACGAGGTGGCCAATTGCGAAGGCCAGCCAGGCGCCGCGCGACAATGTGTAGACCAGTCCGACGAAGCCCACGAGATAGGCGAGCCCGTGCAGGCCGCGCCGAAGCTTCGACCGTGGCTCGGTCCACACCAGGAAGAGTGGGCAGACCAGGAACACCCCGAGCACGTCGCCGCTGGTATTGGCGTTCTGGAACAGCCCGGATGCTCGCCCGCTCGAATCACCGACATCGAGCAGGACCGACGCTCCGAGGCCGAGGATCGCCAGGGAGATCCCCTCGAGGACAGTGCGGCGCCCCGCCCGATCGGTGATACACCAGTAGGCGATGAAGAACAGCAGCGCGGCGAAGGTGTGAGACTTGAACGTCTTGAAGCGCTCCCACGCCGCGGCCAGCGGATCGTACAGGTCGACGACCGTGCGCCCGATCACCCAGGCCATGAACATCACTGCGAGGAAGGCCAGCACGGGCCCGGTGACGCGCAGTGGAGGGACGCGCAGCCCCGAGCGGCCCAGGGTAAGGATCATCGCGAACACCAGCAGGATCGTCTCGGCGTTCAGGCCAGGCACCGGGCTGCGTGGCACGTAGTGCAACACCGGGTAGATCGCAAGCAGCGCCCCGATGCCGAGCGAGGGACGCACGGCCAGCAGCACGAACACCACCACGCAGCCCAGCGTGGACAGGATCGCGAGCGCGCTCACGGCCGGCTCGCAGCTCGCTCTGCGGGCGACTCGACGGCGGCGGCGCTCTCCATGCGCTCGACGCGGCGCTGCAGTCCGCGCAGCGCCACAAGGCCCAATCCGACCGTCGCGATCACTATCAGCCAGCGGCCCGTGGAGCCGGCATTGCGCATCGACAGCGCGATCACCGCGAAGCCCGCGCAGACTCCGTAGAGCAGAAGCAGGATGCCGCGCACGCTCCAGCCCGCGCGTAGCAGCAGGTCGTGGATGTGGCCGCGGTCCGCTTGGAAGACCGCCTGGACGACGGCGCGCGGGCGCGCACCGCGCAGCCCGTGGGCGCGCACATGGGCCACGCCGCGGCGGAATACGGCCAGCAGCACTTCGAGGATCGGCAGACCGAAGGCCAGCAGGGGCACCGCCACAACCATGGCCGTGGAGCCCTTCTGGTACGTGGCGATCGAGATCACCGCCGCCGTGTAGCCGACCGCCATCGCGCCGGAGTCACCAAGGAAGATACGCGCCGGCGGCAGGTTGAAGCGCAGGAAACCCGCGAGCGACCCGGAGAGCGCCAGCGCTGCGATGACCGGCACGGCCTGACGCTGGTCGATGGCCAGCAGGTAGAGCGTGAGTGCGGTGATCAGGCCGATTCCGGTGGCGAGCCCATCGATGCCGTCGATCAAGTTGAATGCGTTGGTCAGCACCACGATCCAGCCGACGGTGAGCACGAAGGACAGGGCCCCCGCGTCAAGCGTGACGTAGCCCGCGGCCAGCTCGACCGGACCGACCCGGAAGCCGAGCAGCCAGGTGAGCGCCGCGATCGCCGCCTGCGCGAGCGCCTTTGCCGGCGCCGGCAAATCGACACGATCGTCGACGATACCGAGCACTACCACGAGCAACACACCCACGCCGAGCGCCGAGAGCGAGCCGGCGCCCCACGCCCCTGCGCGAATCGGCTCGTAGAACGGGGCGGCCAGAAGCAGACCCAGGGCGACCGGCAGGAAGATGGCCGGGCCGCCCAGGTCGGGCGTCGGCCGTGCATGGGCCTTGCGGCTCGTGGGGTAGTCGACGTAGTCGTAGGCGAACGCCCAGCGGATCACGAGCGGCGTGATCGCCAGGGCGATCAGCCAGGGAAACAGCAGCGCTGTCGCGTACTCGAGCATGGGGGGTGGGGCTCGCCGAGACCGGCCGCGGCTCCTCTAGCGCGAGCGGCCGTAGCTGCGGCCGTAGCGATAGCTCTTGGGCCTCGCGTCGTAGCGGTTGAACACAGTCCCCAGCACCTTGGAGGCGTCGATGCGCTGGAGCGCGGTCTCGACATCCTGGCGCGGGACCTCGTCGGCGGCGACCACGAGCAGCGCCGCGTCGCTCACGTCGACCAGGGCCATCACGTCCGGCAGGCCGATGATCGGTGGCGCGTCGATGATCACGGTCGCGAAGCGCGAGTGCAGCTCGTCGACCAGCTCCACCATGCGACGCGACGCCAGCAACTCCGACGGATGGGTCGGCACGGCCCGCACCGGCAGCAGCGATAGGCGCGTGTCGGGCACGGCGATCAGCACCTCCTCCAGCTTCGCGTCGGCCTCGAGCATTTCGGCGAGGCCCGCATCTGGGGTCTCCTGCAGCATCTGGTGCACGCTCGGGGCGCGCAGGTCGGCGTCGACTAGGCAGGTCAGCCCCTCCCTCTCCAGGCCGAACGTCAGCGCCAGGTTGATGGCCGTGGTGGTCTTTCCCTCACCGGCCAGGGCGCTGGTGATCACGATGCTGCGGATCTCGCGAGTGCGGCGCAGCGACTGGATGCGCGCCCGGATCGTGCGGAACTCTTCGGCAACGCCCGACTCGAGGGCGTGGAGGACCGTCCGCGAGCGGCGCGACTCCCGCACCTGCTCCTCGCGCTTCGTCTTGCGCACGCGCTGCCGGGGCGCGGGCGGCGACCCGCCGAGGGTGGCGCGTTCCTCTTCAGCCCGGCGCAGCGCGTCGTGGATCTTGCCCATGCCGCCCTACGCCAGTCCCGGGCCGACCGGTCGCGCGAACCAGCGGCGGCCGAGCCAACCCTGCCGGCGCGGAGCGCTCGCCGGCTGCGGCGCTCGTTCGCCCTGGCGCGAGAGGCCCAGCTCGCCGGCCGATTCGTCCACCAGCGATGTGGACACGCGCACCGACTGCTTGGCGAAGGCGCCGATCAGCGCGTTGTCACACAGCACGTTGATCGTACGAGGAATGCCGGCCGCGTAGGCGTGAACGGCGCGCAACGCGCCGCGCGTGAAGATCTCGCCGCTGGCGTGGCCCGCGATGAGCAGGCGCTCGCTCACGTACTCTCCGGTCTCCCGAGGCTCGAGCGGGCGGATCCGCTGACGCAGCTCGATACGCTGGCGCAGCTGGCGCAGCTCGCTGCGCTCCAGCAGCTCGTCCAGCTCCGGCTGGCCCACCAGCATGATCTGCAGCAGCTTCGACTGCGGCGTCTCGAGGTTGGACAGCAAACGGATCTCCTCGAGCAGCGCTTGAGAGAGGTTCTGCGCCTCGTCGATGATCAGCAGCGTCTGGAGGCCCTGCTGCAGCCGCCCGATCAGGTGCTCGTTCAGGCGGCGCAGCACCACGCTCTTCAGGAACGGCTCGGGCGATTCGAGCTCCAGCTCGTCGAACAGGTACGAGAAGAAGTCCCGCACCGAGAGCATCGTGTTGAAGACGTACGCGGCCTGCACACCGGGATCGATCTTCTGGAGCAACGCGTTCAGCAAGGTGGTCTTGCCGGTCCCGACCTCGCCGGTCAGCGCGATGAATCCCTTGCGCTGCTGGACTCCATAGACCAGCGTCGCAAGCGCCTCCTTGTGACTGTCCGACAGGTACAGGAAGCGCGGATCGGGGCTCACCTGGAAGGGGTCTGCCTCGAGGCCGAAGAAGCCGTTATACATGGGCGCCTCGCGATCCGGCCGCAGGCGTCGTGTTGGCCTCGGGCGCGGGCGAGCTGGGGGTGCTGCTGATCAGGTAGTAGACGAAGCCGCCGCCGGCGAGCAGCCCCAGGAGCACACCACCCGTGATGACCAGGCGGCGCAATCGCGAGCGCGTCCTGGCCAGGTCGGTGGGCAGCTCGATCACGGGAATCGCGCCGAGCACTGGCAGGGCGAGCGAGCGCTGCAGGTCACCTAGCGAGTGGAAGCTCTGGTCGGTGATCTCGCGCACCACGAGCAGGAGCAGCCCGAAGCCGATGCCCAATACGGCGCCCACCACGAAGAACAGCGGGCGGTTCGGGAACACCGGCGAGGTCGGAGGCACAGCCGACTCGATCACCCGGAACTTCTCTCCCTTCTGCACGAGCTCGACGGACCGGCCCATGTCGGCGGCCATCTTCTTGGCCGAAAGGACCCTGATCGCCTCGGAGAGCCCGTTGAAGGCCGCGCTGAGCTGCGTGATCTGCGCCGTCCGCTGCGGCGTGGCTACGAGGCGCGCCTCGATGTCGGCCATGTCCTCTTCGATCTGCGCGATCTCGCGGCGCAGCACGCTCATGCGCACCTCGTGGCCGCGCACCTCGTTGCTCAGCGCCCGCTCGACAGGGCTCAACGGAGCGTCGGACTCGTAGGCTTTGCTCAGCAGCTGCTCGAGCTGGGCCAACTCCGCGCGCGCGATTCGGACGTCGGGATGCCGCTCCGTCTTGCCCTCTGCCTTGAAGCGATTGATCCCCAGCTCCAGAGTCTTCTTGCGGGACACTGGATCCGACGTGTCGTCGGTACCCACCAGGCGCAGCTCGTTGGTCTGCGCGCGGATCTCTGCCACCTGGGTGCGCGCGGTCTCGAGCTGAGACGACGCGGCCTGCTGCGCAAGCTTCAGCCGGTCGAGTCGCTGGTTGTTCATGGCCAGGTCTTCGGGCAGCTCACCCTGGTGCTGCTCGCGGTACTCCATGAGCTCCTGCGCGATCCGGGCTCGCTCTTCCTCTGTCTTGGCCAGCTCCGCCTGGATGAACTCGCTGGTGCTCTCCGCCTGGCTGGCCCGCTCGCGCAGGTTGGCCGACAGGAAGTCCCGGGTGAGCCGATTGGCGACCTCGGCCACGGTCGCGGGATTCGGACCGCGGAAGGCGATGCGGAAAGACTCGATCGTGACCGGCTTGCGCGGATCGACGATCACCGGAGGCAGCGGCTCGATGGTGATCTTCTCGCGCATCAGCTCGACGCGCTCCTCCATCGCCCGGGTCTCGTCGTCGTAGAGTTCGAACTCGTGGATGATCTGGGAGAGGTTGTCGCGGGCCAGCAGCATCAGCTTGATGTGGCCGAAGCGCGACTCCGTGTCGGCGACCACAGTGCTCTGCACGAGCACCTCGGGCACCGCCTGCGCCTCTACGACGACGAGCGCGGCGGCCTCGTACTCGGCGGGCCAGACCAGCGCGACGACCAGGGCCATCCCGGCTCCCAGGCCGGCCGGCACGCAGAACCACCAGAAGCGGCGCCGCGCAATCTCGATCAGATCGCCGAGGCTGACGCTGAACTCGGCCTGTGGTTCGTTCGCCGCCATCACTCCTTCCGAATTTCACCATCACCGCGACTAGACCCTGCTCGCAGGCAGCGGGCCCGCCCGCAGCACTCCCTGCGCATGGCGTGTTCATGCCACAACCGTGCCAGCGCACGGGGTCCGGGGTTGCCAGAATTCTACCCGAGTGTGTACTCAACTACACATTACCGGAAAAGCGCCGCCCAGATCGGGGGATTCCGGAGTCCTGTCCGGGGTTTCCCCGGCTGGGAGCGCGTCCGGGGCCCAGCCTCCAGCGATCGGTGGGGGTTGCAAAAAGGGGGGCGACCCGGGCCGCCGCTGGGGGCCTACTCGGCCAGCCCGCACTCCTTGATCTTCTGAAGCAGGGTCTTGTAGCTGACTTCGAGAATCTTCGCGGCCTTCTTGCGGTTCCAGTGGGTCTGGTAGAGGACCCGCTGCAGGGCCTCCCGCTCGGCCTCCCGGGCAGCGCGCCGGCCGATATCGCGCAAGGCGACCGGCTGCTCGATCGGATCGATCTCGTCGACCATGCGCTCCACGTTGGACATGGCGCGCGACCTCGGCCGCGCGCCGCCCATGATCTCCTTTTCGATCGCATCCTCGCTCTGTAGAACGGTGATGCGCTTGATCATGTTCTCGAGCTCCCGAACGTTGCCGGGCCAGGGGTAGCTCATGAAGGCCTGCATGAGCCGGTCAGAGATCGCGTGGACCTCGCGTTGGTACTTGTGCGAGTACATCTCCAGGAAGTGGCTCACCAGCACCGGGATCTCCTCGGTGCGCTCGCGCAGCGCCGGCACGTGGATGTTGACCACGTTCAGCCGGTAGTAGAGGTCCTCGCGAAAGGTCCCGCTCTGGACCATCTCCTCGAGGTCCCGATTGGTCGCCACGACCACGCGCGCGTCGACCTGCACGTCGGTCTGCCCGCCCAGGCGCGAGAACTGGCCGTCCTGCAGCACCTGGAGCAGCTTGGCCTGGAGCGGCGGGCTCATCTCCGCGATCTCGTCCAGGAACATGGTCCCGTGGTTGGCCAGCTCGAACTTCCCGGCCTTGCGCGTCGAGGCGCCGGTGAACGCGCCGCGCTCGTAGCCGAACAGCTCGCTCTCCAAAAGCGCCTCCGGCAGCGCCGCGCAGTTCACCTTCACGAAACGCTGGCTGGCGCGGTTCGAGAGCTCGTGCGTCGTGCGCGCGATCACTTCCTTGCCGACCCCGCTCTCGCCCGAGATCAGAACGGTGACGTCGGCGTCGGCCACCTGCTCGATGATCTCGCGGACGCTCTGCATCTTCCGCGACGCCCACAGGAACGACGCCCGCTCCTCGTGCACGCGCAGGCGCTCGCGCAGCTCCTCGCGCTCGGCCATGATGCTCTCCTTTTCGAGCACCTTGTTGAGCGCGATCTCGAGCTCCTCCTCTTCGAAGGGCTTGTTCAGATAGTCGGCCGCCCCGAGATTCATGGCGTCGACGATCGTGCCGGCCTTGCCGACCACCGAGAGCATGATCACGGGGATCGCGGGCCAGGCTTCCTTGATCTTGCCGAGCGCCTCGATGCCGTCCATGCCCGGCATCATGATGTCGAGGATGATCACCTCGGGCGCCGCGCCATCGCGCAGGATCTCGAGTGCAGACAGGCCGTCCTCCGCGAGCAGCACCTCGTAGCCCTTCAGCGAGAGCAGGTTCTTCAGGTAGGTCCGGATGCCCTCGGCGTCGTCGACCACGAGAATCGAACGCCTCTGCGGCACGCTGCGCGTCGAACCGCGAGGACTCGTCACGACTCCACCTCCTCGAGATCCGCCGGGAGCAGCAGCCGGAAGTGGCCGCAGCCAGGTGAGGCAAGCGCCTCGACGCGTCCGCCGTGGGCGCGCGCGATCAGCTGGCAGACGGCCAGGCCGAGCCCTGCACCCGACGCTTTGGCCCGCTCGGCGCTGCTGCCTCGCACGAACGGCCGGAAGATCTCCGCAGCCTCCTCGGAGCTTACACCCGGACCCTCATCGATCACAGAGACGCACACCCAGGCGCCTGCGTCCTCTTCGAAGTCGTGCGCGGCGACGCGCACCGTGGAACCGGGCGGCGCGAACTTCGCGGCGTTCGCCAGCAGGTTCGCCAGCAGCTGCTCCATGCGCAGCGGGTCGAGGCGCAGCTCGTCGCGCTCCAGCGCGAGCTCCAGCTCGACGCGCTGGTCTCGTTCGTCGAAGAGCGGCCGGGCCTCCAGCGCGGCCGCCCGGATCAGCGCGTGGAGCCGCAGCGGCTTGCGCACCACGCGCAGCTCGCCGGGAGCCTGGTCCGCCGCGATCTCCAGCAGGTCGGCGGCCAGCCGCGCGACACGCTCGGCGCCGCGCCGCGCCTCGCCGGCGAACGAGCGCTGCGCCTCACTGAGCGCGCCTGCGCGTCCGTCCAGCAGGAGCCGCAGATTTCCGCGCACCAACAGGAGCGCCGTGCCGATCTCGTGCTCGATCATGGCCGCGATCTCACTGGTGGCCGGTAGCGGCGACGCACCCGGCTCGAGCCGCGACCCGAGCCGCCAGATCTCCTGCTCGAGGCGCCGCTCGCGCGAGCGGTCCACGACCACGCAGACACGCGCATCGACGCGGCGCAGCGAGACTGGAACCAAGGCACCCGTGGCATCGCGCAGCCGCGCGGCCTCGCAGCTGGCGGGCAGCTCGAGCGGGGCACCGTCCGCGTCCGTGAAGAGCTCGCTGGTCCGCCGGCCCAGCAACCCGGCCTGCGCCAGCCCCGAGATGCGCGCCACGGCCGGGCTCACCGCCTGGACGCGCCCGTCCTCGACCACCAGGACGCCCTCCTCGAGGGCGGCCAGCAGGGCCAGGAGATCTGCGGGTTGGGACTGGGCTTGCGGGCTCACTCGAAACTTCTATCGGGCGCATGTTCTATCAACTTACCCAAAAGTGCACCTTTGGTTCCCACTGGAAGGTCCGAGAATGCGCAGAACGCCGTCCCAAGCCCGCGGGAGCCGGGAGGGATCCGACGCGGCGGCGAGATGCGCCGCGGTAGCCAAGGCCCGTCCCGATGGACGACACTCGGGCCATGTCCGAGCGAGAGCGGCTCGAAGAGCTCCGGGAGCAGATCCGCTACCACGACCATCGCTACCACGTGCTCGACGATCCGGAGCTCTCGGACGCGCGCTACGACGCGCTCTACCGCGAACTGGTCGAGCTGGAGCGGCGGCACCCCGACTGGGTCACGCCGGACTCGCCCAGCCAGCGGGTCGGCGGGGAGCCCCGCGAGGGCTTCCTCCAGGTCGAGCACGCGGTGCCGATGCTGTCGATCGACAATGGCACCCGCGCCGAGGACCTCGAAGCCTTCGAGGCGCGGCTCAAGCGCTTCCTAGGACGCGACGACGAAATCGACTTCGCGGCCGAGCCCAAATACGACGGGATCGCCGTCGAGCTGCGCTACGAGCAGGGAGTGCTCGTGCAGGGCTCGACGCGCGGGGACGGCCGCGTCGGCGAAGACATCACCCACAACCTGCGCACCATCCCGGCGATCCCGCTGCGCCTCGGAGGCGAGCCGGGTGAGCTGCTCGAGGTGCGGGGCGAAGTGTTCATGCCGACCGAAGGCTTCGCGCAATTGAACCGGGAGCGCAGCGCCGGCGGCACCGAGCCCTTCGCGAACCCGCGCAACGCCACGGCCGGCACCCTGCGCCAGCTCGACCCTGCGGTGGCGGCCGCTCGGCCTCTCGACATCTTCGTGTACGGGATCGGGCGGGGCGGCGAGACGCTCGCCGCCCGCGGTCACTGCGAGCTGCTCGAACGGCTGCGCGCGCTCGGCCTGAAGGTGAACGAGCGCCTCGCGCGCACGAGTGGCATCGCCGGCGCGATCGCTTTCCACGACGCGCTCGAGCAAGCCCGCGACTCACTCCCCTACGAGATCGACGGGACCGTGGTCAAGGTCGACTCGTTCGCACTGCGCGGGGAGCTGGGCGAGCTGGGCCGCTCGCCGCGCTGGGCGATTGCATTCAAGTTCCCGCCCCGCCAGGAAACCACGCGCGTCCAGGAGATCCGCGCCTACGTGGGCCGCACCGGCGCGCTCACGCCGGTGGCGCGGCTCGACCCGGTGCGCATCGGCGGCGTGACGGTGGCGCACGCCTCCCTGCACAACCAGGACGAGATCGAGCGGCTCGATGTGCGGGTCGGCGACGCGGTGTTCGTGGAGCGGGCCGGCGACGTGATCCCGAAGGTCGTGAAGGTCGTGCTCGAGCAGCGGCCGCCCGGGACGGAGCCGTACCGACTGCCGGATGCCTGCCCCGAGTGCGGCTCGGCGGTCGCGCGCCTCGAGGGCGAGGTCGCCCTGCGCTGTCCAAACCTGGAGTGCCCCGCGCAGGTAAAGGAGCGCCTGCGCCACTTCGCGAGCCGCGGCGGGCTCGACATCGACGGTCTCGGCGAGAAGCTGATCGGGCAGCTGCTGGAGAGCGGTCAGGTGAAGGGGCCGGCCGACTTCTTCTCTCTCGAGCGTCACAAGCTGCTGGGCCTGGAACGCATCGGCGAGAAGTCCGCCGACAACCTGTTGGCGGCCATCGAGAAGGCGCGCGACGTGCCACTCGAGCGCCTGCTGAATGCGCTCGGCATCCGTCACGTGGGAGCGCAGAATGCCGCGGTGCTGGCCATGTACTTCCTCAAGATCGAGGATTTGCTGGCCGCCTCCCGGGAAGAACTGGAGGCGATCGACGAGATCGGGCCGGTGATCGCCGAGTCCGTGCAGGTCTTCCTGGCCGACCCCAACAACCGCAGTGAGACCGAGCGCTTGCAGGCGTGCCTGCGCCTGAAGCCCTCCCAGCAGGCCAGCGGCTCGCTCTCGACCGCGCTGGCCGGCAAGAGCTTCGTGCTCACCGGTGCGATGGCCGAGCCGCGCGCCGTCTGGGAAGCTCGGATTCGCGCCGCAGGCGGCAAGCCGGCCGCCTCGGTGTCGAAGAAGACCGACTTCGTCGTGGCGGGCGAGAACGCCGGGTCGAAGCAGGGCAAGGCACTTGAACTCGGCGTGTCCGTGATCGACGAGGACGAACTGCGGCGCATGCTGGAGAGCGACTGAAGCTCGACCCCGGGCGGCTGCTGCGATAGCGTCGCGGAACCCCCCAAGTCCCGAGGTACGGCCGTGCCGCGATTCGGTCGACCGGACGCTCGGCGCGCGCTGGGCGCGCTCGGCGAGAGGCTCGCGGAGCGCCACCTGCGCCAGCTCGGCTACCGGATCCTGGCGCGCAACCTGCGCTGGCGAGACGGCGAGCTGGATCTGGTGGCCCTCGAGGGCGACGCGCTGTGCTTCATCGAGGTGCGTGCGCGCAGCAGTCGGCGCTTCGGAGCCGCCGAGGAATCGATCGACGCACGCAAGCGCTCCCGCATCGTGCGCGCGGCCCGCCGCGCGCTGGCGGAACACCGCTGGCCTCGGCACGGCCGGCTGCGCTTCGACGTCGTCGCAATCGATGCCGCTCACGAACCGCCGAAGTTGCGCCTGCTGCGCGACGCGTTCCGCGCCGATGGCCTCTAGCCGCGCCGCGTGGTTCGCGGCGCCGCGCTAAGCCGCGCTGCTCGCCAGGCGCTGCGTGCTGGCCGCGTGCTTCTGCCAGGGACCCGCCCCGGCCGAGAACTGGATGACCTGGAGCGCCCCGGCCAGCCGGCGCAGCGCCCGCGCCCACACCTCGTGCTCCTCGGGCTCGAGCGCCGGGCCCGGCGCGAACGGCTCGGGGCCGACCAGCAGGCAGAGCTGCGCGCGCCTCGCCAACACTTCGAGCAGGGCAAGCTGCAGCGCGGTCTCGAGCCGCCCTCCGGACTCGGCGAGCGCCTCTGTCCAGGGGGTGCGCTCGCGGCTCTGCTCGCAGCGCAACGACCAGCCTGAATCCGGATCGAACCAGGCGCGCGTGTAGCGGCCGCCGGTAAGCGCGCGCAGGTAGATCGGCAGCACCGCGGTGAGGCGTGCGCGGAACTCCGCATCCTCCCCGCTGGACAGCCGCTCGGCCACGCGCACGCGCAGCTCCGGATCGGACGAACCGGCCGCCGGCGGACTGCGCGGCGCTGGCGGCGGCTCGGAGAGAGGGGCCTCCGGCCGCGCGGCGGGCACCTGGGACTGTGAGAGCTGCTCTTCCAGCGCGACGAGCTGCGCGGCCGCATCGGTCGGACAGTCGCGCTGGGCCTCCTCGAGCTGGGCATGCAGCGCCTCGTGACGCCCCCCGAGCGCGCGGTAGCGCTCGCCCGCGTCGCTCAGGCCCTCGACCGAATCGACCCCAAGCGTGTGCAGCAGCGCACGCAGCGGCTGAGTTTCGGACTCGAAGCGCCGCTCGATGGTCGCCTCGCGCACCCGCAGTCCAGCGAGGCGCGCCTCGAGCGCGCCGACCCCGCGCCGCGCACGGCGGCCCAGCGCGAGGCCGGCCAGGGCCACCAGCACGCCGACCAGACCCGCCACGTAGAACGCCTGGTGAACCAGGGTGCCGGCAGCGGTCCCGGCAGCGCCGAGGGCCACGCCCAGCCAGGTGCCCGAGGCCCGCGCCCCCGGTACCGCAGCGAGGTCGCTGCGCTCCTCCAGTAGCACGCGACGCTCCGCCTCGACGGCGGCAATCTCCTCGGCTCGCCGCGCGGCGCGCTCGCGGTAGCGCTCGATGCGAGCGTCGAGATCCTCCAGCTGGTCGCCGGCCGACGCGCGGGCGCCGAGCTCCGAGGCGAGCTCCTTCTCCTCGACCTCGAGCTGCGCGACCCGGCGCAGCGCCTTGCGCAGCCGCTCGGCGCGGGCTTCGAGGGCGCCGCGCGTCTCGGCCGGCGGCCGTGCGGCCGGCTCGACACTCGCAGCCGGGGCCGCAATCGGCGTGGGGGCCACAGCGACGCCCAGCGACCCCGCTTCACACAGCTCGAGTGCCAGGAAGTCGGCGCGCGCCGGCAGGCCCGCGCGTGCCAGGTGCTCGCGAATCCCGTCGGGGTCGGTCGAGATGCGCGTGTAGCTGCGAGACGCTGACTCGTAGCTGGCCAACACCAGGCGCTGCGCTTCGAAGTCGGCGATCAGCTGGTACGCCTCGGCGCCGATCGAGAACGAGAGCCCCGCGCGCGCGCTCCCGCCGAGCACCGGATCGACCCAGCCCGCGAAGCTCCCGAACGCCTCGGCGGGATGGAGCAGCGCGTCGATCAGGCGCAGCAGTGCACGGGCGTCTTCCGCGTCGGCGGACTGGATGACGGTGTAGCCGGGATCGAAGGCGATGCGGTGCTCGCCTTGCGGGGCGCGGATCCCTTGGAGGTGGATCCCGTGGATGCGCACGCGCCCCTAGCTTCCTCCCCCGCGCTTCGAGTCAGCGCGGCTCTCCTTGATGCGCGCGGCTTTTCCGCGGCGCTCGCGCAGGTAGAACAGGCGCGAACGCCGCACGCGGCCCCGCGCCTTCACCTGGATCTTTGCGACCAGCGGCGAGTGCAGCAGGAAGATCCGCTCGACCCCCACGCCGTAGCTCACCTTGCGCACAGTGAAGGTGCTGTGCAGCCCACCGCGCTTGCGGCGGATTACCACACCCTCGTAGATCTGGATGCGCTCCTTGTCGCCTTCCTTGATGCGCACGTGGACGCGCACGGTGTCACCGGATCGGAACTCCGGATGATCCTCGCGCAGCGCCTCCGCATCGATCTGCTCGATCCCTATCATCGCTCCTCGTCCTCGTCTGCCAGGAGATCCGGCCGCCGGCGGCGCGTCAGGTGCCTCGCCTGCTCGCGCCGCGCTCGCTCGATCTCCGCGTGATTCCCAGACAGCAACACTTCGGGCACCCGGCGACCCCGGAACTCGACCGGCCGCGTGTAGAGCGGGTGCTCCAGCAGGCCCTCCGAGAACGAGTCGCGTTCCGGAGAGTCCGGATTGCCCACGACGCCGGGAACGAGCCGGGAGACCGCCTCGACCAGCACCAAGGCCGCCGCCTCCCCACCCGACAGCACATAATCCCCGATCGAGAGCTCTTCCGCACCCGTCTCCTCGAGGATGCGCTCATCGAAGCCGGCGTAGCGGCCGCACAGCAGCACGAGTTGGCGTTCGGAGGCCAGCTCCGCCACCAACTCCTGGTCCAGTACGCGGCCGCGCGGGGAGAGCGCCAGGATCCGGGCTCCGGTCGCCGCCACCGCCTCGACCGCAGCCACCAGCGGCCCGCAGCGGAGCACCATGCCGTCGCCGCCGCCGTAGGGCGCGTCGTCCACCGTGCGGTGCCGGTCGGTGGCATAGGCGCGGATGTCGCTCACGCGCACCTCGAACAGGCCATCGCGAAGGGCGGCGCCGAGCAGCGAGCCCTTCAGGAATGGCTCGACCAGCTCCGGAAAGATGGTCAGCACGTCGATTCGCGGGCCGATCACGCCTGCGGTTCCTGTTCGGGTGGGTCGAGCCACAACTCGCGCCGCTCGCGGTCGAAGCGCAGCAGGATCGACTCGGCAGCCGGTACGAGGCGCGTGCCCGTGGCGCTCCGCAGTACCAGCACGTCGTGGCCCGCGGTGGGCCAGATCTCCTCGAGGGTGCCGAGCTCTTCTCCCTGCAGCCCCAGGCAACGAGCGCCCAGCAGCTCGCGCCAGTAGAGGTCGTCGCCGGGCGGCTCGGGCAGCCTTGTCACCTGGACGCTCGCGCCGCACCAGTGCTCGGCGCGCTCGCGGTCGCGCAGCCCTTCGAGCCACAGCGCGGCTCGGGCCCGGCCGTCGCGCCCGCGTCCGGCCGCGGCGACCCGGCGCACGCGGAACGGTACCTCACCGGGCTCGCCCGCCAGCAGGACCTCGCCCGCGCCGGCGAGGCTCGTCGGGGCGTCCCCGTGCAGCGAGACCAGCAGGCCACCGTCCAGGCCGCGGGGGCGAAGCACACGCCCCAGCTCGACGGGCGCGCTAGCCCGCTGCGAGTCTCCGGCCTTGCTCGAGTTCGCGGCGCGCATGCCTCACCCGGCCGGATGCTCCGTGGCGTCGGCGATGTCGAGGTCGTAGCGCCCGGCGCTGCGCAGCACCGTGCGAATCGCCTTGGCCGTGCGGCCGCGTCGTCCGATCACCCGGCCCACGTCGTCGGGCGCCAGCAGCAGCAGATAGAGCCCGCTGCGATCGCCCTCGCGCACCTCTACCTGATCCGGGTTCTGGACCAGGCTGCGCGCGATGAATTCGATCAGTTCGGCCACGTCCCTACGCCTCGGCGCTCGCGGCGTCTGCGTTGCGCTTGTGGCGGCGCAGCAGCGCGGCAACCGTGTCGCTCGGCCGGGCGCCCTTCGCCAGCCACTTCTGGAGGGCGTCGTCCCGGAGGGTCACGGCCCCGCCGCGGACCGGATCGTAGGTCCCGAGCTGCTCGAGCGTGCGCCCCTGCCGCCTCTTGCGCTGGTCGATCGCCACGATTCGGTACATGGGACGCTTCGTGGTCCCGGTGCGGAACAACCGGATCTTTACCATCGGGAACCTGCTCCAGGGGGCCCTTGGGGCCCGAAAAAATCGGGAACGAGCGAAGCTAGGCGGGCTCGGCCGCGTCGTCAACCGGCCTCGCCCGCCGCTCGCGGTCTTTGCGCTCGGAGCACTCACCGCAGGCGTAGCGGACCTCGTGGCGCCGGCTCAGGCGGTCGTAGCCCTCGTCGAGCGCCACGCGCCGCACCTGCGAGACGTCCCGCCCGCAGAAGTCGCACTTCAGAACTTCTTCGCTAGCCACCAGCACATTCTAGCGCGCTAGGATCCAGCCATGGCGAGACGTCCCGCATCGCGGCCCACCGCTCTGGGAGAGCTGGTCCCGCGGGTGCTCGACGAGGCGGGGTTGTCGGAGGCCTCGCTGGGCGTGCGCCTGGTCGATGTGTGGGAGGAAGCGCTGGGAGCCGAACTGGCGCCGCACTGCCGCCCCGAGGGCATCCGGCGCGGCACCCTCCAAGCCATCGTGCGCGATTCCGCCTGGATGCAGCGCCTGCAGATGGAGAAGCCGCGCGTGCTGGCCGCCCTGGCCGAGGCGCTCGGCGAGCACGCCCCCGCGGACCTGCGCCTGCGGATCGGCGCGCTCGACGCTCACTCGTAGCGCAACCGATCGAGCGACCCGGCCAGCTGCTGCCCCGGGGCCCGCAGCCGCCTCAAAGCTCGCGGATCACCAGTCCGCTCGGGATCTTGGGCGCAAAGAAGGTGGACTTCTTTGGCAGGCGGGCGCCGGCGCGCACCACGCGGAACAGGTCGGCCGGCGCGATGGGGTGCAGCAAGATGCCGAGCGCCGCTACGCCCGCGCGGACCTCATCGAGCAGCCGCTGCGGCTGGGAGTCGAAGCGCAGCTCTCCGCCAAGTCCGGGGAGCAGCTCGTCGTGCAGCACCTCGACGGCCAGGCGCGCGACGCGTGCGCGCGTCGCCAGAAGCGGCGGACCGTCGCGCTGGAGGAACACGAACGCATGCGCGGCAGCAGTCTCTCGCGCGAGCCGCGCCACCAGTGCGTCGCCGTCGGCGTCGGGCTCGAGCGGCCGGCACGCAAAGCCCGCGCCGGCCAGGACGGCTGCCGGGTCGGCGACCGCGCCGTCGAGCACCCGGTGGATCGCGCGGATCTCCGAGCCCGGATCGAAGGCGTTCACCAGGTAGGCCAGCACGAACTCGTGCGCCCCGTCGCCTTCAGGCCCGCCCGCGCGGCACTCGTCGCGATAGGCGAGCATCGTCTCGTAGCGGTGGTGGCCGTCGGCGATGATCACGGGCCGCTCGGCCAGAAAGGTCCGCACGGCGGCGATCGCGTCCGGCGCGGCGATCGAGAACAGGGCCAGCTCGGTGCCGTCCGGCCCGGTGGCCTGCGCGAGCAGCTCTCCCCCGCGGCCCTGCTCGAGTACCGGATCGAGCTTGGCGTCGCGGTCCTCGTACAGGAAGAACAGGGGCTCGAGGTTCGCGCGCACCGCGCGCGTCAGCAGCAGCCGGTCGCGCTTCGGGCCGGCCATGGTGTGCTCGTGGGGCAGCACCTGACCCGCGCCATAGTCGGCCAGGCGCAGCAGCCCTAGGAAGCCGCGCCGCACGCGGCCGTCGCTGGTGCGCTCCTCCAGCAGGTAGAGCTGCTCCTGCGCGTCGCGCACCAGCACGCCCTCGCGCCGCCAGTGGTCGAGCAGGTCGGCGGCCGCCGTGTAATCGCGCGCGCCCTCGGGACCCGGCGGCAAGGTCAAGTGCACGATGTTCTCGGGCTCGGCCACCAGGCGCGCGCGCTCGGCCTCGGAGATCACGTCATAGGGGCCGGCCAGGCGCGGGCCGGGAGCAGCCGAGTAGCGCAGGGCGCGGAACGGTCGCACGTCACTCAAGCAGACACCTCCTCTAGCGCGGCCGCCGCCAGCGCCCCCTCGCGCAGCAGCTCTAGCGATCCATCGGGCGCCACCGCAACCACCGTCGAAGGCGGCCGGGCCCCGCAGGGCTCGCCGCCGGCCACCGGCAGCCCGACACCGAACACCTGCTCCACTTCGCGCGCGTCGCGGCAAGGTGGCTCGCCGCTGCGATTGCAGCTGGTCGAGACGATCGGCCCGGCGAAGGCGCGCGCCAGCGCGGCCGCGGTCGGATGCGACGAGCAGCGGAAGCCCACGCCGTGCGCCGTGGCCACGGAGCCGAGTGCCGTGTCGCCGACGCGCACGACGAGGGTCAGCGGCCCCGGCCAGAAGCGCTCGGCCAAGGAGCGGGCGCGCTCCGGCAACTCGGGCGCCAGAGCCTGCAGGGCCGCGAGGTCGGCGACGAGCAGCGAGACGCCGCGCTGCTCGTCCAGCCCCTTGAGCGCGCGCAGCCGGCCGAGTGCCGGCGCGGAGCGCGGATCGGCGCCGAGCCCATAGACGGTCTCGGTCGGGTACGCCACGACCCGGGCGTCGGCCAGCACGCGCGCCGCCTCGCTCACGGGGACAATCACACGCGCGCGGCCGCGGCCGCAGCGATGTCTCGCCGGAAACAAGCGCCCTTCCAGTGCAGGCCCGCAGCGGCGTCGTAGGCGCGTTCGCGCGCCTCGCCAAGCGTGGCGCCGCGCGCGGTCACCCCGAGCACGCGTCCGCCGCGGGTGCGCCAGCCGCCGTCCACGAGGGCCGTCCCGGAGTGGAACAGCGCCACGTCGGGCCGGGCCTCGACATCCTCGAGCCCGCGGATCGGGAGATCCGTGGGGTAGCCGCGCGGGTAGCCCTCGCTCGCCATCACCACGCAGACCGCGGGCGGTCCGAAGCGCAGACCCTGGGCGGCATCGTCGGGCAGCCGCCCGCGGGCCGCGGCCTCGAGCAGCGGCACCAGGTCCGACTCCAGGCGGAACAGCAGCGCCTGCGTTTCCGGGTCGCCGAAGCGCGCGTTGAACTCGATGACGCGCGGCTCGCCGTCCCGGATCATCAGCCCTACGAACAGCACGCCCCGGTACGGCCGGCCCTCCGCGCGCATGCCGGCCAGGGTGGGCGCGACCACGCGTTCCACGATGCGGCTGGCGAGCTGCGCTCCGACCAGCGGAACCGGCGAGTAGGCGCCCATGCCTCCGGTGTTCTCGCCGCGGTCGCCGTCCAGGGCTCGCTTGAAGTCCTGCGCGGCGTCGAGACACACGAAGCGCTCGCCGTCGCTGATCGCGTAGAACGAGAGCTCCTCGCCGAGCAGGCGCTCCTCGATCACCACACTCGCACCCGATGCGCCGAAGCGGCGCTCGCGCATGATCTCGCGCAGGGCCTGCACGGCCTCGCCGGCGTCGGCGCACATGAAGACGCCCTTGCCCGCCGCCAGGCCGTCGGCCTTCACCACCAGCGGGCCGTCGTGCTGCGCGACGTAGCGCTCGGCCGCTTCTGGCTCCGAGAAGCTCTCGTGCGCGGCCGTCGGAATACCGTGGCGTGCCATGAACGACTTGGCGAACGACTTGCTCGACTCGAGCTGCGCGGCCTCGCGGTTCGGGCCGAATACCGGCGTGCCCGCCTCTGTGAGCGCATCGACCACACCCGCCGCCAGTGGGTCCTCGGGACCGACGACGACCAGGTCGACGCTCTCGTGCTTGGCCAGGGCCACCACCTGTGCGGGGTCCGCCGGATCCGCGGAGAACACGCGCGCCTCGCGCGCAATCGCGTCGCTGCCGGGAGCGCAGAGCACCTCCTCGACGAGGGGGCTGCGCCGCACCGCCCAAACCAGCGCGTGCTCGCGGCCGCCGGAGCCCAGCACCAGGACCCGCATTCTGCTCCTGCCCTTCTGATCGAGATCGCCGTTGGCCGTTGCCGCGCCGGTTGTACAACCGGCCGCGCCCGCGGTCAACCGGAGCCACTCGCGCCAGCGCCTCCGCGGCGCACGGCCACGCGCAGCACGCGCGAACCGATTCCCGTCAGGATCTCGTAGCTGATCGTGCCCGCCGCTGCGGCCAGCTCCTCGACGGGCAGCGCGACCCCGCGGCGGCTCCCGAAGACCAGGACCTCGTCGCCGGGCGCGACGGGGCTCTGCGCTCCGGCGTCGACACTGCACAGGTCCATCGACACGCGGCCGGCCAGCGGGGCGCAGCCCCCGGGGAGCGCCACCGAGAAGCGCCCGGCCGCCGCGCGCGGCAACCCGTCGGCGTAGCCGATCGGCAGGGTCGCGATGCGCGTGGCTGCGGGGGTGCGATAGCTGCCGCCGTAGCCCACTGCGGTGCCGGCCGGCACGTCCATGACCTGGAGCACGCGCGTCACCAGCGACATGACCGGGACCAGGCCGCCAACACCGTCCAGCGTCGGGTCGGCGCCGTACAGCGCGAGGCCGGGACGCACGGCACTGGTGCCATCGCTGGGGCCGTGCAGGATGGCCGGCGAGTTGTCCAGGTGGATCCACTCCGGCTCGAGACCGCGCGCGCGGGCGCGCGCCACGAGCTCGGCGAAGCGCTGGCGCTGAGCCTCGGTCTCGGGCGCGTCGGGCTGATCTGCGTTGGCCAGATGGCTCATCAACCCCTGCACTTCGAGGCCGGGGCTCTGGGCCACGCGGTCGAGCAGGGCGTCCAGCTCGCCGGGCTGGAAGCCCAGCCGGGTCATGCCCGTGTCGAACTTCAGGTGCATCGGGAAGCGCCGGCTGGCGCGCCCTGCCGCACCTTCGAGCGGCGCGAACGACTCGACCCGACCGACCGCCGGCACCAGCCGCTGCTCGAGCGCGAAGTCCGCCTCGTCGGCGGCGTGCAGTCCCTGCAGCAGCAGGACAGGCACGCGCAGACCGGCGCGCCGCAACTCGGCGCCCTCGGCGACCGTGGCCACCGCGAGCGCTTCCGCACCGGCGGCCACCAGAGCCGGCGCGACCAGCAGGGCGCCGTGCCCGTAGCCGTTCGCCTTGACCACGGCGATCACTCGCCGACCCGCCGCGGCCTCGCGCAGCTGCGCGAGGTTTCGGCCCAGCGCCGACAGGTCGATCTCCGCCCAGGTGGGCCGCCCGCTACCTCGATCCCCCACGGCAAAGATGGTACCGTCGCCGTCGGTGAACTTCGAACTGAACGGAGAGCGTCGCGAGGTCGAAGCACAGCTCACCGTGCACTCGCTGCTCCATCGGTTCGATCTACTGGGCCGTCGGGTCGCCGTCGCGATCAACACCGAGGTGGTGCCGAAGTCGCGCTTCGACAAGGCCGTGATTCGCGAAGGCGACCGCGTCGAGGTGATCCAGGCCGTCGGAGGAGGTTGATGTCCGACACGTTCCGGCTGGGCGACTTCGAGTTTCGCTCGCGCCTGATCATCGGCACGGGCAAGTACCGCTCGTTCGAGGAGAACCGAAAGGCGCTCGACGCGAGCGGCGCAGAGATGGTCACGGTGGCGATCCGCCGCATCGACGTGTCGAAGCGCGGCGGCGATTCGCTCATGGAGCACATCCCGCCCGAGCAGTTCACCTTTCTGCCGAACACGGCGGGCTCCAACACGGCCGAGGAGGCGATCACGACCGCGCGCCTGGCGCGCGAACTGCTCGACACGCCGCTCGTGAAGCTCGAAATCTTCGGCGACCCGCGCACGCTCTTCCCCGACACGGTTGCCACGATCGAGGCCGCGCGCGTGCTGGTTTCCGAGGGCTTCGCGGTGCTGCCCTACATCTCGGACGACCCGGTCGCCTGCCAGCGGCTGGAGGAGGCGGGCTGCGCCGCGGTGATGCCGCTGGCGGCGCCGATCGGCTCGGGGCTCGGCATTCGCAACCCGACGAACCTGCGGCTGATTCTCGAGTCGGTCAGCTGTCCGGTGATCGTCGATGCAGGCGTCGGCACGGCGTCGGACGCGGCCGTCGCGCTCGAGCTCGGCTGCACGGCGGTCCTGATGAACACCGGCATCGCAGCGGCGAAGGACCCGGTGCGCATGGCCCGCGCCATGGGTCTGGCCGTCGAGGCGGGCCGCCTGGCCTACCTGGCGGGACGCATGCCGGCCCGGCTCCACGCCCAGGCCTCGAGCCCCCAGGAGGGGTTGATCGACCTCCGGTGATCCCGCGGCTCTGGTACATCACCGACGGCGAACGCGGCACGGCGGGGCGGCCGCTCCGCGAGGTGGTCGAGCGCGCGGCCGCGGGCGGCGTCGAGGCCGTGCTGCTGCGCGAACGCGCCCTGTCCACTGCCGAGCTGGCGCAGTTGGTTGCCGCCCTGGCGCCCCTGCGCGCAGGCGGGCTGCGCCTGTTGATCAGCCGGCGCCTCGACCTGGCCCGCGCGCTCGAGCTGGACGGCGTGCAACTCGCGGCCGACGCAGTGCCGCTGGCCGAGGCGCGCGCCTGGCTCGGTACGGACGCGCTGATCGGCTACTCTGCGCATCAGCCCGACGAGGCGCGCCGGGTCGCGCGCGAGGGCGCCAGTTACGTGATGCTCTCACCGATCTATTCCACCGAGTCCAAGCCCGGCGCAGTCGCACGCGGACCGGAATGGCTGCAGCAGATCACTCCGGGCCTGGCGATTCCCGCCCTGGCCCTGGGAGGCATCACGCCCGAGCGAACCCACGAAGTGTGCAAGGCCGGCGCCTGGGGCGTGGCCGCCGTGTCCGCCATCGGCGCCGCACCCGACGTGGCCGAAGCCGCGCGCCGCTTCCAAAAATCCCTCGCGGAGATCCACTGATGACCCGTCCCCTGCTCCTGGTTCCTGTCGCAATGCTGCTGGCCGGCTGCAGCATGATTCCGCCCGCGTTCGCGGACGACCCGCTCGACGCCCTACAGCGCCGGGTGATCAAGGTCAGCAAGCTCGTCACCCCGTCCGTGGTGCACATCGAGGCAGCCGTGAGGCTCAACAACCGGCGCAGCCTGGTGAGCGGCTCGGGCCTCCTGCTGAACGCCGAGGGGATCGTCCTCACCAACGAGCACGTGGTCGAGCGGGCCGAGAAGGTCAGCGTGCTGATTCCGGGGCGCCCGGGGCGCTACCGGGCCGAGGTGGTCGGCACCGACAAGCAGACCGACCTCGCAGTGCTGCGCATCGAGCCGCGCACGGGCGAGCCGCCGCTCGAGATCGCGAAGCTCGGCGACTCCGACCTCGTGCAGGTGGGCGAGTGGGTGGTCGCGATTGGCAACCCCTATGGACTCGACGGCACCGTATCGCTCGGCATCATCTCCGCGAAGGGCCGCGACCTGTCGGGCGAGCAGCTCCTGAACGAGTTCCTGCAGACCGACGCGATGATCGACCGGGGGTCCTCGGGCGGACCGCTGGTGAACCTGCGCGGCGAGGTGATCGGCATCAACTCGCGCGGCCAGGGCCGCGGCATCGGCTTCACGATCCCGATCAACACGGCCAAGCGCGTCTCCGAAGAGCTGCTCGGCGACGGCAGCATCGCGCGCGGCTACCTGGGCGTCGCGATCCAGCCGCTGTCGCGCGAGCTGGCCGAGTACTGGGGCATTCCCGATGTGCACGGCGTGATCGTGAACGGCGTGTCCCCGGACTCACCGGCCGAGCAAGCCGGCGTGCTGGTCGGGGACATCGTCACGCGCTTCGGCAAGGACGACGTGCGGGCCGAGAAGGACGAGGACATCGGCACCTTCCAGCGCATGGTCGCCCAGACGCCGATCGGCAACCGCGTGCCCGTGCAGGTGATGCGCGAGGGACAGGCGACCCGGCTGGAAGCCACACTCGGCGTGCAGCCGAAGGTGGTCCCCGACGAGCAGGAGACGGACTTCGGCTTCACGGTCCAGGAAGTCACCGAGAACCTGTACCGGGCCCACCGCCTGAGCCAGCGCGTGGGGGTGATCGTCTCGTTCGTGGAGCGCGGCTCCGAGGCCGAGGAGGCGGGGCTCGCCGCCGGCGACCTGATCTTCTCGCTCGAGGGCCAAGCCGTGTCCGACATCGAGTCCTTCCGGGTGGCGCTAGCGGCGCTGCCCCAGGGCCGGCCGTTCCTGGTGCGCGCGCGGCGCGGCACCGACACGCGCTTCCTGCTGCTGGCCCCGCGCTCGGTCGACAAGCAAGCCTGACGAGCTGGGCGGCGAGACGGAGCTTCACTTGGCCCGCTTCACGCTGAGTTTCGAGTCGAAACTGAAGGCCTCACCGGACCAAGCGTGGTCGTGGGCGACCTCCATGGCCGGCATCCTCGCCGAGCTGCGTCCCCTCGCTCGAATGACGGCACCCCGTAACCTCGCCACTATTCTCGACCCGGACGTACAGCTCGGACGCCCGCTGATTCGCAGCTGGTTTCTTCTGTTCGGGTTCCTTCCGCTTGACCGGAGCGATCTCACGCTCATAGAGCTCGACGTCGGTCACAGATTCGTCGAGGAGTCGCCCATGCTTAGCATGCGCCTCTGGCGACACGAGCGCACGATCGCCGCCCTGCCCGGTGGCTCTAGCATCACGGACCGCCTCACGTTCGAGCCCCGGGTTGGCGGTCGGCTCGTCAAGTGGTTCATCGCAGCGCTATTCCGGCATCGGCACCGCGTCCTGGGTCGTGAACTCGGAGTATTGGCTTCCTGAGGTAGAGCGCGGCGAGGGTGGCTCGCCGCCCATATGCAAAGCGGCTAGCTACAGCAGCTCAGCGCCGCCGACGGCGCTGAGCTGGAAGCAGCGCACGGGGGCGCTGCGGGCGCGTTCGAGGTGGGCGCAGAGGGCTGCTGCGCAGTCGCGTTGGTGGGGGCTGCGCACCAGGTGGAGCGTGCAGCCGCCCCAGCCGGCACCCGTCATGCGGGCGCCGAGCACGCCGGCGAGGTCGCGCGAGGCTTCGACCAGCAGGTCGGCCTCCGGCCAGCTCACCTCGTAGTCGCGCGCGAGGCTCTCGTGTGACTCATAGAGGCTGCGGCCGGCCGCCTCGAGGTCGCCGGCCTCGAGCGCGCGCGCGAAGCGTTCGACCCGTTGGTTCTCGCTCGTCACGTGGCGCGCGCGGCGCAGCGCCAGCGGGTCGAGGGCGCCCGCCAGACCGGGCAACTCCTCGACCCGCAGCTCTGACAGGTTCGCGAGCGGACGGCCGAGCGCCGAGGACGCCTGCTCGCGCGCGCGCTGGCATTCGGCGACTCGCTCCTGGTAGTCGCCGTCGCGCAACTCGCGACGCACTCCTGTGTCGACAACGAGCAGGGTCAGCTCCTCCGGCAGGCGGACCGGCCGCAGCTCGACGCGCGCGCAGTCCAGCAGCAGGGCGCAGCCCGGCTCGCCACAGGCGATTGCGTACTGATCCATGATGCCGCAGGGAACGCCCACGAAACCGGTCTCTGCGCGGTGCGCGAGCTCCGCTACGTCGGCGCGCTCGTGCTCGCGGAAGCGCGCCCCGGCGGCGCCGGCTAGCGCATAGGCGCTCGCAACCGCGAGCGCTGCGGAGCTGGACAGGCCGGCGTCTTCCGGCACGTCGCCGGCCACAGCGACGTCGAAGCCACGCGCCGGGATGCGGCGGGCACGCAGCAGCTCCTGGGCGACCCCGCGCACGTGGTCCAGCCAGTCACCGGCGGCCGGCGCGTGGAGTTCGGCCCGCGCGGCGCCGCGCTCGCGCGACACGCCGCGCACGGTGCGGTCGGAGCGGAAGCGCACGGAGACGCGGGTTTCCAGCGACACCGCGACCGGCAGGGCCAGACCGCCGCTATAGTCGGTATGCTCGCCGATCAGGTTCACGCGCCCCGGCGCCCGGGCCTCGGCGGCGGGCGGCGAACCGAACTCGGATGCGAAACGAAAGGACGGCATGAGACTCGCTCCCTGGCTTGCCGCCGCGGCCCTGCTGGCGCCGCCCCCGGCCGCGCAAGCGGACGAGCCGTCGCCCCGGCACACGCCCGTGGTGCGCGCGGTCCAGCGCGTGGTTCCGGCGACCGTGAATATAACCACCACCAAGGAGGTCCATCGACGCGTAAATCCCTTCTTCCGCGGCGATCCATTCTTCGAGGAGTTTTTCGGGATGTTCGTGGATCCCCGACCATCGACCCGCCATAGCCTTGGCACTGGGGTGATCATCGGGGCCGAGCGTTTCGTGCTGACCAACCAGCACGTGCTGGCTGGGGCCAGCGAGATCCGCGTCACCCTGTCGGACGGCCGGGAGTTCGCCGGCGAGCTGCTCGGCTCGGACCCCGAGACAGACCTCGCCGTGCTGCGCGTGGAGACCGACGAGAACCTGCCGGGCGCGCCGCTGGGCCGCTCGGACGACCTGCTGATCGGCGAAACGGTGATCGCGATCGGCAACCCGTTCGGCTTGGGACACACGGTGACCACCGGTGTGCTGTCGGCCAGCAATCGCTCGATCCGCGCCCGCGCCGGTGAGTACCATGGCTTCCTGCAGACCGACGCGAGCATCAACCCGGGCAATTCCGGCGGGCCCCTGGTGAACCTGGATGGGGACGTGATCGGGATCAACACGGCGATCATCCGGGACGCGCAGGGCATCGGCTTTGCCATCCCGATCGATCGCGCGCGGCGCATCGCCGAGGAGCTGATCGAGCACGGCGAGCTGATCCCCGTGTGGCTGGGGCTACGCCTGCAAGATCTGACGCCAGGTCTGCGCGACGCACTCGAGGTGCGCGCGCGCAGCGGCGCGCTGGTCTCGCACCTGTTCGGGAATTCGCCGGGCGCGCGTGCCGGCCTGCGGCGCGGCGACGTGGTGCTGGAGCTGGAAGGCACCCGCATCCAGAGCTCGCGCAACTACTTCGAGGTGCTGCGTGGCCTGACCAGCGGCTCTGCCGCCGCGTTGCGCATCGAGCGCGACGGCGAGGTCCGCGAGTTCCAGGTCCACCCAGAGGTCTTCCCCGAGGACCGGGCAGACGAGCTCGGCGAGATCCTGATCGGGGTGTTGGTCAGCGAGGTCGGCGGCCGCGGCCCCGAGAAGCCGGGCGCCGCCGGCATGCTGGTCCGCGAGGTGGTCTCGCAGAGCCCCGCCGACCGGGCGGGTCTGCGCCCCGGGGACCGGATCCTGAAGCTCGACCAGGAGCAGCTCGCGGGACGCGCCGACTTCCGCCGAGCGGTGTCGCGCCTGCGCGGACGCCGGCAGGTTCTGCTGCTCGTCCAGCGGGGCCAGAGGGGCTACCACGTGACCCTGGGAATCTCCTAGAGTCTCGCTATCGGGGGATCCCGAGGCAGCCGATAGAGGAAACAAGAGCCATGAGACGCAGCAGAATCGCCATCATCGCCGGTACGGCCCTCGCCGCCGCTGCCTTCGCGGCAATCACCCTGCAGGTCGACGTGCAGCTCCGCGACCAGACGGTCGAAGCCGCTTCCTCGAGCAGCCGCTTCTGGGCGGACGGCCCGCCGGTAGCCGCCGGGGGTTCGTTCGCGGATCTGGCCGAGAAGCTCTCACCGGCCGTGGTGAACATCGAGGTCAAGCGCAGCGGCGCGGGCTTCACCAGCCCCGAGGAGATGCTCGAGGACTTCTTCGGCAAGCGCCGCTCCCAGCCGCCCAAGCGGCGCCGCAGCGTGCCGTCGAGCGGCTCCGGCTTCGTGATCTCCGGCGAGGGCTTCATCGTGACCAACGATCACGTGGTCGCGGATGCCGATCAGATCGAGGTGATCTTCAGCGACGGCGACAAGCTCGCCGCCGAGGTGGTGGGCCGCGATCCGAAGACCGATCTGGCGCTGATCAAGGTGACTCCCTCCAAGCCGCTGGCGACGGCGCCGCTCGGCGACTCCGACAGGGTGCGGGTCGGCGACTGGGTGATGGCCATCGGCAACCCGTTCGGCTTCGAGCACACGGTCACCGTGGGCATCCTTTCGGCGCGCGGTCGCAACCTGCGCTCTGGCCCGTACGACGACTTCCTGCAGACCGATGCCAGCATCAACCCGGGCAACTCGGGCGGCCCGCTGATCGACATGGCGGGCAACGTGATCGGCATCAATACCGCGATCCGGGCCGGCGCCGAGGGCCTCGGCTTCGCCATCCCGATCAACATGGCCAAGGGCCTGCTGCCCCAGCTGCGCGATACCGGCGGCGTGACGCGCGGCTGGCTGGGCGTGCAGATCCAGCGGGTCACCCCGCCGCTGGCCGAGGAGTTCGGTCTAGACAAGCCCCGGGGCGCCCTGATCTCGCAGGTGTTCGACGACAGTCCGGCGTCCAAGGCAGAGCTGGCGCACGGCGACGTGATCCTGGAATTCAACGGCAAGTCGATCGACAACTTCGACGACCTGCCGCGCCAGGTGGCCTCCACTCCGCCCGGCAGTGCGGTCGACGTGATCGTCCAGCGCGACGGCAAGCGCAAGACCCTGAAGGCCGTGCTCGAACGCATGGAGGACGAACCGCTCGAGCTCGCACAGCGCGAGTCGCCCACGACGGACTGGGGCTTCGACGCGCAGGAGCTGACCCCGCGGCTCGCCGAGCAGTTGGCGCTCGAAGACACTTCGGGGGTGGTGGTGACCAACGTGGAGCCGGACGGCGCCGGCGATGTGGCTGGCCTGAAGCGGGGCGACGTGATCCTCGAGGCGAACCGCAAGGCCGTGAACTCGCTCAAGGACCTGAAGAAGCGGCTCGACCACGACGACACCGCGGTGCTGCTGGTGCGCCGCGGCGACGGCACGCTCTACATCCCCATCGAGCGGGAGTAACGGCGAGCCTAGCTCGCCTGCCCGCGACGGAGAGCGACTCAGGAAGAGGTCGCTCTCCTACGAGAACGGGGGGAGTGGCCCAGCTCCCGTCCTCCCTTCCAGTAGGAGAGCGACGACAGTCGCTCTCCGTCGCGGCAAGGCGAGCGAAGCTCGCCTCTAGGCCGCTAGGGTCGGCGCCTCCGCCTCCTGATTGCCGCCTACGTGGCAATCAGGAGGCGGAGGCGGTTGCCGACCTTCTCGGCGCCGTCTGCCAGGTTCCCGATCCAGCCGATCATCTGGTACCAGAGCATCACGCTGACCGGGCCGAGCTCGTCTTCGAGCCGGAACAGCTCGCGAACGAGTTCGGCTTGGAGCCGGTCCGTCTCGCCCTCGAGCGAGCCGATCTCGTCGATCTCGTGAGCCACCCGGTCCGCCTCGCGTCCGCGGAAGCCGATCTCGACCAGCTCGTCGAGCGACTGGATTACGAGGGCGGCGTGCTCGCAGGTGCGCTCCACGGCGCTGACCAGCTCGAGGAGCCGCTCCCGCATCGCCTCGGGCACCGGCATCTCGCGCTCGACGAGCAGGCCCCCCACGTCCTGGAGCCGGTCCGCAATCGAGTCCTGCAGATCGAGGATCTCGAGGAGATCGCGGCGATCGACGGGCAGCATCAGCCGCTTGGGCAGGTGGGCGCGCAGGTCGTTCTTGAGCCGGTCCGCCTCGCCTTCGAGCCGGTCGATCTCCTGCCAGGCGGCGCGCAGCGCCTGCGCATCGCCCTCGCAGAGCGCGGCAAAGAGCGGGCCCGCCTGCCGGACGCAGCGGAGCACGACATCCATGTGCTCTTGCAGCGGCTTGAACGGGGACTTGGCGAAGAGATCCAGAATCGACATGTCAGAGCCCCGCGTACGACATCAGGAGTCCCTTGTAGAAGTAGAAGAAGAAGATGGCAAGCCCCGCGCCGATCGGGATCGTGATGATCCAGGACAGCGCGATCGTGCCCACCACCCGGAAGTCGAGCGCCCCGATCCCCCGCGCCAGTCCGACCCCGAGCACCGCCCCGACCAGGGTGTGCGTGGTCGAGACGGGCAGGCCCATGCGGCTGGCCAGCACGATCGTAATCGCCGCAGCGAACTCCGCCGCGTAGCCGCGCGTGGGCGTCAGCTCGGTGATCCGGGCGCCGATCGTGGCCATCACGCGATAGCCCATGGTGGACAATCCCAGCACGATCCCGGCGCCGCCGATCAGCAGCAGCCAGGGCGGTACGGGCGCAGTGGCCTCGACCACCCCCTGCTGCGTGGCGTTCACGATCGCGGCCAGCGGTCCGATCGCGTTCGCCACGTCGTTCGAGCCGTGGGCAAACGCCACGGCACAGGCGGACAGTATCTGCAGCCTGCCGAACATGCGCTCGACCGTGGCAAAGTGGAAGCTTCGATCGGCCTCCGGGTCGACCTTCACACGGCGCAGCCCCCAGGCTCCGAGCGCCGCCGCGGCCAGCCCGAGCGCGGTCGTCCAGGCCAGCGCCTCCAGGAGGCCCAGGTCCAGGTTCAGGTGCTTCAGACCCTTGAAGAGCGTCACCATGCCGATTACGGCGACCACTGCGAACACGTAGAACGGGCCCCAGCGGCGCACCTGCCCGACCGGGTCTTCGTGGTCGAGGATCGTGCGCCGGATCAGGACGAAGATCAGGAACGAGAGGGTCCCCGAGAGCACCGGGGACACGACCCAAGACGACAGGATCCAGCCCAACTCGCCCCACCGCACGGCGTCTACACCCAGCGCCACGGCGCCGAAGCCCGCGATCGCACCCACGATCGAGTGCGTGGTCGAGACGGGCCAGCCGAGCCGCGAGGCGATCAGCAGCCAGGTGCCCGCGCCGCTCAGCGCTGCCAGCATTCCGTACTGCACCACGTCGAGCGAGTGGGCCATCAACTCGGGGTCGAGGATGCCGCCGCGGATCGTCTTGGTGACGTGCCCGCCGACCAGGAAGGCCCCCGCGAACTCGAGCACCGCGGCCACCAGGATCGCCTGGCGCACCGTGAGCGCCCGCGAGCCGACCGACGTGCCCATGGCATTGGCCACGTCGTTGGCGCCGATCCCGAACGCCATGAAGATGCCCAGGCCGATCGCCAGGCCGAGAACCAGTTGCTCCATCCCCACCCTCTGAAGAGACCGTCTCTGCCGGGCGACGTTGTAGCCCTACTCGTCGAGCAAGGCAACTACGTCTGGATCAGAGGTCCCGGTAGCTCTCGGGGCGGTACGCGTCGCTCATGCCTTGCTCCCCTTCTCGCCGGTCGGCGCGCTGCGAAGCGCCAGTGCACACGGAGGCCCCATCAAGCCTCATCCCCGGCGCCTGCCAGGCCGATTCAACAGGGGCTGTGAGCCTCCTCGACCACCACTTCTCGATCCTGGCGCTGCCGGGTCTCCTCGCCGGGGCCTTGACCGCAGTGCTGGGCCTGCGGATGTGGCGCTTCCGCGCGACCGAGATCGGCACGCCGTTCTTGTTCGTCCTCTGGGCCTGCGTCATCTGGATGGTCGGCGCGAGCCTGGTGGAGACCGCGACG
>CAXMNF010000089.1:0-1722 GCA_964194645.1 uncultured Gammaproteobacteria bacterium
CCTTGATCGGTCGGCCCGCGATAATTGGTCCAATGCTTCTCTTCGCCCGCTGCGGCGCTGGCCAGCGCATCCCGCAACCGCCCGAGCAGCGTTTCGCGCCCGAATAACTGCGCCTCGGCCGGAGCGGGCGCGAGCGGCTGTGGCGCCGCACGCGGCGCCACAGCTGGTCCGCGCTCGCTCAACTCGGCGACGAAACGGTAGCCGCGCCCGTGGGCCGTCCTCAGCACCGCTTGCCGCGCGCGAGCGTCGCCGACCGCACGCCGCGCCGCGGCCACGCAGCGGGGCAGTACCGACTCGCTGACGGCCTCTCCCGGCCACAGGGCGTCGAGCAACTCGTCCTTCGAGAGCACCCGCTCGCGGTGCCGCAGCAGGTGCAGCAGCACATCGAAGACCTTGGGCTCCATTGGCACCCTGCGCCCAGCGCGGCGCAGCTCGAAGAGCGCCTCGTCGAGTTCGCAGTCGCCGAACAGCCACACACGCTGCGGCCCAGACTCACTCACGCGCGCAGCTTACCCCGCGGGTCGCGCCCGCGGAGAAGCGTCAGCCGATCCTCAAGAAACCATCAGGACTCGATTCCAGGGCGCTCGTAGCCTCCCTCCCAGACACAGGAGGCCTTGCCATGACCCGCACCCTGCTCTCCAACGCGATCTGGCCCTTCACGGTCATCAGCGCCAGTGCGTATCTGATCGCCGGCTACCAGCTCGGCTGGTGGATCGCCGCAGTCATCAGCATGCCGACGTTGCTGCTGACCGGTCTCTACCTGCTCGAGCGCGCGATGCCGGCCGGACCCGGCACGGGCTCCCACGAGGATCCCGAGCGCTGGAACGACATCGGCCACCTCGTGTTCGGAGCAACACTGGGCGAGACCCTGGGCAACGGCTTTCTGCGGCTCGGTGCCGCGGCCCTGGCCATGGCGCTGCCCGCAGCCTTCGACATCTGGCCGCATGCCTGGCCGCTGGCCGGGCAGATTGCGCTGCTGATCGTGGCGGCAGAGTTTCTCGAGTACTGGCGACACCGGCTGGTTCATCGCATACCCCTGCTCTGGCGCGCGCACGAGCTGCATCACAGCGGTGGGAATCTCAACGTACTGAAGAGCTCGCGCAACCACGTGCTCGACCTGTTGATGCGAGCCGTGACGGTGTTCGCGCCCTTGGTGCTGCTGGGCGCACCCCCCGAATCGATTCCCTTCTACACCGTCGCTGTCTTGGTATTCGGACCCATTGCGCACGCGAACCTGGCGCTGCAGTTCCCGCACTGGCTTCACTACGTGATCTCGACGCCGCCGGTGCACGCGCTGCACCACGCGAGGGACCCACGGCTCTCGGACCGCAATTTCGCGACGCTGCCGCTGCTCGACATCGTGTTCGGGACGTTCGAGCACCCGGCGGGACACGGCCGACCCGTGGCGGGGGTCGCGGGCCCGGTGCCGCCGAAGGACTTCCTGGGCCAGCTCGCCGCGCCCTTCCGCGACGCCCGGCGTGGCGCCGGGGCGGTCACACCCGAAGATCAGCCGCTGGCGGCGTGATGAGCGCAGCCCGCTCCGCACCCGGCCCCCCGACCAACCCCGAATAGGCCAGAAGCAAGACCGAATAGGCCAGAAGCAAGACCGAACAGGCAGGAGCAAGAACCTGCCTGTTCACCTCTTGCGGGCACGAACGTGCCCGCGTGCGGGCGCCGGCAACCAACACGCAGGTTCACGGCACGGGCGCGCACGCGACTGGG
>CAXMNF010000090.1:0-3164 GCA_964194645.1 uncultured Gammaproteobacteria bacterium
CAAGTACTACCGCTGGGGCCCGGTCGAGTCCAACCCGAAGCCGGTGCAGCCGGGCGGTGTGCCGATCGTCGTGGGCGGCCACGTGAAGGGTGCCGCGCGCCGCGCCGCGCGCTACGGCAACGGCTTCTTCCCGGCGCGCGGTGACGAGGCGCGCATCGCGGAGCTGATCGGCGTGATCCGCGACGAGTGCCAGAAGATCGGGCGCGACCCGGCCGAGATCGAGATCTCCTGCGGGGGCCGGGTGGACGACAGCGACGCGCTGAAGCGGCTCGAGGACCTGGGTGTGTCGCGCATCGCGATCGGGCCCCCGGGTTTCGACAAGGACGCGGTGCGCAAGGGCTTGGAGCAGATCGGCAACGTGATCGCGAAGTTCTAGCGGGCCGTCCGTGTCCGCGGACGTCTGGCCCGTGGAGCGCGCGCAGGCCTGGCAGCGCGAGCGCGGCTGGCGGGTCGGCTGCAACTTCACGCCCAGCAGCGCCGCGAGCCCGCTCGAGATGTGGCAGGCGGACACCCACGACCCGACGACCATCGAGCGCGAGCTCGGCTACGCCGCCTCGCTCGGCTTCACGAGTGTGCGCGTCTTCCTGCACGACCTCTTGTGGACGCACGAACGCCACGGCTTCCTCGCGCGGCTCGAGGCGTTCCTCGCCGCGGCCGCGCGCCAGCGGATCGGCGTGCTGTTCGTGCTCTTCGACGGGGTGTGGGACCCGCATCCGCGCCCGGGTCCGCAGCCCGAGCCGCTCCCCGGCGTGCACAACTCACGCTGGGTGCAGAGTCCGGGCGCTGCGATTCTCGGCGACCCGGCGCGCCACGACGAGCTGCGCCCCTACGTGCAGGGTCTCCTCGAGCAGTTCCGCGACGACGCGCGCATCGACGGCTGGGACCTGTTCAACGAGCCAGACAACCCGAATCCGGCCTATTCGGCCCAGGAGATTCTCGACAAGGAGAAGCGCGCGGTCGAGCTGCTGCGCAAGGCCTTCGCCTGGGCTCGCGAGGTTGCCCCATCGCAGCCGACAACAGCCGGGGTGTGGCGCGGCAGCTGGAGCGATCCGGCGGCGTTGTCGGAGATCGACCAGCTCAGCCTGGAGAACTCAGACGTCGTCTCCTTCCACCACTACGGAGAGCTGCCCGCGCTCGAACGGCGTGTCGCTGCGTTGCGCCGCTACGGCCGGCCCTTGCTCTGCACCGAGTTCCTGGCGCGCGGGATCGGCAGCGGCTTCGATCCACACCTGGGCTTCATGGCCGACGAGCAGGTCGGCGCCTATTGCTGGGGCCTGGTCGCGGGCCGCACCCAGACGCTCTACCCATGGGACTCCTGGGCGAAGCCGTACAGCGCCGAGCCGGATCCCTGGCACCACGAGATCCTGCGGTCCGACGGCACGCCATACGACCCCGCCGAGGTCGCATACATCCGCTCGAGGACGGGCTGACTCTCGCTACGCGGCGGCGGTCTGCGGGATGCCCACCCGGCGCACGCCCAGGTACTGGAGCAGCGCGAAGAACGCGACCACGTCGGCGATCATCCCCGCAGTCCAGTTCCCAGCGGACGTGAGCTGCCCCGACATCACGAGCGGAATCGTACCGACCACCCAGAGCAGGTCCGCTGCGATCACGGCCCAGACGAAGCCGGGGCGGATCACGGGACGCGAGGCCAGCCACACGAGCAGGGCCGCGAAGCCCAGCAGCTGCGCCCCGAGCACCTGCAGCTGAAGGGGAGGGCCCAACCCGAGCGCGCTCGCCAGGGGAGTGGCGAAGACCAGCGAGGCCAGGCCCGACAGGGTCGAGAACGCGGCATTGCCGCGCAGGCTGTAGCGGAGCAGACGGTCGTTCGGTTGGCTCATGATCGATCTCCTATCTGCGGTCGTGGGGGTTCCGGGGGCGGGGTTGCGTGGCGCAGGGTCTCGTCGATCGCACCGCGCGCCTTGTGGAAGCTCCTGCGGTCGTCGAACAATTCGCGCGCCCAGTTCGCCTCTTCGACGTAGGCGTGCAGCTTGAAGGCCAACAGCTCCGGGTCTACCTCGCGCGCAAGCTCGCCCATGCGCACGGCCGCACGCGCCTCTTGCTCGAGGCGCCGCAGCCAGCCCCGCGAGAGCTGCGCCAGCCGCTCGCGCACGGGGCCCGGGCGGCTCGAGAATTCCGAGGAGGCGGCGTCGAAGAAGCAGCCGCCCCGGTTCCCGGTGGCGTCGATGTAGGTCACCCACGCGTCGAGCAGCGCGCGCAGGCGCGCCAGCCCCGGCTCCGCGTCCTGGGCGGGCGCGAGCACGCGGCGCTCGTAGTCCTCGGCCGCGAAACCGATCGTCGCCAGCTGCAGCTCCTCCTTGGAGCCGAAGTGGGCAAAGAGCCCGCTCTTGCTCATGCCGATCTCCTCGGCGAGCCGCCCGATCGAGAGCCCCCCGAGCCCCTCGGCGGAACCAACGTCCATCGCGGCGACCAGGATTTCGCGCCGCTTGCGCTCTCCGTGTGTCCGGGTCACGATGCCCAGATTAGCACGATCGTTCTGAAAATAAAGACCGATCGTTCAAGCTACTCTGTGACCCGTGCTGCCGCCCGCAACCGAGCTCGAGACCGAGCGCCTGCGCCTCTGCCTGCCCGTCCAGGACGACGCCCGGCGCATCTACGACGCCTACGGGACCGATTTGGAGGTGACCCGCTTCCTGTCCTGGCAGCCCTACAAGACGCCCGAACAGGCGGAGCCCCGCATGCGCCAGCGGCTCGAGGATCTGGCCTCGGGCCGCGAGCTCTCCTGGGTGATCCGCCGCCGCGAGGAGCCGGAGCTGATCGGCCTGGTTTCGCTCTTCCCGGCCGACCACCACGCCGAACTCGGCTACGTGCTGGCGCGGCCCCACTGGGGCCAGGGGCTCGTGCCCGAGGCGGCGCGCGCGGTCAGCGACTGGGCGCTGGCACAGCCGGGCATCTACCGCGTCTGGGCCGTCACCGACCAGGACAACCACGGCTCGGCGCGGGTGCTCGAGAAGATCGGCATGCAGTGCGAGGGCAAGCTGCGCCGCTTCGCCGTACACCCGAACGTGTCGCCCGAGCCGCGCGACTGCTGGGTCTACGCGAAGGTGGTCTAGCGTGAAGCTGGAACGGATCGGGCGCGCGGACGACCCGCGGCTGGCTCCCTATCGGAACGTGCGCGATCCGGTATGGCTGCGCGAAGCGCG
>CAXMNF010000091.1:0-4812 GCA_964194645.1 uncultured Gammaproteobacteria bacterium
GCATCATCGCCTCGCCGCGAAACTCGCGGTGGAAGTCGTGCTGGCGCTCGACCAGCACCGTCGAGATCCCCCGCGACGCCAGGATCAAGGCCAGCGCAGCGCCGGCCGGCCCCGCCCCCGCTACGAGCACCTCGCTTTCGCTCATTACGGCTCTCCTAGCAGTGCGTTGCTAGCGTAGCGCGCGGCGCGCCGAGACCCACGCTCTGGCGGCTGCCCTTCCCACTCCCGTGCGGAAGTTCCCGCTGCCCGCTTTCTTGACAGTGGGGCGCGCGCCGGAGAAGCTCGTCCCGTGCTCTCTCCGTATCGCGTCGTCGACCTGACCGATGAGCGCGGCGAGATCGCTGGCATGGTGCTCGGCGATCTCGGCGCGGACGTGGTGCGGGTCGAGCCGCCCGGTGGGAGCCGCGCGCGCCAGTCGGGCCCGCTGCTCGCGGACGCACCCGCCGGCGAGCAGGGCCTGCCGTTCTTCGCCTTCAACCGCAACAAGCGCTCGATCGTGCTCGACCTCGGCCAGGCGCGCGATCGCGAGGACTTCCTCCAGCTGATCGCGGGCGCCGACTTCGTGATCGACTCAGGTCCGGGCGGCCTGCTCGAGGCGGCCGGTGTGTCGTTCGAGGCGCTCCGCGAGGTGCAACCGCGCATCGTCTGCGTGTACGTGACGCCCTTTGGTCTGGACGGTCCGTATGCGGAGCATCCGGCCAGCGATCTGACGATCGCCGCGCTGGGTGGCCCCGTCTCGCTGCAGGGCGTGGCAGAGCGCGCACCGCTGCGTGTGAGCGTTCCTCAGGTCTGGCGCCACGCCGGGGCAGAAGCCGCGGTGGCCGCGCTGGTTGCCCACGCGCGCATGCGAAAGACCGGTGAGGCACAGCTGGTGGACGTCTCCGCCCAGTGCGCCATGACCTGGACGATGCTGAACGCGATGAGCGCCGCCGGCATCCAGGGCCGCGATTTCGAGCGCATGGGCTCGATGTTGCAGCTCGGGCGGGTGGTGCTGCCGCTGGTCTTCTCTTGCGCCGACGGCCACGTGGTGGCGATCCCGAACGGCCCGCTGATGGGCAAGCTGGTCGGCTGGATGATCGAGGACGGCATCGTCGAGGCGTCCTGGGCCGAGGAGGACTGGTCCACCTTCGAGCAGCGCATGTTGACGGGCCAGGAGCTGCCGCTCGACCCGGCGCAAATCCTCGGGGCGATGCAGCGCTTCTTGGCGCAGTACGGCAAGCAGGAGCTGTTCGAGCGCGCGCTGGCAGCCGGAGCGACCATTGCACCGGTGAACACGATCGCGGACCTGCTCGGCTTTGCGCACCTGGACGCGCGCGACTTCTGGGCGAAGCTGGCCCTGCCGAACGGCGCTTCCGCGCGCACGCCCGGCGCGTTCGTGCGCAGCCAGGGCGGACCGCTCCCGATCCGCAGGCCTGCGCCCGCCCTGGACCAGCACGGCGCGGAGCTGCGTGCCGAGCTGCGCACCCGGCCGCGAAGTCCTGCGCCCGACACGTCCGCCGTCGCACCCGGCACCTTGCCCTTCGCGGGCCTGAAGGTGGCCGACTTCTCCTGGATCGGGGTCGGCCCGATCTCCGCGCGCTACCTGGCCGACCACGGCGCCGACGTGGTGCGCGTCGAGTCGGAGTCGCGTCCGGACAATCTGCGCGGGGTGGGTCCGTTCAAGGACGGCGAGCCCGGCTGGAACCGCTCGCATTTCTTTGCGGAGCTGAACGCGTCGAAGCGCGGCCTCACGCTAGACCTGAAGCAGCCGGCCGCGCGCGACGTAGCGCGGCGCCTGCTGGCCTGGGCGGACGTGTGCATCGAGAGCTTTACGCCGGGCACCATGGAGAGGCTCGGGCTCGGCTACGAGGCGGCGCGCGCCGCGAACCCGCGCATCGTGATGATGAGCACCTGCCTGATGGGTCAGTACGGCCCCGCGGCTGGCATGGCGGGCTACGGCTACCACGCCGGCGCGGTGGCCGGCTTCTACGAGGTGACTGGCTGGCCCGACCTGCCGCCCGACGGACCCTGGATGGCCTACACCGATACGATCGCGCCGCGCTTCGTGGCGGCCAGCTTGATCGCGGCGGTCGATCGACAGCGCCGCACGGGCGAGGGCTGTCACCTGGACGGCGCCCAGCTCGAGATGGGCCTGCAGTTTCTCGCGCCGGAGCTGCTCGACTACCAGCTGCAGGGCCACCAGGCTGGCCGCCTGGGCAATCGCGCGCGCGACGCGGCCCCGCAGGGCGTCTACGCCTGCGCGGGCGAGGACCAGTGGTGCGCGATCGCGGTCGACGACGACGCGCAGTGGCGCGCACTGCGCGCGTTGCTTGGCGAGCCCGGCTGGGCCGCCGATTCCGCGCTCGACTCGGTCGACGGCCGGCTCGCCGCGCACGACCTGCTGGATCGGCGGCTCTCCGCGTGGGCCCGGCCGCAAGGCGCGCGCGAGCTGATGGCGCAGTTGCTCGAGGCCGGGGTGCCGGCCGGGGTGGTGCAGCGCAGCAGCGACTTGCTGGGCGACCCGCAATACGCGCACCGCGGCTTCTACCGAACGCTCGAGCACGGCGAGATGGGCCCCTGTCCTTACGCCGGTCAGCAGTTCCGGATCCGCGGCTATGACGGTGCAGCGCGCCGGCCCGGACCGCTGCTCGGCGAGCACAGCTTCGAGGTGCTGGAGGAGCTCGGCTACGAGACCGATGCGATCGCCGAGCTGGTCGCGGCCGGAGTCATCAGCTGAGCACGCGACCGGCTCGCGCTGTCGGAGCGGGCGCATGGCGCAGCGCGGTGGACGCCACCAGCAGAGCGCAGACCAGTACCAGCACGCCGTAGAGGATCGTAGCGGGCACCGAGTTCTGCAGTAGCGGGACGATCTCCTTCGCGGTGCTCTCGGTCGCGTTGATCGAGGCGTGCAGCAGCACGGCCAGCAGCAGGCTGCCCGAGGTTCCGCGCCAGACCCAGGTGAAGAGCAGCGAGAGCGAGCAGGCGAAGGCCGTGAACAGCGCAAGCGATCCGAGTCCACCGCCCCGCTCGGCCGCCGCGTAGAAGAACACCGGCGCGTGCCACAGGCCCCAGACCAGGCCGATCGCCAGGCTCGCAGCAATGGGGCCGTGCCGCTCGAGCAGGCGGGGCAGCAGGAAGCCGCGCCAGCCCAACTCCTCGCCGAGTCCGCCACCCAGGAAGAAGAGCATGGCCAGGAGCGGCAGGAAGCCGGCCACGCGCGACCAATCGAAGTGGCCTGGGATGTCGGAGGCCCAGAGGTACACGGTGGCCGCCAGGTACCAGAGCGCCGCCGGCCCAGCGAGCGCCAAGACGTACCAGGCCAGGGCGACCCGCCAGCGAAGCAGGCCCGCGAGCAGCTGGCGCAGGCCCGGCGCTCCGCCCAGCGCGGTGGCCAGCAGGAGTCCGGCCAGGCTCGGTCCGAACTTAGCCGCGTAGGTCGCCCCCGTCCGCAGCCATTCGTCGACGGCAAGCCGCTCGTCGTAGGCCACCACCCCGAGCAGCCAGGAGCTGCCGTAGGCGAGCAGCACGAATGCCGCGAGCGGATGCCGTTCGATCCCCTGGCGCAACCGTTCCGCTCGCATCGGCCCGGACTATGGACGAGGCAAGGCGCTCCGGCTAGGGTCTGGCGTTGCCGGGTGGAACGGAGGGAACCAGGATGGAGTTCGATCCGCTCCGCTACGAAGATCTGCGCGACCCCTATCCGATCTACCGGACGCTGCGCGACGAGGCGCCGGTCTACCAGGCGCCGAGCTCCGGCATCTGGTGCGTGTCGCGCTACGACGACGTGCAGGGAGTCCTGAAGAACCCCGACGCGTTCTCGTCCCGGGCCATGTTCACGATGCTGATGAATCAGGGGAACGAGGGCATGCCGCCGCTCTCCTGGCGGCTGCTGCGCTTCGTGGTGCGCATGCTCGTGCAGACCCGCCTCGACCCGCGCGAATTCGCGACCTCACGCAACCTGATCGCAGAAGACGGTCCTCGCCACACGGGGCTGCGCAATATCGTGAACCGCGGCTTCACGCCGCGCCAGATCGCGGCGCTCGAGCCGCGCGTCCGGGCCGGCGTGGAAACCTGCATGGCCCGGCTGCGCAACAGCGAGGGCTTCGACGTGATGAGCGAGCTGGCGATTCCCCTGCCGGTTTCGATCATCGCCGAGCTGCTGGGCGTGGAGTCCGAGCGCCTCGAGGATTTCAAGCGCTGGTCCGATGCGTTCGTCGCGAACATTTCCGGGCCAGGCCGCGAAGATCCCTTCAACGCGAGCTTCAACGACGCCATGATCGGGCTGGTCCGCTACATCCAGCGCATTGCGCGCGCGAGGCGCAAGCAGCCGACCGATGACCTGATCAGCACGATTCTCGCCCAGCAGGATGGCGACGCGGCGCTCACGGACCGGGAGATGGTGCAGTTCGTGATCCTGCTGCTGGTCGCCGGGAACGAGACCACCACGAACCTGATCGGCAATTCGGTGAGCGCTCTGCTCGACCACCCGGAGGCGCTCGAGTCCCTGGCGCGCGAGCCTTCGCTGGTGCCGCAGGCGCTGGAGGAGACCCTGCGCTATGACGCGCCGATCCAGCAGGTGTTTCGCAAGGCCACCTGCGACACCGTGATCGCCGGCACGCGCATCCCCGAGGGAGGCATGGTGGCGGCGCTGATCGGCTCCGCGAACCGGGACGAGCGGCGCTTTGCCGACCCCGATCGCTTCGACCTGGAGCGTGATGTGCGCGGCCACCTGGGTTTCGGCTTCGGCAAGCACTTCTGCCTGGGCGCGTCGCTCGCGCGGCTCGAGGCGCGCGCCGCGCTCGAGGCGTTGGCGCCCGAACTGCCGAACTTCGC
>CAXMNF010000092.1:0-12204 GCA_964194645.1 uncultured Gammaproteobacteria bacterium
GTCCCAGGGCACGTCGACCAGCCGGATCGTGACGGTGCCGTCGACTTCTTCGCCCGCGATCACGTTCAGGTCGGAGACCTCGGCGATCAGGCGCAGGATGTTCGCAATGTCGGCGTCCTTGAAGTCCAACGAGACGCGCCGGCCCGTGTACTCCTTCTCGTCGCTGAAGCCGCCCTCGGCCAGGATGTCGATCGAGGCGGGATCGGCCGGACCGTCGAGCAGGAACGGATCCTCGACGCTCGTTCCGGACGTCTGGCCCGGGGCCGGCACCGGGACTCCGCCATCGGCGGCCGGTCCGAGCTCGCCAGCCGCGGGGTCTGCCGCGTTCGGCACGGTCGAGCCGTCGCTCGCGGGCTGCGCCCCGTCGGTCGGCGCCTGCCAGGCCGCCTCGGTCGCGGCACGGGGCAACTCGACGTGAAGCTGGTTCTCGTTCCAGGTGAGCGAGCTCTCGCCCGCGCCGTGGCGCTTGAGCACGATCCGGACCTCTTCGTAGTCCACGTCCGGCGTGTGGAACACCGAGAAGTGCTCGATCGGGCCGCCGAAGTCCTTGGTGTCGACGCGGCGCTCGCTGTCGGACTCGATGAACGTGTCCTTCAGCATGACGATCACGGTGGCATCGTCAGGCCGCACGAGCTCGGCCTCGGTCGGGTGGTTCATGCTGATCACCACGCGATCGGTCTCGGGCAGCGACTCGAAGTGCACGCTCTCCACGCGCGCCGGCTCCGCAAAGTGACTGGGCGGAAGCTCGCGCTCCGCGTCGTCCTGGGCCGCCTGCTCGGCGCCGCCCTCGTTCAGCTCGCCGCCTTCGGCAGCCTCTTCCAGCGGAGCCTCCTGGCCCGCCTCATCGGCGGCCGCGGGCAGCTCGTCCGCGGCCTCAGCCGCGGCGTTCGGGTCGTCCTGCACGGGGGCATCACCCAGGTGGATGCGCACGCCCGTGGACGTGGCCAGCACCTCGTGGGCGGCGGGCCCATCGCGCAGATCGAGCACCACGCGCACCTTGTCCGCGTGCTCGCCGACCCGCCACTTCTCGATGGCGCCCTCGGCGACCGTCTGGCTGGCCGGCCAGACACCGCTCTTCACGCCCCAGAAATCCACCACCAGGCGGCTCGGGTTCTCGAGTGTGAACGAGTCGTAGTTGTCGATCGGACCGTCGGCCACGACCTCGACCTCCGAGCCGTGGGCCGCGACCGTGAGCAGGCGGCTGGTCCCCTCGTCCTTGACCGGCGCGGGCGCCGACTTCTCTGGCGCCGCGGGCAGCGGCTGGGTCTCGGTCTCGGCCACAAGCGGTGCGGTCTCGGCCACGGTCGTGGCATTCGCTGCACCCTCGGCGAGCGGCCGGATCACGATCACCAGCTCGTCCCCGTCGGGCAGCAGCTCGTACTCGGACTCCCTGGTCAGCCTCACGCTCACGCGCGCCATGCTCAGCGCCACGCGCGGGTCGCCAAACGCGCCAAGCGCCACTTCCTGGACCAATCCGTTCCCAACCTGGATCGGCGTGTCGACGCCGCTGAACTCTACGTCCGGCAGCTCGACGATCAGGCGCGGGGGATCCTCGCGCATGAAGGCCGTATAGATCGGGTCTTCGGCGCCACGCAGCACGATCCGGGTTACCCCGTCCTGCTCCTGCACCTCGACTGCAGAGATCGTCTTCGTGTCCGCAGCGAGTGCGGTCAGGCCAGACGAGCCCACCAGCAACACGAACGCGGTCAGGAAGACCAGGCTTCTCACGTTAGAGCAACACATGCCGCTCACCCCCCTTGGTTCTCATACAGACGCAGCTCGACTTCCTTCGTCGTGGCCCGGTCTCGAAAATCCACATACGTCTCCTTGACCAGCACGAAGTTGTCCTGGATGGAGACGACACGGCCCTTGTTCTTCCCGATCGACGTGCCGGAGGACACGATGTAGCCCTTGCCCGCAGGGTCGCGGATCAGCGCGCGGGGCCGATCGGAGCCCCAGATGATCGCCGTGACCTCGAGCTGACTCAGGTCGAAGCGCTCGAGCGGCGTGCTCATGCCCTCGTCGAGCTCGTCCTCGAGCTTGACGAAGGAACGGAACGGGTCGGGCTTGCCGGCGGGGTCGTAGCGGTACTCCTCCTCCGGCTCGACCTGGGCCTCTTCGGCCTCGGCCGTCAGCGCGGGTGCAACCGCGGCCGCCTGCTTCGCAGGGGCCTGCCCGGGCTCGTCCGAGCCGCAGCCCAGCAGGGTCCACGCTCCCAAGGCGATGATTGCGAGTGTCCGCAGCGCGTTCATCTCACTCCCCCGACGCCGAGTTGGAGCTGTTGACGAACTGGAAGGTCGTCGCCACTCCCTTGATCTGCAGCATCGGCTTGTCGCCGCTGTCCGAAGCCAGCGACATGTCGAGCTGCGTGATGTTCACGATGCGCGAGAGCCGGGATAGGCGGTCGAAGAACACCCCCAGCTCGTGGTACGACCCGTAGAACTCCAGGGAGATCGGCACCTCGGCGTAGAAGCCGCGGTTCACCTTGTCGCCCGGGTTGAAGGAGCGGATCTCCAGTCCCGACTTCTTGCCCAGACTGCTGATGTCGGTGAGCAAGCCCGGCAGCTCGGTGTCGTTCGGCAGGCGCTGCAGCGCGTTGTCGAGCTCCTTGCGCAGGATCTCGCGCTGCTCCTGGAAGCTCTTCAAGTTCGACGCCACGGCGCGCGCCTCGGCGATCTCGCTCTGCAGCTGGGTCAGCTGTCCGCGCTTCGCCTGGAGCTTCTGGCGCTCGCCGCTGTACATGGCTCCCCAGTAGATCGCGACCACGAGCACCGACACCCCGGCCAGGATGCCGAAGCGCGCCATCGTGGGCAGGCGCTCGACCTGCTGCAGGATCTGATTTACGTCGATCGAGCTCGTAGCCACAGGAGCCCCCGTCTACTTTCCGCGTGCGCGGCCCTTGGCCGCGGGCACGTCCGCCACAGGCGCGCTTCCGTTGGAATAGCGGCTGCGGATCTTGAAACTGTTGAGCTTCAGACCGTCCGTCTCGGCGAGACGCGTCTCGTCGAGCTGTACGTCCTGGAACATCTCGGACTCCGAGAGGCTGGCCAGGAAGGCCGCCACGATCTCGGCGTCGAGGCTCACGCCCGCCATCGTCAGGAGTCCGCCCTTCATCGTGAGCTTGGTGAGCCACATGCGCTTGGGAATGCGCATGGCGATCTCGTCCATCAGCCGCACGGGTCCCTGACGGGACAGCTCGAGCGTCGCGATCACGCCCAGCTTCCGCTCGATCTCTTCCTTCTCGGTGCGGAAGCGCTCGACTTCCTGGCGCGTGGCCTCCAGGTCCTTCAGCTCCGCCTTGGCCTGGATGATGCGCTGGCTCTCGTCGCTCATCGCCGACGACACCGAGATCTGCATCCACACGCAGATCAGCGCGCCTGCGCCGAGCGCGGCACCGAGCATCGCGGCCTGCTTCTGCAGGCCGGCCTGGCGGCGCGCCTCGCGAACCGGAAGGAGGTTGATTCGGATCATGTCTCTTCCCGCCGCCGAAGACCGAGCCCCACGGCCACACCGAAGGCCGGCCCCAGGTCCCGGACTCGCTCCTCGTCACCCGCGCGGCCCGAGAGCTCGATCCGGCTGAACGGGTCCACGATTTCGAAGGGAATCTCGATGCGCTCCTCGAACAGGCGGTCCAGGCCCGGCACGCGCGCCGAACCGCCACACAGCAGCACCTTCTCGATCGGAGTGTTCGAGGCCGTGGCGCGGTAGAAGTCCAGCGACCGCTGGATCTCGCCCAGCAGCGTCTCGGACACCTCGCGCATCGCCTCTTCCACTTCCTGCGGCACCACGTCCTGACTCACTTCGTCGCTACCCGCGCCGACCTTGATGCGCTCGGCCTCGTCGAAGCTGACGTTGAGCGTCTTCTGGATCTCCTCGGAGTACTGATTTCCGCCGCTCGTGATGTCGCGCGTGAAGACTGGGATGGTCCCGTTCATCACATTGATGTTGATGACCGACGCTCCGATGTCGACGATCGCCACGCCGGTATCGGCCGAGGCCGGGTAGTTCGCCTCGTACATGTTCCCCAGGGCGAAGGCGTCTACGTCCATGATCGCCAGGCTCAACCCGGCGTCACTGATCACGGCGTGGTAGTCTTCGATCAGGTCCTTCTTGGCGGCGACCAGCAGCACGTCCATCTGCCCGTCGATCGCCTCGTCCTGCAGGACCTGGTAGTCGAGGTTCACCTCGTTGATGTCGAACGGGATGTACTGCTCGGCTTCCCACTTGATGGTCTCGTCGAGTTCGTCCGAGCTCTGCGCCGGCAGCTGGATGCGCTTCACGATCACGGAGTGCCCCGAGACCGAGGTCACGACGTCCTTGATCTTGAAGCCACCGTCGTCATAGGCCTCGCGAATCGCGCTCGAGATCGCTGGCGCATTCATGAAGGAACCCTGGACGATCGCCTCGGGCGGCAGTGCGGCGTAGCCGATGCGGGTCACCTGGTAGCCGGCCCCGGAGGCCTGCACCTCGGCGATCTTCACCGAGCTCGATCCGACGTCCAGTCCCAGTACGGATTTGGGCTTGAAGGAAAACATCTAGTTCCTCGTCATCCCGTGCGGATCCATCCGCGAGTGCTCCTGCGTGCGGTCCTGGCTGGGCGAACCCGACTCGGGAAGGCCAAAGACGGACTCGCGATCCGAGACCTTCATGCCGAGCGCGTGGAGCATCTTGCGCTTCGTGTCGAGCCGACACGCCTTGCCGGCTTCGACCCGGTCAACGGTGAGCGTGCTGAGTCCGGCCTTGCGGGCCAGCTCGGCCTTGCTCATCATCAGGGCCTCGCGAATCTTGCGAACGTTATTGGTGCTCACCCGCGCATCTCCAGATATTCAGCTCAGCTCAGTCCGTGACCACCGAAGGCCGGGCTTCCCGAGAAGCCGCAACTTTCGCAGGCTGAATCGGTCCCCGCTGAACACGACTTGAGGGCTCTAGAACCCAATGTTCGTGTCAGCCCCACGCAGGCATGGCGCGCACCGGCAGCTCGTGTGCAACCAGGCGGCAGAGAGACGCGGGTGCTCTGAAAAGGCGGCTACGGCGTGTCAGCCGGGGTCGACGACCAGGAGAGCTCCAGGTCGTAGCGCTGGTGTGTCGCGGAACCCTGCGGATCCGCGACGGCCACCTCGACGGGGTAGCTGCCCCCGGCCGAGGCCGGAACCTTCCAGCTGATCACGCCCGACAGCAGATCGACGGTCATGCCTTCGGGACCCTCTGCGAGCGTGTAGCGCAGCGGCCGGTCGGCATCGGGATCTTCGGCCTTGATCACATAGCGGTAGCGGCCCGCGCCGACGGTCGCCTCGGACGGATTCGAAGTGATCTTCGGGGCGCCGTTGGGAATCGTGAGCGGTACGGAAGGGGTCGGCTCGGCGTCGCCGTAGGAATCGGTCGCGCTCACACGAACCATCACCACGTCGCCGCGCTTGAAGTGCTTGGCGGGCAGCGTCGCACCCGAAACACCGACGGGAGCGTCGTTCACGAGCCACTCGTAGCCGAGCTCGAAGGAGTCGCCGTCGTTGTCGATTACCTCGGCGACCGCGGTGAGGTCCGTCCCCGCGTTCGGGTTCTCGGGTGCCAGCTGGATCCGGGTCACGCGCGGCGGTTGGTTCGTGATCTCGACCATGGGCGTGCGCTCCGTGATCGCGAGCACGCCGTCGCTCACGCGTGCGACCGCATAGATCTGGTCGCCGCGCACGAAGCCCCGGGTGTCGAGCGTGGCCGCGTCTCCGGACTGGAAGCTGCGCCCGTTGCGAAACCACTCGATCTGCGTGTCGAGCTTGTCGCCATCCGGATCGATGGCCTTCAGATTGAGTGCCAGCGGATCCCCCACGGTCGGCGCCGCCGGGACGATCCGCATCGACCGGATCACGGGCTCCCGGTTGCCCTCGGGTGCAACCCGGGCCTGGGGCGCGGCCGCCCCCGAGTTCGGTTCCGGATCAGACCCACACGCTCCCAGCAGAGCAGCCAGTAGTCCCACGCGGATCAAACGCATCGCATCCTCCCCCGGCCGCGCCAGGGCGGCCGTCTCGTCATTCGGAGCTATCGGCCTGCGCGGACAGGGGGTTGAGCGGATCGATCGCGTACTCCTTGATCTTGTACTGGAGCGCGCGCGGACTCAGCTCCAGGACGCGGGCGGCCTGGCTGCGGTTGCCAGCCGTGCGCTGCAGCGCCAGGCGGATCAGTCGTTCCTCGAGCGTGCGGACCCGGCGCTTGACCGACAGGTCCTCTGCGGCTTCGGACCGCTGGGGGGTGTGCGGCTCGGCCGTCCCCAGCAGCTCGGCGCCGATCTCGCGGCCCGGGCAGAGGATGATGGCCCGTTCGATGGCGTTCTCGAGCTCCCGCACGTTGCCCGGCCAGGCGCGCGCGCTGAGCTCGTCGAGCGCCTCCGTCGCCAGCGGCGCCACCGGCTTGCCGATGCGCCGCGAGATGCGGCGCAGCAGGTGGTCGGCCAGTACGGGAATATCCTCGACGCGTTCGCGCAGCGGCGGCACGTGGATCCGCACGACGTTCAGGCGATAGAACAGGTCGGGGCGGAAGCGCCCGGCCGCGACCTCGGCCTCGAGGTTGCGCGAGGTCGCAGCCAGGATCCGCACGTCGACCGCGGCGGGCTTGGCCTCGCCGACCGGCTGGACTTCTTCTTCCTGGAGCACGCGCAATAGCTTCACCTGGAGCGCCTGCGGCAGCTCACCGATCTCGTCCAGGAACACCGTCCCGCCGTCGGCCTCGCGAAACAGCCCGCGCTTCTCTTGCTCGGCCCCGGTGAAGGCGCCGCGCGCGTGCCCGAACAGCTCACTCTCGATCAACGCCTCGGGAATCGCTCCGCAGTTCACTGCGAGAAACGGCTGATCGCAGCGCGCCGAGCGCCCGTGCACGTGGCGTGCGACGACCTCCTTGCCGGCGCCGCTTTCCCCGGTGACCAGTACGGTGGTCTTGTACTCGGCGGCGCGCTCGATCAGCTCGATGACCGCATGCATCTGGCGCGACGCCGCCACCAGCGAGGGGGCATCGCGGCTGTCGAGTTCGCTCCGCAGCCTGCGGTTTTCCCGGCGCAGCCGCTCGCGCTCCTCGGCCTTGCGAATCGCGAGTAGCAGCTCCTCGGTCTTGAACGGCTTCGCCAGATAGTCGTAGGCCCCGCGGCGCACCGCCTCGAGCGCTTGCTCGACGTCGCCGTGCGCCGACATCATCAGCAGGGTCGCGTCGGGCAGCAGAGCCGCCAGATCCGGGAGCAGGTCGAGCCCGCTCTCGCCGGGCATGCGCACGTCGCACAGCACGACGTCGAAGGAGGCGCGGGCCACCTGCTGGCGCGCTGTGGCAGCGTCCGCGGACGTGGCAACCTCGTAGCCCTCGTCTTCGAGGATCAGCCCAAGGCTGGTACGCACGCCCTCTTCGTCATCGATGATCAGTACACGCGGTCGGGCCATCGGCTTCCCCGGGGGCAGGTTCGCTATCGGCGAGCGGCAGCAGCAGACTGAAGCAGGTGCGGCCCGGGGCGCTCTCGAGCTCGAGACGGCCGCCCAGCAGCTCCGCCAGGCGGTGCGCGTTCCACAGGCCCAGACCGGTGCCCTTGCCCGGATCCTTGGTCGTGAAGAACGGGTCGAAGACGCGCGACTGGTGCTCCGGGTCGATGCCCGGTCCGTCGTCGAGCACCGAGAACGACAGCGCCTCCGGCTCCGCATTGCGCGGCGAGTCGTCCCGGCGCCGGCGCGGACGGAAGGCGCCGGCCAGCGCCACACGCAGCTCGATCGTCCCTCCGGGCCGCCCGGCCAGCGCGTGCACGGCATTCTCGATCAGGTTCACCAGGATCTGCTCGATGCGACCGGCGTCGCTACGCAGACCCGGAACGGCGTGCTCGGCCTCGAGGCGCAGCTCGACGCCAGCGAGCAGCGGCTGGGCCCGCATGCGCTCCACCACCCGCCAAGCGAGGCCCGCCGGGTCGATCGGCGCGAACTCGAGGCGCGCGGCGGAGGCCAGATCGAGCAGCTCCTGGACCAGCAGGCGCACACGCAAGGCCTCCTCGCAGATCCGCTCGGCCGACTGGCGCGTGCGCGCAGAGAGCGCCGTGTCGCGCAAGGCCAGCTCGGCGTAGCCGAGGATCGCTGCCACCGGGTTGCCCACTTCGTGGGCCACTCCCGCGGCCAGTTGACCGACCGTCGCCAGCCGCTCGCTGCGGGCCAGCGAATCGCGCGTGCGGACCAGCGCCTGGCGTTCCCGCTCGAGGGACTCGGCCATCTCGTTGAAGCCGGCCGCGAGCTCGGCCAGCTCGTCGGAACCGGTCACCTCCGTGCGCGTATCGAGCGCTCCCGCTGCGAGCCGGGCGGTGGAGCGCGACAGGGCCTGCAGGGGCGCGACGATCCTCCAGCGCAGCAGGTAGGCGCCAAACGCCACGAATACCGTCGCGGCACTGGCCAGCACCCAGGCGCCGGAGCGGAGCAACGGCTCGATGCGCGCGGCCAGCGACGCGCGCGGCACGCGTCCCACCATCAGACCGGCCTCGGCGCCTCCGAGCGGCACCACGAGCAACAGGTCCGAGGTGAACACGCCTCCGCCCCGCACCACGTCGCGCTCCGCCAGCGCGCGCGCCAGCAGCGCCTCGAGTTCGGGATCGGTCGCGCGCCGCTCCTGCTGCGGCCCGACCAGGCGGCCGCGCGCATCGCGCACGGTCCAGCGCGCCAGCGACGCACTCTCGGGCAGGGTGCGCGCGAGCGCGGCCAGGTCCGCCAGGCGCAGGGAACCGACCAGCTTGGTGCGCTGCATGTGGACCGCCTCGCTGCGCAGCTGCTCGACCGCGGCCCGCTCCACGGTCCAGGCGGCGAGCGAGCCCATCACGACGGCCACGATGGCGAGGCCCGCGAGCATGACCACGAACAGGTTCGCGACGATTTCGAACTGGAGCCCGCGACGGCGCAGCGCGCTCATCCCGCGCCCAGCAGACGTGGCAGCAGACCCGGCACGAACAGGTGCGCCAGACCCGCGGCGGCCAGCGCTGGGCCGAACGGGATGCGCGCCTGGCGGCCGCCGCCGTGCCAGGCGATCAGCAGCGCGCCGTGCAGCAACCCGAGTAGCGAGCCAAGCACCATCACGCCGAGCGCCGCTTCCAGGCCCAGGAAGGCGCCCAGCAGCGCCACCAGCTTCACGTCGCCCATGCCCAGACCAATCTGGCCGCGCAGACGCTCGTAGCCGGCCGAGATCGCCCACATGAGGCCGCCGCCGATCAGCAGCCCCGCTGCGGCATCGGACCAGATGGGAGGCGGCGCCAGCAGCGCGAAGACGATGCCCAGCCCCATTGCCGGGAACGTGATCTCGTTGGGGATGATCTGGTGCTCCAGGTCGATCGCGCTGATCGCGAGCAACGCGGCTCCGAGCAGCCAGCTCGCCAGCAGGCGCAAGCCGGGGGGTTCTGCCCATGCGAGCGCCGCGAAGAGCACGGCCGTGAGCAGTTCGACCAGCGGGTAGCGCACGGAGATCCGTTGGCCGCAGCCGTGGCAACGCCCGCGCAGCGCTGCGTAGGACAGCAGCGGGACGTTCGCCCAGGCTGGAATCGACCAGCCGCAGTCCGGACAGCGCGAGCGCGGCCGGACAATCGACTCGCCGCGGGGCAGCCGCTGGATCACGACGTTCAGGAAGCTGCCGACCACCGCGCCCAGCACGGCGCAGAAGCCGATCCAGGAGCTGAAGGAGACCTCAACCAACGTGGCTCACGATAGCGCCGGGCTAGCGGAAGTCCCGGCGGCGAAACAGGAGCACCGCGGCTGTCAGCAGCGCGCTCGAGTACAGCGTGGCGTAGAGCGCGGCGAAGCCGACCCGCGCCAGCGCGATCGGATCGCCGTTGGCCGCCTCGCCCTTGATGTCGAGCCGGTCCAGGTTGGGCAGCGTCCAGTACAGCGCCTCGGTGATCGGCCGGATGGCCTCCGAACCGTCCTGCAGGCCGAAGGCGCGCATGTCGGCCAACAAGTGACCGATGATCCAGAGCGCCACCGTGAACATGCCCGCCAGGTAGGGAGTCGTGAAGCTCGAGAAGAAGATTGCGATCGCCGTCACCAGGGTGAGCTCCAGGAAGATCAGGCCGATCGCCCAGAACATGCCCGACGTGATGGCCGAGTCCTTGAACCACAGGACGCCGAGGAAGAAGCCGCTCATCAGCGCGATCTCCAGTCCGAGAAGCGCGAGCAGGCCCAGGTACTTCCCGCACAGGAACTCCCAGCGGTGCACGGGCTTGGCGAGCATCGAGTAGACCGTCTTCAGGGAGATCTCGCGGTACACCAGGTTGATGCCCACGAAGATCGCGATCAACACGCCGAAGAACGCGATCGCCGAGAGACCCACGTCGCGGTAGATGCGCTCGTCCGCGCCGATGTGCAGCTTGGCCAGCACGATCGAGCTGGCGATCATCAACGCCGCGAAGAGCAGCAGGTTGTACAAGAGCTTGTCCCGCACCGCCTCGCGAAAGGTGTTCTCAGCGAGCACGGCCACGCGTCCCGGGCCGGTCACGACGCGCGCTCCTGCTCGACGCCCTGCACCAATAGATCCTCCAGGCTCTTGCGGCGGGGCATCAGGCTGCGCACCCGCCCGCCGCTCGCGCGGATCTGGTCCAGCGCCTTCTCGGCCTGGGCCTCGTCCTGCATCTCGAACAGGAATCGACCGCCCTGCACCACCGCGCGGCGAGCCGCCTGCGCAAGCCGCTCGTAGAGCGGCTCGTCGATCCCCTCGACCACGAGGTCCACGCCTTCGACCTCCTGGCCGAGCAGCTCTTCCATATAGCCCTGGTGGGAGATGCGCCCGTCGAGGATGATGGCGACCTGGTCGCAGATCATCTCCGCGTCGGCCAGGATGTGCGACGTGAAGAAGATCGTCTTGCCGTCGTCGCGCAGCGAGAGGATCAGCTCGCGCACGTCCTTGCGGCCGATCGGGTCGAGACCCGACATCGGCTCGTCCAGGATCAGCAGATCGGGCTCGCCGATCAGCGCCTGAGCCAGTCCGACGCGCTGGCGCATGCCCTTCGAGTAGCGGCGAATGCGCAGATCGGCGGCGTGCGGGATGCCCACGCGCTCGAGCAGTCTGGGGATCGCCTCGCGCCGCTGCTGGCGCGTCACTCCCAGCAAGCGCGCGTGGAAGTCCAGGAACTCAGCGCCCGTCAGGTACTCGTGGAAGTACGTGCCTTCCGGCAGGAAGCCCAGCCCGCGCCGGCTGTCGGGATGCGGCACGGGCACATCGTTGATCCACGCCTCGCCACCGCTGGGCAGGATCAGGCCCGTCAGCATCTTGATCGTGGTGGTCTTGCCGGCACCGTTCGGACCGATGAAGCCGAAGATCTCGCCCGGCTCGACATCCAGGTCCACCCCGCGCACGGCTTCGGCGCGCCGCATCAGGAAGCCGGTGCGGAAAGTCTTTCGCAGGTCGCGGGCTCGAATCACGCTCACGGCGCCCCCCCATCTTGCTGCCGCTCCATCTGTCGGTAGTCTCGCTCGATCTGTGGTTTCGACGGCGCGTGGGCGCGGTGCACCTCCAGCCGTGAGTAGCGCAGATCGGTGGCCGCGCGGCCCCCTTCGATGCGGTACGTCCCGCCCTTTGGATCCCTGGGCTCCCGGTCGAGCAGGTCCGTGCCGACCAGCGCGGCCAGGTCCGCCGGCTCCGCGCCGTGCTCGCGCCGATAGGCCTCGATCGCTCGATTGATCGCCGCGAGGTCGCGCGTGATCCACAAGTCCCAATAGCGCTTCTCGAGTGCGAGCCGCGTCTCCTGGTGCTGCGTCTCGGCGAGGCGGGCCTTGATGAAGGCAATCGCCGTCTCGGGGTCACCGGCCTGCGCATAGAGCCGCGAGGAGAGCAGGGGCAGGTAGGAGGGACCGCCTTTCTCGGCCGCGAGCCTCATCTGCTTCGCGGCCCGGGCATAGTCCATGCGCTCGATGAAGTAGTTGAAGCCGAGCAGGAAATGCAGCTTCCAGTACTCCACGTGCTGGACGCCCTTCTCCAGCAGCGCGATCGCGGCGTCGGGATTGCCCTGGAGCGCGCCGACCGCGCCGCTCATCACCACGTAGACCGTCCGGAATCCCGGATCGATGTCCGTCACCAGGTTGGCGAGACGGTCCGCAGCCGGATAGCCGGCCGCGGCCGAGTGCTCGTCGCCCATGTAGTAGACAGTGCGCAGCCAGAACCCATCGGCCACCAGCCGGTCGAAGCCCAGGGACAGAACGCGCAGCACATGGCCGTCGGGCAGCG
>CAXMNF010000093.1:0-6160 GCA_964194645.1 uncultured Gammaproteobacteria bacterium
GCTCTCCGGCGTGTCGACCAGGAAACGCTCGAGGGCCTGCTGGGCGGCAGCGTACTGCTTCTTCTCCATCAGCTCGCGCCCGCGCCGCAGGTCGGCGTCGGCGGCCTGTTCGTAGGGAACCGGCACGCCGTCGCGCAGCACAGTCTGGGGCGCGCACGCCGCGAGCAGCAGCGCGCAGGCCGCGAGCACCCCCCTTCCGCGCCTCACTCGAACACGTCCCGCAGCTTGTCGAGGAAACCCCGTCGGCGCGGCGACACCTCGTCGCCCGCGAGCTCCGCGAAGCGCTCCAGCAACTCGCGCTGCTCGTCGTTCAAGCGGGTCGGCACCTCGACGAAGATGCGTACCAGCTGGTCGCCGCGCGGTCCACCGCCGATCCGCGGCATGCCCATGCCGCGCAGCCGGATCAGCTCGTTGGTCTGCGTGCCCGCGCGGATCTCGAGCTCGGTCTTGCCGTCGATGGTCGGCACCTCGACCTGGCCGCCGAGCGCGGCCTGGGCGATCGAGACGGGCAGCTCGCACAGCAGGTCCGAACCCTCGCGCTCGAAGATCGGGTGGTCGCGCACGAGGAGCACTACATACAGGTCCCCAGCCGGTCCGCCGCGCAGACCGGCTTCGCCCTCGCCCTGCAGGCGCAAGCGCGTGCCGGTATCGACGCCTTCGGGGATGCGGATCGTGCGCTTCTGCACGGTCTCGACCCGGCCATGCCCGCGGCACTCGCCGCAAGCGCGGCGCAGGCTCTGGCCGAGCCCCTGGCAGCGGTCGCAAGTGCGGCTGATGCGGAAGAACCCCTGCTGCAGCTGGACGCTTCCCTGGCCCTGGCAGGCCGGACAGGTCTCGCGCTCGCCGCCCGTGCCACTACAGGTCTCGCACGCCTCGTACCGGGGAATGCGCAGCGTCTCCTCGCCGCCCTGCGCGGCCACCGAGAAGTCCACCTCGAGGTCGTAGCGCAGGTCGGCGCCGCGCTGCGCGCCGCCGCGCTGGCGGCGGCCGAACAGGTCGCCCCCGAAGAACTCGTTGAACAGGTCCCCGAAGTTCGAGAAGGGATCGAAGCCCGCGAACGGATCGCCGCCGCCCGAGATGCCGGCGTGCCCGAGCCGGTCGTAGACCTGGCGCTTTTCCGGGTCGGACAACACCGCGTAGGCCTCCGAGGCCTCCTTGAAGCGCGCCTCGGCATCCGGATCGTCGGGGTTCTTGTCGGGGTGGTACTGGTGGGCGAGCTGCCGGTACGCGCGCTTCAGCCCGTCGGCGCCGGCTCCGCGCTCGACCCCCAGGATTTCGTAGTAGTCCCGCTTCATGAGCCGCGGCGCACCCCTCCTGCAGGCGGCTAGCCTAGCAAGAGCCCGGGCGCACTGCTCCAGGGCCCCGCGGGGCTACTCCTGATCGGGGGCCTGCATGCGCTCGTACATCGCCTCGGTCATGCGATAGGCGAGCTGCTGGAGATCCTCGACGGCGCTGCGCAGCGCATCGGGATCCTCGCCCTCGAGTGCCTTCTTGGCGCGTTCGAGCGAATCGTTCACCTCGGTCCGCTCGCTGTCGTCGAGGTTGTTGCCGTACTCGGCCATGGCCTGTTCGACCGAGTAGACCAGACCCTCGCCGGTGTTGCACAGCTCCGCCAGGGCGCGCCGCCTGGCGTCGTCCTCTGCGTGCTCCTGGGCCTCGCTCACCAGCTCGTCGACCTGGTCGGCCGAGAGTCCGCCGCTGGCCGAGATCTGGATCGCCTGATCGCGCCCGGTGTTCAGGTCCTTGGCGCCGACGTTCAGGATGCCGTCCCCATCGATGTCGAACGTCACTTCGATCTGCGGAATGCCGCGCGGCGCTGGCGGGATACCCACCAGCTCGAAGCGGCCCAGGGTCACGTTGTCGTCGACCATCTCGCGCTCGCCCTGACAGACGTGCACGCGCACCAGGTTCTGGTTGTCTTCGGTGGTCGAGAAGATCTGGCTGCGTCGAGTCGGCACCGTGGTGTTGCGCGGAATGATCGGGGTCATCACACCGCCCTGCGTCTCGACGCCGAGCGAGAGCGGCGTGACGTCGAGCAGCAGCACGTCCTGCTTCTCGCCGGACAGCACGCTGCCCTGGACGGCCGCGCCGAGCGCCACGACCTCGTCGGGGTTCACGCCCTTGTTGGGCTCCTTGCCAAAGATCTCGGTCACCTTCTGGGCGACGCGCGGCATGCGCGTCATGCCGCCCACCAGCACCACCTGGTCGACCTGGTCGACGCTGAGCCCGGCGTCCGAGAGCACCGAGCGGCATGGCGCCTCGAGCCGGTCGATCAGGGTTGCGACCAGCTCTTCGAGCTTCGCGCGCGTGAGCGTTTCCGCCAGGTGCTTGGGCCCCGAGTCGTCCGCCGCGATGAACGGCAGGTTCACGTCGGTCTCCTCCGACGACGAGAGCTCCTGCTTGGCGCGCTCCGAGGCCTCCTTCAGGCGCTGGAGCGCGAGCGCATCGCCGCGCAGGTCGATGCCGGACTGCTCCTTGAAGAGATCGGCGACGTGGTTGACGATCACCTCGTCGAAGTCCTCGCCGCCCAGATAAGTGTCGCCGTGGGTCGCGAGCACCTCGTACACGCCGTCGCCGATGCGCAGGATCGAGACGTCGAAGGTGCCGCCGCCCAGGTCGAAGACCACGACCGTCTCGTTGGCCTCCTCGCTGGAGCCGTAGGCGAGCGCCGCGGAGGTGGGCTCGTTCAGGATGCGCAGCACGTTCAGGCCCGCGATCTTGCCCGCGTCCTTGGTCGCCTGGCGCTGCGCGTCGTTGAAGTAGGCCGGCACGGCGATCACCGCGTCGCTGATCTCCTCGCCGAGGAAGTCCTGCGCGGTCTCCTTCATCTTGCGCAGGATCGCGGCCGAGATCTCCTCGGGGCTGCAGTCCTTGTCGCGAACGTTCACCCAGGCGTCGCCGCTCTCGGCGGCCACGATCTTGAAGGGCGCAACCTCGCGGAAGCGACCCACGTTCTCGTCGTCGAAGCGTCGACCGATCAGGCGCTTGACCGCGAACACCGTGTGATGCGGGTTGCTGACGGCCTGGCGCTTGGCGATCTGACCGACCAGGCGCTCGCCATCCTCGGCGGCGGCCACGATCGACGGGGTGGTACGGCTGCCCTCGCTGTTCGCGATGACCACCGGCTCGCCACGGTCGATCACAGCTACACAGCTGTTCGTGGTACCCAGATCGATTCCGACGACTCTTCCCATGATCTCCACGTCCGTCCCGCAGGGCGGGAGTCCGTCAATCGGAATCCGTTTCCGCGGCGCCTGCCACCGACACGAGAGCGGGTCGGAGGAGGCGATCTTTCAGCAGATACCCCTTCTGGTAGACCTCGAGAATCGTGCCGGGCTCGTGGTCTTCGCTCGGGGATTGGCGGAGCGCCTCGTGAACCTTGGGGTCGAAAGGGCACCCCTCTGTCTCCACCGCCCGAACTCCCAACTTCTCGAGAGCCTGAAGGAGCGAGCGATACGTGAGCTCGACTCCTTCGGAGAGGTTTTCGCTGTCCGACGCCTCCTTCTGCTCGCCCGCATGGCTTAGGGCTCGTTCCAGATTATCGACCGTGGGCAGCAGCTCCTTGATCAGATTCTCCGTGGCGTAGTTCAGCAGGTCTTGCCGCTCCTTGAGCGTGCGGCGCCGGAAGTTGTCGAACTCGGCCGCGAGCCGCAGGTACTTGTCGTTCAGCTCCGAGAGCTGCGTTTCCAGGTCGGCGCCGTCATCCGCGGCAGCGCCGTCATCCGCAGCGCCGCCGTCATCCGCGCCGCTCTCGGGCGCAGCAGCGGCGGCCGAGGCGTTCGCTGCCGCGTTCTCCTCGTTGCTATCGAGCTCGGCGGCGAGCTCGTCGGGGATGTCGACCTTGGGGCCGTCTGACTCACCCATTTGACCTTGCTTCAGCAGAGGTAGTCGGCTACGCGGCGAGAAACATAACGCACCGCCGGAATCACGCGATCGTAGCGCATGCGCAAGGGCCCGATCACGCCCAGCCCGCCCACGCCGAGAGCGCCCAGCGGAGCCCCCACCAGCGCGCAGTCGCGCACGCCCGGGTCGTCGAGTTCGGCACCGATGGCGACGCGCATCTCGGCGCCCATGACCTTGTCGAGCAGGCGCATCATCCGCTCCTTCTCCTCGAGCGCGGCGAGTAGTTCGCGCAGCCGCTCCAGGTCCGCGAACTCCGGCTGCTCCAGGAGGCGCCGCCGGTCGCTCACGTACAGCTCCGCCTCGGCGCTATGCGCCAGGCTCTGCCAGCCGAGCACATAGACCTTGCGCTGGAGCTGGTCGGAGAGCGCCCTCTCCAGCTCGATCAGCGAAGCGAGCCGCGCACGGGCCGCTCCGAGGGCCAGGCCTCCGATGATCGAGGAGAGCTTGGCGCCCACTCGCTCCAAGGTGCGCGCATCGCAGTCGCTCTCGCCGAACACGCGGGTCTGCACCACCTGGCGGCCCGAGACGAGCAGCGCCATGACCCGGTCACTCGACACGCGGGTAAAGCGGATCTGGTCGACTACGATCTGGTTGCCGGGCCGGCCCAGATAGAAGCTCACCTGGCCCGTGGTGCGCGCCAGCAGGTCTGCCGCGCGCTGGATCAGCACCGAGGCGCTGCTGTCCTCGTCGCCCAGCGCCTGCGCTTCGGCGCTGAAGGAGTCGGGCAGGGTCGCCTCGAGCAGCGCGTCCACATACACCCGGTAGGCGCGCTCGGTGGGCACCCGGCCGGCCGACACGTGGGGCTGGTGGAGGAGTTCGAGCTCGGTCAGCTCCGCCATCAGGGCCCGCACGCTGGCGGGCGAAAGCGACAGGCCCGAGTGCTCGGCCGTGAAGCGCGAGGCCACGGGCTGGGCGGTCTGGATGTACTCCTCGACGACGGTGTACAGCACACGGCGCTGCCGCTCGCTGAGTTCCGGGGGCGCTACTGCAGCGTCTTCGCGGTCCATCGAGGCTACGCTAGCCGTGCTTGGCTCGGGGTGTCAACGGCGTCGACGAAACGCAGAAAGACCTCGTCCGCAAAGAGGATTCCCCGTTCGGTCAGATACAGCTGCCCGGCCCGGTCGGCAAGCAGCCCCAGGCCCCGCAACTCCGCGAACTCGTCCGGGAAGTCGGCCTCGGGCCGCGTGCCAAAGCGCCTCAGGTAGGCCGCGCGAGACACCCCCTCGAGGCGCCGCAGGCCCAGGGACAGGGTCTCCTGGCGCTCTGCGCGGGCCGGGAGCGTCTCGCACTCGGCGAGGGGCAGCTGCCGGGCGCGCAGGCGCTCGGCCCAGTCCGCGCGGCCGCGCTCGTTGCGCAGGCGCTGCCGGCCCAGCAGGCTGGCAGCGGAGGGCCCGAGGCCCAGCACGTCGCGCCGCTCCCAGTAGCGCTGGTTGTGACGCGAGCGATGGCCGGGCCGGGCGAAGCTCGAGATCTCGTAGTGCTCGTAGCCCCAGGCGTTGAGCCGGGCTCGCACGCCAGTTGCCATGGCGTGGGCGCTGTCCTCGTCCGGGAGCGCCAGGCGTCCGGCCGCGTGCGCCGTCGCGAACGGCGTGCCGGGCTCGAGCGTGAGCGCGTAGGCAGACACGTGGGGCACTCCCGCCGCGACCAGCGCGTCCAGGTCTGCAAAGAGCTGCGCGGGCTGCTGGGCCGGGGCGGCGTAGATCAGGTCCGCCGAGAGCGATGCGAAGCCGGCCCCCAGGCACGCGTCCAGGCCGCGCCGCGTCTCGGCCGCGCTTTGCGCGCGGCCCAGCGCCTTCAAGGTCTGGTCGTGCAGCGACTGCACGCCGACCGAGATGCGCGTCACGCCCGCCGCCCGGTAGCCCGGCAGCCGCGCCACCTCGAGCGGACCGGGATTCACCTCGAGCGTCACCTCGTCGGGCAGCGCCCCGAATACCCGCTCCAGGCCGTCGAGCAGCGCAGCAACTTCGCCCTCCGGGAGCAGTGACGGCGTCCCGCCACCGAAGTAGACGCTCTCGAGCTGGCGGCCCTGCAGCTCCGCTCCGTGTACCCGCCGCGCGCACTCGAGTTCGGCGAGCAGCAGTCGAACGTGCCCGGCCGCAACCCTCGGATCCAGCGCGCCCGCCGCCTCGACGGCGAAGTCGCAATAGGGACAGACCCGCTCACAGAAGGGCACGTGCAGGTACACGCCCAGCCCGCGGGCGCTTGTCGAGTCCGACATCCCAACTATGCTATGCACCCCGGTTGCGGCGCGCAAAAC
>CAXMNF010000094.1:0-25830 GCA_964194645.1 uncultured Gammaproteobacteria bacterium
AGGCCCAGACGCGGCGTCTTGATCTGACGCTCGCCGGCGCCGCCGCGCAGCTGCAGCCACATCTCGTACATCATGCGCAGGCCGCTCGCGCCGATCGGATGGCCGAAGCTCTTGAGTCCGCCGTCCGGGTTGACCGGCTGCGCACCGTCGAGATCGAAGCGGCCGTCCATGACGTCCTTCCAGCCCTGGCCGCGCGGAGAGAAGCCCATGTCTTCCATCAGCACCAGCTCGGTGGGTGTGAAGCAATCGTGCACCTCGGCCATGCTGATCTCTTCGCGCGGGTTCGTGACGCCCGCCTGCTTGTACGCGTCGGCCGCGCTCGCGACTACCTCCGGGAAGGTCGTAAAGTCGTAGTCCTGGCTGAAGTAGCCCTCGGCGGGACCCGCAGCGAAGGCCAGCGACTTGATGAAGATCGGCTGGTCCGTGTACTTGTGCGCGTCCTCCGCACGGCACAGCACGGCCGCCGCCGAACCGTCTGAGACGCCCGAGCAGTCGAAGATGCCCAACATGCCAGCCACCGACGGCGAGGCGGCAATCTTCTCGATCGGGACCTCGCGCCGGAACTGCGCCTTGGAGTTCTTGGCGCCGTTGCGGTGGTTCTTCCAGGCGATGCGCGACAGCACCTGCTTGAGCGTGACCTCGTCCACGCCGTACTTCTTCGCATAAGCCGGCGCGAGCAGCGAGAAGGTCGCGGGCGCAGTCATGTTCGACTCGGTCCCGTCCGACGGCGGCCGGCTGCCGGTCAGCCCGGAGTAGCCCGAGTCCTTCAGCTTCTCGACCCCGACCGCCATCACCAGGTCGTAGGCTCCGCTGGCCACGGCGTAGGCCGCGTTGCGCATCGCCTCGCTGCCGGTCGCGCACATGTTCTCGAGCCGTGTGACCGGCCGGTAGGGCAGCTTCAGTGCCTCGGAGAGCATCAGACCCGAGACCCCACTGCCCATGGTGCCGAGCCAGTAGGCGTCGACTTGCTCGGAGTCGACCTGTGCTGAGCGGTAGGCCTCGGTCGAGGCGTCGACCAGCAGATCGGCCGCGCTCTTGTCCCAGTGCTCGCCGAACGGCGTGCAGCCCATGCCGACGATCGCCACCTGGTCGCGAATTCCGTTGCTTGCCATGTCTCCTCCTCGGCGGCTAGCGCCTGGGTCGAGCCTTCCAGAAATAGTTGTGGACCCCCTGGCCGGTGTACAGGCGCCGGAAGGTCATCTCCAGCTCGTCGCCGATCGCGACGTCCTTCGGCTCGACGTCGGTCAGCTCGCAGGACAGCCGCCCGCCGGCTTCGAAGTCGACGATCGCTGCCACGATCGGCGGCTGCAGCGTGTAGGCCAGGTGATCGAGCGTGTAGGTGGCGATCCGGCAGCCCGCCTCCGCGAAGTTCTCCTCGCCCATCTGGTCCACGGCAGAACACTTTACGCAGACGCGCTGCGGCGGCAGGTGACCGGTGCCGCAGCTCGCACAGCGCGAGCCCACAAAGGCCATCTTCCAGCGCCCGGCGCGGCGCATCGGCGGTGCCGCTGGCCGCTCCGGATCGGGCCGGCGGGGCGGCTCGAACGGCAGAATGCCGCGCCACTTCAGGTAGGCGTTGTAAGCCAGGTCGTCGCGCTTGCTCTCCAGCCAGCGGTCAACCGTGCGCGCGGGACGGCCGGCGTCGATGCGTCCGGTCACCTCGAGCACCACGGCGTCGCAGCCATCCGCAGCCGACAGCACCAGGATCCGGTCGCCCGCGCTGGCCGCGTCGAGTGCGCGCGCCAGCAGCAGGCCCGCGTGCGCAGCACCGCTGCGCCCGACGCGCTCCGCCAGCGTGTCGGCCAGCTGCTCCGGCTTGAGTCCCAGGGCGTTCGGCAGGCTGGCCACGGCCCGTGCGCTGGTTGCGTCCAGGATCGCGCAAGCGAGGTCAGTCGGCTCGATGCCGGCGTCCTTCAAGGCGCGGGTCGCAGTGTCGAGGATCACGGGGCCGAGAACCTCGGCCCCGAAGCGCTCTTCCCATTGCTTGGCGAACGGATCCGCGGGCAGGCGCCACACGTCGAGCACTTCCGTCGTGGCCGAGGCCCGGCCGATGAAGCGCGCGATCGCGTCGTCGTCGGGGCCGGTCACGAAGGCCACGGCCGCATCGCCGCTCTGGCTCTCGCGCCCGCCGCCCGGTGCCCCGATCACGACGTCGCCGACGGCGACCAGCGCGCGCCCGCCGGCGGCAGCCACGTCGGCGCCGAGCAGCAGCGCGCCAAGCCCCATGCGCGACGATCCGCCGAGCTCGAGCGAGCGCACCGTTTCCGTCAGGTCGAGCGCCGCCTGCACGGTGGCTGCGTTCAGCTTCTCGGCGTAGGGAGGGCTGGTGGTCGCGAAGATCAAGGTGTCGACCGGGGCGCCGTCGCGGATGGCGTCGCGCGCGGCTTCCACCGCCATCGATACCGAATCCTCGTCGTAGCTGGCCACGGCTCGTTCGCCGCGGCCTCCCCCGAGTGCTGACCGCTTCAGGCGAAAGTACGGCAAGTAGCTGCCGTAGCGGGTAATCCCCGACAAGGCCCGACTCCTCCCTCGGCTCCGATGCCGCTCCATACTACACGGTGTCCGGGCTGCCAGGAAACGCTTTGCGGGCAGCCGCTCCCGACTACGCGAGTCCGCGCCCGCTCACGCGGGCTCCGGCGCCAGTCCGGCGGCCGCCAGCAGCTCGGCGAACGACTCCTCCAGGTCTCGCCGCAGGCGCGGCAGGTCCGGGACACGGTCGGGGTCCGCGTTCAGTCCCCAGTCGAGCTGGCCGTCGTAGCTGAACAGCGCGATGCCCAGCGCCTGCGTCCGGAACAGCGGGACGATCGGGTAGGAGTGTCGCAGACGGGCGCCCACCAGGTAGAGCGGCATCTGGGGGCCGGGCACGTTCGTGACGATCAGGTTGTGTGGACGCGCCAGGCTCTGGAGCTGGGTGCCGAGCGAGAGCAAGGTGGTTCCGGTCCACTCCGTCACCGCCGAGAGCAGATCGGCGCCGAGTGCGTCCTGCGAGTGCTTCAAGCCGGCCGTGGTCTCACGCAGGCGCTCGAGCCTGCGCAGCGCATCCGGCTCGTCAAGCGGCAGCGGCACCAGCCAGGCCGACACGCGGTTTCCGAGCGTGCCTCGCTCGTCGTCCGAGCGCATGCTCACCGGAGTCGATGCGCGAAAATCGAGTGTAGACACGTCGACGCGCCGGTAGGTCAGAAAGCGCCGCAGCCCTCCCGCCACGGTCGCGAGCACCACGTCGTTGATGGTGCCTCCGAGCTTGTTCTTCACGCCGCGCACGGCCGCGAGGTCCTGCGAAAAGTACTCGAAGCGGCGATGCGGCCCGATCTCGTGGTTGAGCGGCGTCTCGGAGGCGTTGACCATGCCCTGACCGATGAAGTGCGCGGCTCCGCGCAGGGCGCGCGCGAGCCGCTCCCCCGGCTGCTCGCGGCCGAGCAAGCGCTGCACGCGCTCGACGGCGTCGAGGGGTCCACGCATCAGGCGCAGCGCCTCCGCGCGCCCCAACTCCAGCGGCCCGGGCGCGGGTTGCGGCACGTACGACGGAGCCTGCGGACTGGGCTCGTCCGCGGCCAGGCTCATCAGCACCGTCATCAGCTCGGCGCCGGCCATCCCGTCGATCATGCAGTGGTGGACCTTGGTCACCAGGGCGAAGGAGTTCCCCTGGTCCAGTCCCTCGACGACCCAGGTCTCCCAGAGCGGACGGCCGCGGTCCAGGCGCAGCTCGGTGATGCGCGCGACCAGAGCCCGGAGCTGCTCGGGGCTGCCCGGCTTCGGCAGGCTCGTGTGGCGCACGTGGTACTCGATGCTGAAGTGCTCGTCGTCGACCCAGATCGGCGCCTGGCGCAGCGGCGTCCAGGCGAGCCGCTGCCTGTAGCGCGGGGTCAGGTGCAGGCGCGCGGCGATGTGGCGGCGAATCTGGTCGATCGCAACGCCCCCGCCGGGCGTATGCAGCGGCCCCGACTCGGCCACGAACACGGCCGCGACGTGCATCGGAGTGTTCGGACCTTCCGCGCGCAGGAAGGCGGCGTCCTGGGCGCCGAGGGGCTCGTAGCCGGGCGAGGCCATGGCCAGAGCATACACGGATCAGCAGTGCGCCCAACGCTCCCAGAGCTGGCGCTCGGCGTCGAGCGGGGCATCGTCGAGCGCACAGCGGCGGCCGAGCACCATGGTCGCGCGTCGCGCGGGCTCGTAGCGCTCCCACTCCGGCAGAGCGGAGGCGCGGGGCACCCCATCTCGCGCGAAGGCCGCCCAGGCGTGCTGCATGGCCCGCGACAGGCGGGGCGCGGAGCGATCCACGCCGAGCAGCGGCAGGGCCAGCGGGTGGCGCGTGAAGCCCCACACGAAAGGCAGCTCCAACGCGTGGCAGGCGCCGAGCGAGCGTCTCAGCGTCGGGCTGCGCCAGGTGAACAGGTAGGAGTACACGCCGCTGCCCGCCGCGCTGTGCGCCTCGGCCAGGCGCATCGCCGGGTAGTGGAACACGCGCGCCGACTGGAAGGCGTTCCAGACATCTCGCGCGCGGGTGCGCGCACCACGCGCCCGCAGTGCCGAACGATACTCGCCCAGCGCGACGTGCGCCGCCGGGGCGCCCGGATAGCTCTCCAACACCTGCTCCACCCGATCCAGCACTTCGCCGTCGTGGATCGCAAAACGGTCGCGGTCGACCAGGCGGAACAGCTTCCACTCGTCGAGCGTCGTGCCGAGCAGCAGCGGCACCGGCGCGCCGCCTCCTGCGCGCAGTGCGTCGAGCGGATCGCGCGGCAGCACGTCGTCGTCCAGCGACGGCAGGTAGATCATCAAACGCCGGGGATCCTGGATCCCGAGAATGGTGCGATGCTGCGCTTGCAGGATGCGTTCCACGGGAATTCGGCCGAGCGCTTCGAGATCGCCCGGCGGACCACCCAGCTGGCCAAAGAACGCGTGGGCGACGCGGGCCGCCCCGTCTCGCGGCAGCACGTGATCGGCCGCGCCGCTCTGGGCGATGGCGCGATGGAACAGCCCCCGCGCGCGCGGCGCGGCGAGCAGTGCCGACACGCACATGGCCCCCGAGGACTGCCCGCAGATCGTCACGTTGCTGGGATCGCCGCCAAAGCGCTCGGCGTTCTCGCGCACCCATTCGAGCGCGGCGATCAGGTCGCGCAGGCCCAGGTTCGAGCTCTGCGCGAGGGACTCGCCGAAAACGCTCCCCAGGTCGAGGAAACCGAGCGCTCCGAGCCGGTAGTTCACGGTCACGACCACGAGGTCGCCGCGGCGCGCCAGCTTGCGCCCGTCGTAGAGGGGCGTGGCGCCCGAACCGACCAGGAAACCTCCGCCGTGGATCCAGAAGAGCACCGGGCGCCGGGCGCCGTCCGTGCCCGGAGTGAACACGTTCAGCGACAGACAGTCCTCGCCGCTGCTCTGGCCCGCGAGCGAGACGAACGGAAGGCCCGGCAAGCGGACCTGCGGCGCCGCCGGGCCGGGCCGCAGAGCCTCGCGCGTCCCCGTCCACGGCTCCGCTGGTTCCGGCGGACGAAAGCGCAAGGTCCCCCGCGGTGCGCGCGCGTAGCGGATCCCGCGGAAGGCAGCGATGCCGTCGCGGCTCTGGCCGCGCAGCCGGCCGTGGCTCGTCTGGACCTGCGGAGCGGCGTCTGCCATAACGGGTGGGCGCGGCTCAGCCGTCGCCGAAGTTCCGCTCGACGCCGTAGCGAACCAGGCGCTCGTAGTAGGTGGCGCCAGTCAGCAGGACTGCGGGCGCTCCGCTCACGGGCCTCCTTCCCGGGGGGGCCCTACTTTACACGGTCGTGAGGCGAGCGCTCGTCTCTACGGCTGCGGCCGGCGGCGCACGAAGGCGGCCGCTCCGAGCGCGATGCCGAGCAGCAGCAGGGCCGGGGGCTCGGGGGCAGAAGCGTTGATGAGGCTCTCGTTTCCGCCGTGCCTGAATTTGATCACGTGCACGCCCACGCGCAGGTTTCCCAGGGCGAGGTCGTTGAGCAGGTCTGCGAACGTCTTGCCCGGCATCAGGTCGAAGATCAAACCGACGGACTCGCCCGGGTCGACGCCGCTGGCATGCGCCGGGGAGACGCTGCCGGCCGAGAACTCCTTGGTCGCCACGAACGGCGGCGAGGCGAGCTTCCCGCCCGGCAGGTTGGACTTGCCCGGAAAGATCTGATCGAAATCGACGGCCGGCGGGTTGTCGACGATTGTTGCCAGCTCCGCGAGCACGCCGTCATCAAAATAGATGGCGGCGATCGTCGAAACCTCGAGGCCTGTGTTCGTGAAGATGAACTCGACCTGATCGCCGGCGATGGAGTTCACGTCCATCCTCAGCTGCGTCTCCGCAGTCGCGCAGTTGGACGCGTGCTTGTTTGTGATGCAGTCGAAGCTGAAGCTCGCAGCCGAAGCCGCGCCCGGTACCAGGCCGAGCGCAACGAACAGCGCAAGAGCTCGCAAGATCTCCAACAGTCCCCCGAAGAGCACCCGAGGTGCACACTGACCACCAGTCGTGGGCATTTGACAACAATCGGGCGACCCTGGCTACCCCTTTTTTCGCCACGTTTCGAGCTGAGTTCCGGGCACTCGTGGCCGGTCCAGTACCCAGTGGCGCTGGATTCGTCAGGACTCGGCTCCGGGGCCAGTTCGCCTCTCAATTCGAGCGATTACGGGACCGATGGGCCAATAGCCGACGAACTGCGGGGGAGTCGGATATGGAGCTTCCGATCGGCATTCGCGGGCGGGGACGGGTCGTTCCTTGGCTCGCCGCCGCCCTGATCGCCGTCAGCGCGGGACTCTCGGGTCTCGAGTGGCAGCGGGCCGAGGCGCTGCGGGCCGACATCTCGGCGGCCCGTGGAGCGGCGCTCGTCTACTACAGCGAGCGACCCTACCTGGACCTGGATGACGCGACAGCAGCGCTCCTGTGGCCGGAGCAGGACCCGGCCTCGCGCTCGGCAACCATCGCGAAGCTGCGCCGGGCCTATCCGTTCCGGGTCGTAGACCTGCAACGCGCCATGGACCAGCCCGAGCTGGACCGGCGGGTCGCCGGGCTCGCCGGCGCGCTCGAAGAGCAGCTGACGCAGCGGCTCGGCTTCGTACCGGCCGCGCCGTCGGCCCCGGGCTGGCTCACACACCTGTTCCTGGAAGATGCTCCGCTGCGCCTGGTGGCGAACCTGGCGTTCCTGTTCCTGGCGGGCTGTGCCCTCGAGAGCCTCTGGCCGCGCGTCGCCTTCGCGCTCCTGTTCCTGGCAGCCGGCGCAGCGTCGGCCCTGGCGCTACGCGTGCTCGCTCCCGGAGCGGAACAGCCTGTGGTCGGCGCAGCAGGAGCGGTCGCGGGTCTGATGGGCGCAACCTTGCTGCGCTGGCCGTTCGCGAAGCTCGAGCTCGGCCCGATCGCGATCCCAGCGCTGCTGCTGCCCGTCGCCTGGCTTGCCGCCGACCTCTTCGCCTTGCCACTGCTCGGCGGCGCGGAACCGAACCTGGGCTGGTCACACCTGGCCGGCTTCGCTCTCGGCGCGGGCTTCGCCGCGGCGCTGCGCGCCGCCGGCCTCGAGCGCGCCGCATCTCAGCTCCAGCGCAGCAAGCTCGCAGCGAGCACGGCCGATCCTGCGGCACGGCTGCGCCGCGACGTGCAGGCCGGACGGCTCGATCAGGCTCTCGAACAGCTCGAGGCACTCGACGATTCGAGCGCAACCGATCCGCTGGTCCTCGTCCGGCTGGGAACCCGACTCGCCCAGGCCGGGCGGAACGACGAGGGCATGACGGTGCTGCGCCGCGCGCTGCCCGGCGAGGGCGGCACCCTGGCCGCGCCGATCGCCCTGCGCTTTGCGCGGGAAGTGCAGCCGCTCGACGCGAGCCTCGCCGCGCGTGCGGCGCGCTGCGGCCTCGCAGACCCGGGCATGGACGATGCGCTGCGCGAGCCGCTCCAGACGCTGGCTGGACCCGACCCGGAGCCCGAACCGGCCCCGGCTCCGCCCCGCGCGCCGGCCGGCGAACCGAACGACGGTGCCTCGGACACCTTCGAACACGGCGTGGTGGACCTCTCGGGAGGCGACGGCGACGCGGATCTCGACGTCGCCAGCGAATCCACGTCGCCCGAAGAGTTCGACGTGAACGACTTGGGGACGACCTTCGACTTCGATGAGGACGAAGAGAAGCCCGAGTAGCTAGGGTCCGTCGTAGCTGATCGGCACGTGGTCCGGCTGGGCGCGCACGCGCCCCAGCCAGTCGCGCAGCGCCGGATAGCGCGACAGCTCGAAGCCGCCCTCTTCGGCCACGTGCGTGTACGCGTAGAGGCCGATATCTGCCAGCGAGTAGCCTTCCCCGACTAGGAACTCGCGCCCGCGGAGCGCCTGCTCCAACACGCCCAGCGCGCGGTGCCCGCCTGCCAGCTTCTCATCGAGGCGAGCGCCCAGCTCGGCCGGCGTGCGCCCCTCGGAGTGCAGCCAGAAGCGCGCCACGCCAATGAACGGCTCCAGGCTGTACTGCTCGAAGCACAGCCACTGCCAGACGAGGGCACGCTGGTAGCGATCGTCGGGCACGAGCTTCGAGCCCTCCGCGAAGTACCACAGGATCGCGTGCGACTCGGCCAGCACGCGGCCGGGCTCCAGCTCGACCACGGGAATCTTGCCGTTGGGGTTCAGCGCCAGGAACTCCGGCGTACGGGCTGCGGCCTGCGTGAGGTCGAGCTCGACCAGCTCGAACGGAATGCCGAGTTGGCGCAGCGCCAGGCGCACCTTGTAGCCGTTGCCGGACGGCAGGTAGTCGTACAGGCGGATCAAAGCAGGGGCCCTCCTGGGCTGGTGGATTCCTGATATATTGACGCCCGGATCAACCGCCCGAAAGCAAGGGAACCTGCGATGAACTTCGACTTCTCCGAGGAGCAGAAGCTCCTGCAGAAGACGGCCCGCGACTATCTCGAAGACCACGCGCCGCTCTCGGTGTGCAGGGCCGTCCTGGAGTCCAAGGAGACGCACAGCGCCGAACTCTGGAAGGGCGCGGCCGAGATGGGCTGGCTGGGCGCCGCCGTGCCGGAAGAGTACGGCGGAGCCGGCTTCGGCCACCTGGAGCTGGCGCTGATCGCCGAAGAGGTCGGCCGCGCGCTCGCACCGATCCCGTTCGCCTCGTCCGCCTACCTGGCGACCGAGGCGCTGATGGAAGCGGGCAGCGACGAGCAGAAGAAGCGCTGGCTGCCGCGCCTCGCGAGCGGTGAGACGATCGGCTGCCTCGCGCTGGCCGAGCGGCCCGGCCGGGTGTCGGACTCGGGCGTGCAGGCGACGCTCAAGGGCGGGAAGCTCAACGGCACGAAGCTCCCGGTGCTCGACGGCGACGTAGCGGGTCTGGCCGTGGTCGCGGCCCGCGACGGCAAGGGCGTGACCCTGGTGCTGGCGGACCTGGACGACAAGACCGTGACGAAGGAGAGCCTGCGCTCGATCGACCCGTCGCGCTCGCAAGGCAAGCTCGGCTTCAGCGACACACCGGTCGAGGTGCTCGGCAAGGCGGGCAAGGGCTGGGCGCTCATGCAGCAGATCCTGGACCGTGCGGCGGTACTGCTGGCGTTCGAGCAGGTCGGCACGGCGAGCCGCGCCTTCGAGATCACCAAGGACTACACCATGGGGCGTTACGCATTCGGCCGGCCGATTGCGTCGTTCCAGGCGCTGAAGCACCGGCTCGCCGATCTCTACGTGTCCATCGAGCTGGCGCGCTCGAACACCTACTACGGAGCCTGGGCGCTCGAGAACCGCAGCCCCGAGCTGGCCACCGCCGCGTGCGGCGCGCGCGTCAGCGCCAGCGATGCTTGCGAGCTGGCCGGCACCGAGATGATCCAGATGCACGGAGGCGTGGGCTACACCTGGGAATACGACTGCCACCTGTTCTACCGGCGCGCCAAGCTCCTGGGCCTGGTGCTCGGCAGCGCGGACGAGTGGCGCGAGAAGCTGATCCAGCGACTCGACGCCGCCTAGGAGGATTCGCCATGGACTTCAACGACACCGCAGAAGAGGCTGAATTCCGAGCGGAAGCTCGAACCTGGCTGAAGGCGAACACGAAGCGCCTCAAGCACGACGAGGCTCCCCCGGGCCTGCTCGACGAAGGCGAGGGCCGCAGCGTGGTAAAGGCGGCCCAGGACTGGCAGGCCAAGAAGGCCGACGGCGGCTGGGCCTGCATCACCTGGGCGAAGGAGTTCGGCGGACGCGAGGCGACCGCGATCCAGAGCGTGATCTGGAATCAGGAAGAGGCGCGCTTCAAGACGCCGCCGAACATCTTCGCGATCGGCCAGGGCATGCTCGGCCCGACCATCATGGTGCACGGCACCGAGGCCCAGAAGAAGCGCCACATCCGGCCGATGCTGCGCGGTGAGGAGATCTGGTGCCAGCTGTTCAGCGAGCCGGCCGCCGGCTCCGACCTCGCCGGCCTGCGAACCAGCGCGGTGAAGGATGGCGATGAGTGGATCGTGAACGGGCAGAAGAGCTGGTGCACCGGCGCCCAGTTCTCCAAGTGGGGCATGATCGTCACGCGCACCGATTTGTCGGCGGTCAAGCACGCGGGCATCACCTACTTCATCGTCGACATGGAGTCGCCCGGCATCGAGATCCGGCCGATCCGCCAGATCAACGGCGGCACCGGCTTCAACGAGGTGTTCTTCAACGACGTGCGCATCCCCGACGAGAACCGCGTGGGCGCCGTGAACGACGGCTGGCGCGGCGCGATCACCACGCTCATGAATGAACGGTCCTCGATCGGCTCCGGCGGCGGCGGGGCCGGCTTCTCCGACCTGCTGCGGCTGGCCAAGGAGACCGACTGGGGCGGACACTCCGCGTTAGACGACCCGAGCGTGCGCCAGCGCCTGGCGGACTTCTACGTGCGCTCCAAGGGCCTCCAGTACACCGGTTACCGCACGCTGACCGCAATCTCGCGCGGGACCACGCCTGGACCCGAGTCCTCGATCGGCAAGCTGGTCGGCGCGCCTCTGCGCCAGGACATGTCGAGCTTCGCCTGCGACCTGCAGGGCCAGGCCGGAGCTTCGCTGGAGGCGGGAGTCGCCTTCGACGACGCGACCTGGCAAGAGTCGTGGCTGGCCTCGCCGGGCCTGCGCCTGGCCGGCGGCACCGACGAGATCCTGCGCAACATCGTGGCCGAGCGCGTGCTGGGCCTGCCGCCAGAGATGCGGGCCGACAAGGGCGTCGCGTTCGCCGACATTCCGACGGGCCACGGAACGAAGTGAGCCTTGGCGAGACAGTCTCCGCGCGTGACGCGCGGAGACTGCTGCTCCACGGCGTGGGCCTCTTGGCCGACCCGGCGCGGCGCGCCACGCCCGCCGCCGTACGGCGCACAGTCCTGGGGATGGGCTTCGTGCAGGTCGACACGATCAATGTGGTCGAGCGCGCCCACCACCACATCCTGTGCACGCGTCTCGACGGCTACCGGCCCGCCATGCTGGAGAAGCTGCTCGAGCGGGACCGCACGCTCTTCGAGCACTGGACGCACGATGCGGCCGCGATCCCGACCGAGTGGCTGGCCCACTGGCAGCACCGCTTCGCGGCCTGGAAGCAGCGCATGGACCCGACGCGCTCGCGCTGGGCCCACAGGCTAGGCAACCGGCCGCTGGACGTGATCGCGCACGTGCGGGAGCGCCTGGAGCGCGAGGGCCCGCTGCGCAGCGTCGACTTCGAGGACCCACGCCCTGGGCGCGGCACCTGGTGGAGCTGGAAGCCGCAGAAGACGGCGCTCGAGTACCTGTGGCGCACCGGAGAGGTCGCCATCTCGGGCCGGGTGAACTTCCAGAAGCTCTACGACCTGATCGAGCGCGTGCTGCCCGAGGCGGCGGCCCGGCCGATCCCGCCGCGCGAGGAACACATCGCCTGGGCGTGCCAGACCGCGCTTGCCCGCCTGGGCTGCGCGACCGCGCGCGAGCTGCGCGAGTTCCTGCACGCCATCAACCTCGAGGAGGCCCGCGCCTGGTGCGCCAAGGCCGAGGCGCGCGGCGAGATCGTGCCGGTCGCCGTCCTGGCGGAGGACGGGTCGGACGCGCGCCGGGCCTGGGCGTTTCGCGACTGGAAGCGGCGCCTGGCGCGCGCTGCCGACGCGCCCGCTCGCACCCGCTTGCTGTCTCCCTTCGACCCGGTGCTGCGCGATCGCGCGCGCACGCTGCGCTTGTTCCAGTTCGACTACAGGCTCGAGGCGTTCGTGCCGGCGGCCAAGCGCCGCTACGGCTACTACGTGCTGCCGGTCCTCGAAGGCGACCGGCTGGTGGCGCGAGTCGACGCAAAGCTGCACCGCGACGCCGAGCGCTTGGAGATCCGGGGGCTCTGGTGGCAAGCGCACGTGAACCGGACGGCGCGTCGGCGCCGCGCGCTCGAGCGCGCCGCCGAGCGCTTCGCCGAACAGATCGGCGCGCAACGCGTGCGGCTGCCCTCGCTGCGTCAGTCCAAGGTCGCGTAGTCGCGCAGCGCGTCGGCCAGCGGGCGCTGTTCGACGCCGATCTCCTCCGTCAGTGCCGCCAGCCACTCCGGGCGCTCCAGGGCGGCCACGCTGATCGGCCGCGGCAGACCGGAGAGCTGGGTCGCCTGCCGCGCGAACGATGCCGCGTAGTCGCGCGGACGAAGGTCCCGCGACAGCTCCACGAGCGCGAACGGGTCGGGCGGCACGGGGCCGCTCGAATCGACGCGCGCGATGTGGGGACTGATCGAGCCCCCTCCTCCGCCGACCAGGCCCGGACCGTCGCGCACGACGAGGCCGCGCACCTGCTCCGGGCGGCCGCCCGCTGCAAGCAAGCCCACGTAGGCGCCCAGCCCGCGCCCCACTACGGTGGCTCCGCCCAGGAAGCCGAGTGCCGCATCGACGTCACCCATCAGGATCTCCGCTGTGTAGCCGCCGCCGCGCGGCACGGTGGAATCCCCGTGTCCGGTGAAGTCGAGCGCAAAGACGCCACCGGGCCAGTCGGCCAGCTCCGCGGGCGCCGCGGTCGGGGAGCGCTCGCCGAGCCCGTGCAGGAGCAGCAGCGGCCGGCCAGTCCCGGAAACCAGCTCGTGCAGGGCCAGCTCGACGCGAGAGTGCCGCAGCGTGTGCTTCACGAGGCCAGGAAGTCCAGGACCCGCTTCGCGGCTTGCTGGGGCTGCTCGATGTGGATGAAGTGGCCGGTGCCCTCGACCACGTGGAGCTCGGCGCCGGCCGGCAGATACGGCTCGACACTGGCGCGGGTGGTGCCCCAATCCATGGGCTCGCGCTCGGTCCCCAACAGACCCAGCAGGGGCACCGGAAAACCGGGCAGCCGCTGCAGGGACCACTCGGCACGCCAGGGGCCGAAACCTCCGAAGCGCAGGGCCGGATCGATGCGCCAGCGCCAGCCGTCCGGGTCGCGGCGCGCGCCGACGCGCGCCAGGTACAGCAGCCACTCGTCGGAGAGGCGCGGGTTCATGCGCTTGCGGCGCTGCGCCAGCTCCTCGACCGTGCCGGGTTTGCGCACCAGCTCGGCGGCGCGGCGCCGGTGGTCGAGCCAGGCCGAGATCTCCTTGCCGAGCAGGCGGGTACGCTCGTGCTCGGCCACATCGGGGTGCGGGCGCTTCGAGGGCAGTCCATCGATCGCGACGAACTTCGTGAAGCGGTGCGGGAGTGCGTGGATGAACTGCATGAGCATCCCCCCGCCCTTCGAGTGGCCGATCGCCGGACAGGGCGCCGGGATGCGTGCGTCGATCACCTCGAGCAGGTCGCGCAGGTCTGCGTCCCAGCTGTACAGCTCTGTGTGGTCCGAGAGGCCGTGGCCGCGATGGTCCCAGGAGACCACGCGCCAGCCGGCCTCCGCGAGGAGCGGTGCGAACACGTCGAAGGTGCGCGCGAAGTCGAAGCCGCCGTGCGCGAGCAGCAGCGGCGGGGCGTCCGCCTCGCCCCACTCGTAGACCGCAATTCCGACCCCCGCGGCGTCGACGCGGAACTCCCGGTCCGGCGCGCGCGCACCGGGATAGCTCGGCTCGGGATCCTGCACCGTCACGCTCCTCGCCATGGCGGGCGAGAGCATAACGCGTCTCAGGCGGCTAGCGGCCCCAGCGGAAGCGGCCCGACCAGCCCTTCGACTGCTCGGCGATGCGCTGCAGCGACGGCAGCAGATTCGCGACCACGATGCCGCCGGCTTCCTCGGGTGCGAGGGACTCGATCGCCGGATGCCGCGAAATGATGCGCTCCAGGCGTGCCTTGTCGCCGCTCTCGACCGACTCGAACACCAGGGCCAGCCCGGAGTCACCGTCATCGCGCGCGACTCGTGCGGTCACGACCACCGGTTCCTCCGGCGGCGCCGCGGGAATCGCCAGACGCACCTGTTCGCCCACCGACAGGGCCGGGTGTTGCTCGACACGCAGGCCGCCGCGGGACAGATCGCGGGCGACCAGGGCGCAGCCGCTGTTGCCGAAGATCATGATCTCGCGCTCGAATACGGAACGGCGCTGTCGCACGGGCGCGTCCGGCTCCTCGACCGCAGCCGAGCGGAGCTCGGGGCTGTTCGGCAGCGAGGCGGGGCCCGACGCGAGCGTTGCGAGCAGCCGGCGCAGGCGATCGCGCAGCGCCCCGTCCATGCGCTGGAAGCGCAGCGCGATCGAGTACTCGCCGGTCTGTCCGCCCTCGGCGTCGCCACGCCGGGTGCGCACCACCCGCGCCAGCAACGTGAAGGTGTCGCCGCGATCGATGGCGCCCGGGATGCGCACGCTCACCTCGGTGCCGCGCTCCAGACCCTTTCGTGCCAGAAGGCGCGCGCCTGTGGCCGACAGGTCCACCAGGGTGGCACGGCGCGGAACCAGGCCGGTGCGCAACGTAACTCCATAGCCCACTGCGACGCGGCGGCCGCGACGCTGGTCGTCGCCGCGGTAGAGCGCACGCTGCAGAAGCAGACGGAGCGCGGTCGGGTGCACCGGCCGCTGGACCATGTAGTCGAAGCCCTGGTGCAGCAACACGTTGCGCTGGCTGCGCGAGTCATTCGGGCTCACGGCGATCCAGACGGGCCGCTGCTCGCCTCCGCTGGCAGGTTCGCGGCGGTAGCGGCTCGTAACGGCGATCGTGGCGGTCACGACCAGCAGCCGGCGTGGCACCAGGCCGTTGGTCACGCTGTCCTTCTCCCAGCTGTCGTACTCGAGGCCGAGCTCGTCCAGGAGCGAGCGCACGTCGTCCAGCTCGCTGCCCTCATCAACCACTGCGATGTACGGGGCCTCTATCATGCGGCGTACTCCCTCGTGGTGGCATCGGCATGCGGAGCCCTCGCTTGAGGCAAGCCCCGACGGGTATACTCGGCAGCGATGAGCGAAGCCCTGGTCCTGGCGGGCCTCTGGATCCTGTTTGGCGGCAGCCACATGGCGCTCTCCAGCGTCCGCCTGCGCCCCCGCCTGGTGGCGGCCCTGGGCGAGGCCGCCTTCCAGGCCGTGTTCTCGCTGCTCGCGCTCGCCGTGTTCGTGGCGCTGGTCTGGTTCTACTTCGCGCACAAGCACGCCGGGCCGCTGCTCTGGGCGGTGCCCGTCGGCGACGTGCTGCGCTGGCTGATCTACGCGGGCACCGGGGTGGCGCTCGTGCTCGTGGTGTCCGGCCTGATCACGCCAAGCCCGGCGATGCCGGGCATCGCGGCCGGCGAGCCGCGCGGGGTGCAACACCTGACGCGCCACGGGCTGTTCATGGGTCTGGGCCTGTGGGCGCTGCTGCACCTGGTCGTGAACGGCTACGCCTCGGACGTGGCCTTCTTCGCGGGCTTTCCGCTCTTCGGAGTGCTGGGGTGCTGGCACCAGGACCAGCGCAAGCTGGCCACCCAACCCGAGTTCCGCGCCTTCTGGGAAGGCACGCCGTTCCTGCCGTTCAGCGGCCCGAACACCCTGCGCGGCCTGCGCGAGCTCTCGCCGCTGGCCGTCGTACTCGGCGTGGCGCTCACCGTCGGGCTGCGCTGGTTCCACGGCAGCCTGTTCGGACCCTGAACGTGGCACGCGATCCCCTGCCGCGCCTGCGCAAGGTCTGTCTGGCGCTTCCCGAGGCAACCGAGAAGGAAGCCTGGGGCAACCCGACCTTCCGCGTGCGCAACAAGCTGTTCGTCCACTACGTGAACAACCACCACGGCGATGGGATCCGCGCCGCGTGGTGCAAGGCGGCCCCCGGCGACCAGGCCGTGCTGGTCGAAGCACAGACCCGGAGCGCTTCTACGTTCCGCCCTACGTGGGCCCGCGAGGCTGGGTCGGCGTGCGCCTCGACGTGCATCCCATCGACTGGGAGGAGCTCGCGGAGGTCGTCCAGGAGAGCTACCGCCTGACTGCGCCGAAGCGCCTCGCGGCGCTGCTCCCCGACTTCTAAGGCGCGCTTCCTGGAGCTGGCCAGTTCTAAGGCGCGCCGGACCGCGTAGACACGAATTTTGCAACGTGTTCTAATCCTGCACCGATGGCCCGCAGATCCTCCGTCGAGACCACTGCGCCCCGCCCGGCCCCGCCCAGGGTCGCACGGCTCGCCGCCAGCCAACTGGGCCGCATGCGGCGCATTGTCGATGCCGCGGTCGGACTGGCCGAGAGAGGCGGGTTCGAGGCCGTGCGCCTGCGAGACGTGGCGGACCGCTCCGACGTGGCGCTCGGCACCCTCTACAAATACTTCCGCAGCAAGGAAGATCTGCTGCTCTTCGCGCTGCACGAGGAGGTCGCGCGACTCGAGGCAGATCTGGTCAAGCGACCGGCGGCGGGCCGCGCGGCGCTGCAGCGCTGCACCGAGGTGTTCGCCCGCGCAACCCGGGGGCTGATGCGCAGCCCGCAACTGGCGCGGGCCCTGGTGCGCGCCATGGCCGTCGGCGATCCCGACACGGCCGTACAGATCGCGGGGCTTCAGCTGCGCATCCAGCGCCTGATTGTCGCGGCGCTGCACGACGTCCCGCCCGACCTCGGCGCACCACTCGATGGGAACGGCGGCAGCGCGCGCGAGCGTCAGATCGCGGCCACCCTGCTGCACGTGTGGTTCTCGGCGCTGGTCGGCTGGTCCGTGGGGCTGCACCCGACCGAGACGGTCGTCGAGCACGTGCGGAACAGCGCGAGGCTCATCCTGAACGGAGGCAAGCATGAGTAGGACGCGCGACTCCGAGCTGCTCTCGGCCGTGCACGTCATGGAGTACCCGTACCGGCGTTCGCTGGGACCGGTGCTCGGGCGCTTCTTCACCGCGCTCCAGGAGCGGCGCATCGAGGGCGCTCGCACCAAGAGCGGCCGCGTGATCGTGCCGCCCACCGAGCACGACCCGGACACCGGGGAGGCGATCGACGGCATGGTCGAGGTCGGTCCCGGCGGCAGCGTGGTGAGCTGGACCTGGGTCGCCGAGCCGCGCGAGCTCCAGCCCTTCGACCACCCGTTCGCCTACGCCCTGATCAAACTAGACGGCGCCGACGTCCCGATGCTGCACGCGGTCGATGCGGGCAGCGCGGCGCAGATGGCTACGGGGATGCGGGTGCGGCCGCGCTGGAGCGACGATCCCCAGGGGGGCATCCGCGACCTGGCCTGCTTCGAGCCGGAGGCCTAGCCATGGCGGAGGAACTGAAGAGCATCACCACCCCGATCCGCCTCGAGTACGACTATACGGCCGGGGCGGCCACCACGCGCTTCCTGCGCGGCATCGCCCAGGGGAAGCTGATCGGGCAGCGCTGCGGCGAGTGCAAGCGCGTCTACGTGCCCTCGCGCGGTGCCTGCGCGCGCTGCGCGATGCCGACCGAGGAGCCGGTCGAGGTGGCGCACAAGGGGACGGTCACGTCGTACTCGATCGTGCGCATCCCCTCGGACAACATCAAGTTCGACCCGCCCTACTCCATGGTGCAGGTGCTGCTGGACGGCGCCGACATCCCCTTCGCGCACGTGCTGCAGAAGTGCCCCCTGGAAGACGTGCGCATGGGCATGCGCGTCCAGGCGGTCTGGGTTCCCAAAGAAGAGCTCGGACCCACCATGGCGAGCATCCGCTACTTCGAGCCGATCGATGAGCCCGACGCGGCCTTCGACTCGTACAAGGAGCACCTCTGATGCGCGACGTCGCGATCGTCTCGTTCGCGCAATCGGCCCGGGCCGACGAGAGCGGCCGCAACGAGGTCGAGATCCTGATGCCGGTGGTGAAGCAGGCGGTCCAGGCCTGCGGCATCCCGCGCCACGAGATCGGCTTCACCTGCTCGGGCTCGAGCGACTACCTGGCCGGCCAGCCCTTCTCGTTCGTCGGCGCACTCGACGCGGTGGGCGCCTGGCCGCCCATCAAGGAGTCGCACGTGGAGATGGACGGCGCCTGGGCGCTCTACGAGTCCTGGATCAAGATCCAGACGGGCGAGGTGGACAGCGCCTTGGTCTACAGCTTCGGCAAGTCCTCGCCGGGCGACATCGCGATGGTTCAGGCGCTGCAGCTCGATCCGTACTGCGTCACGCCCCTCTGGCCGGACTGGGACAGCGTAGCCGCGCTGCAGGCGCGCCTGCTGTTCGAAGCCACCGGCAAGGGCGAGCGCGACCTGGCCGAGATCGCGGTGCGCAGCCGCAAGAGCGCCCAGTCGAATCCGCACGCGGTCGTCTCCGGCGAGACCACCGTCGAGGCCCTGCTGGCCGAGCCGATGCACCACTCGCCGCTCCGACCCCACGCCTGCCCGCCCGTCACCGACGGAGCGGCAGCGGTCGTGATCGCCACGCTCGAGAAGGCGCGCGACCTGGTCGAGCGCCCCGTGGTGATTCGCGGCATCGACCACCGCATCGAGCCGGCGCACCTGGGCACCCGCGATCTCACGCGCTCGCCCTCCACTGAAAGCGCCGGCGAGAAGGCCGGCGTGCACCAGGGCGCGGTCGATTTCGCAGAGCTGCAGGCGCCCTACGCGCACCAGGAGTTGATCCTGCGCCAGGCGCTGAAGCTCGGCGACGGCGTCGCGATCAACCCGTCGGGGGGCGCCCTCTGCTCGCATCCGCTGATGGCCACCGGGCTGGTGCGGATCGGGGAAGCGGCCAGCCGCCTGGCGCGCGGCGAAGGCAACCGCGCGGTCGCCCACGCCACCCAGGGCGCGTGTCTGCAACAGAACCTGGTGTGCGTGTTGGAGGGCCTGTAATGGGCGAGCTCAGCGCGGTGATCGGCGTCGGCCAGACCAAGTACGAAGCCAAGCGCATCGACGTGTCGATGGTGGGCCTGGTGCGGGAGGCCGCGGAGCGAGCACTCGAGGACGCGGACCTCCGCTGGAGCGAGATCGACGCGCTGGTGATCGGCAAGGCGCCCGACACCTTCGAAGGCGTGATGATGCCGGAGCTCTACCTGGCGGATGCGCTGGGCGGTGCCGGCAAGCCGATGCTGCGCGTGCACACCGCCGGCAGCGTGGGCGGCTCGACCGGCATCGTCGCGTCGAGCCTGGTCGAGGCCGGGATCCACGAACGCGTGCTCACCGTGTGCTTCGAGAAGCAGTCCGAGTCGAACGCGATGTGGGCGCTCACGATCTCGCCGCCCTTCTCGGTCGCGGTGGTCGCCGGCGCCGGCGGCTACTTCGCGCCGCTGATCCGCGGCTACATCGCGCGCTCCGGTGCCCCGGAGGACACGGGGATCCGCACGGCCTTAAAGGATCGCTTGAACGCGCTCAAGAATCCCTATGCGCACCTGCAGATTCCCGACATCAGCTTCGACCAGATCATGAACTCCCCGATGCTCTGGGACCCGGTCCGCTACCTGGAGACCTGCCCGTCCTCGGACGGAGCCTGCGCCGTGGTCTTCGGCAACGAGGCTGCCGCCAAGAAGGCGCCGCGTGCGCCCGCCTGGGTGCACGCCACGGCCATGCGCAGCGAGCCCACGATGTTCGCGGGGCGCGACCAGGTGAACCCGCAGGCCGGCCGCGACTGCGCGAAGGACCTGTACCAGAAGGCCGGCATCCAGAACCCGCGCGAAGAGATCGACTGCGCGGAGATCTACGTGCCGTTCAGCTGGTTCGAGGCCATGTGGATGGAAAACCTGGGCATCAGCGAGGAGGGCCTGGGCTGGAAGATGGTCTACGAGGGCGCGACGGCGCTGGACGGCGACTTCCCGACGAACATGTCCGGGGGCGTGCTGTCCTCGAACGCGATCGGTGCGTCCGGATTGATCCGCTTCGCAGAAGCCGCGAACCAGGTGCGGGGCCTGTGCGGGGAGCACCAGGTGGACGGTGCTCGGCTGGCGCTCGGGCACGCCTATGGTGGCGGCTCGCAGTACTTCTCGATGGCGATCTTCGGAGCGGAGAAACCCTGATGGCGGAGCACGGCTTCTGGAACTACGCAGCGCGCGCCCCGGACCGCCTGGGCCTGATCGACCCGGCCGGCCGCGAGTGGACGCGCGGAGAACTCCTGGCCGAGTGCAACCGGATCGTCGCTGGGTTGCGCGCCGCCGGCATGGAGGCCGGCGACGTGCTCGCGGTGCTCATGCCGAACTGCGCCGAGATGATCGCGTTGAACCTGGCCTGCGCGCAGGCGGGCTTCTACCTGACACCGCTCAACTGGCACCTGGCACCCGCCGAGGTGGCGTACATCCTCGAGGACTGCGAGGCCAAGGTGTTCGTGGCGCACGAGCGCGTCGCGGACGTGGCGCGCGCCGCCGCCGACCAGACGAAATTCCCGGCGGCAGGCCGCTTCGCGGTGGGTGCGATCGAAGGCTTCCGGCCGTTCTCGGAACTGATCGACGACCAGTCCGCCGAGCTTCCCGGGGGACGCACCGCGGGCGCAGTCATGAACTACACGTCGGGCACGACCGGCAACCCGAAGGGCGTGAAGCGCCCGCTCGCGCCGATCGACCCCGACCTGGCCGCGACCTTGTTCACGGGCTTCCTCAGCATGTTCGGCATCCAGCCCGAGGACGAGAACGTCCACATCGTGGGCTCGCCGCTGTACCACACCGCCGTACTGGTGTTCGCCACCTCGTCGCTGCACTTCGGCCACCCGATCGTGATCATGGACAAGTGGACGCCGGAGGGCTGCCTGGCGCTGATCGACCGCTACAAGGTGACCACCACTCACATGGTCCCGACCCAGTTCCACCGCATGCTGGGCCTGCCCGAGGAGCTGCGCGCGCGCTACGACTGCTCGTCGACCCGCACCATGGTGCACGCGGCCGCGCCCTGCCCGCCCGAAGTAAAGCGGCGCATGCTCGACTGGTGGGGCGACTCGATCTACGAGTACTACGCCGCCACCGAGGGTGGCGGCACCCTGGTCACCCCGCAGGAGTGGCGAAAATACCCGGGCACGGTGGGCCGCCCCTGGCCGAACGCCGAACTCAAGATCGTGGACGACGAGACGGGCAAGGAGGTCCCCCAGGGCGAGCGCGGCACCGTCTACATGAAGCTCGGCCAGGGCGGCCAGGCCTTCGAGTACTACAAGGACAAGGCCAAGACCCAGAAGAACCGGCTGGTGATCGGCGAGAACCTGTACTTCACGGTGGGCGACGTCGGCTACCTGAACGAAGACGGCTACCTGTTCCTGTCGGACCGCAAGATCGACATGATCATCTCCGGCGGAGCGAACATCTACCCGGCCGAGATCGAGAACGTGTTCCTGTCGCACCCGAAGGTGGGCGACGTGGCAGTGTTCGGCATTCCGCACGAGGATTGGGGCGAAGAAGTGAAAGCCGTGGTCGAGCCGGCCGATCGCGTCGAGCCGGGTCCCGCGCTGGCCAATGAGCTGCTCGAGTTCTGCCGCGACCGCTTGGCGAAGTTCAAGACGCCGCGCACCATCGACTTCATCTCCGAGCTGCCGCGCGATCCAAACGGCAAGCTCTACAAGCGCAAGCTGCGCGATCCCTACTGGCAGGGGCGCGAGCGCGCCATCTAGGACGGCCGGTGGATTTCGCCTTCAGCGAGGAGCAGGAAGAGTTCCGCAAGGTGCTGGCCCGCTTCCTGGGCGAGCGCTGGCCGGTGGCCGAAGTGCGCCGCCTCGCGGAGTCCGGCACGAGCTTCGCCCCGTCTGTCTGGAAGCAGCTGGCCGGCGAGCTGGGCCTGCTGGGCCTTGCGATCCCGGAGGAACAGGGCGGACAGGGTGCGGGCTTCCTGGAGCTCGGCATCGCCCTCGAGGAACTGGGACGCGAGCTGGCCGGCGGGCCGTACTTCGCGAGCGCCTGCCTCGCCACCCACGCGTTGCTCCACTGCGCAGGCGCGTCCGCCCAACGCGAGTGGCTGCCGCAGCTGGCCGCGGGAGACGTCGTGGCCACGCTCGCGGCGGGCGAGCGGCCCGACCGCGCCGATCCCGACGGGGTGACTGCGACCTGCCTCCCCGAGGGCGACGGCTTCCGCGTCTCGGGAAGCTTCAGCGGCGTGCTCTCCGGGATGGAGGCGGATCTCCTGCTGGTTGCGGCGCGCGCACCGGAGAGCCGGGGCGCAGCCGGGATCTCGCTGCTGGCTGTACGGTCGGACGCGCCCGGCCTCGAGCGCACAGCGGCCGAACCGCTCGATCTCACCCGCCCCCACGCCGAGCTGCGCCTCGACGGGGCCGCGGCCACCCTGCTCGGAACGCAAGGCGAGGCCTGGCCGGGACTGGCGCGCACACTCGACCAGGCTGCGATCGGGCTGGCCGCGGAGATGATCGGCGGAGCGGAGCGCTGCCTCGACGCCGCGGTGGAGCACGCCAAGCAACGCATCCAGTTCGCGCGGCCGATCGGCTCGTTCCAGGCGATCAAGCACAAGGCGGCCGAGGTGCTGCTCGAGCTCGAGTCGGCGCGCGTCGCGGCGTACTGGGCCGGCTGGGTGGCATCGCGTGCGGAGAGCGACCCGGCCGAGCTGGCCGAGGCCGCGAGCATCGCGAAATCCCTGGCCGGCGACGCCTACCTGCGCGCCGCGCGGGAGAGCATCCAGATCCACGGCGGGATCGGCTTCACCTGGGAGGCCGACTCGCATCTCTACTACCGCCGCGCCTGGGCATCCGCGATCCTGTTCGGCGACCCATGCGCGCACCGCGCGCGCCTGGCGGCCAGCATGGACCTGGCCAGACCGCGCGTGTAGACGACTGTCCCCGCAGGAGGAGCCGCCATGTACATCGACCTGACCCCCGAGCTCGAGGCGCTCAGCGAAGAGCTGCGCGCCTATTTCGCCGAGCTGATGACCGAAGAGCTCTTGGCGGAACTCTCCTCCGGCGGCGAGGGCGGCGGACCGGAGTACCGCAAGGCCCTCAAGAAGATGGGCGCCGACGGCTGGCTCGGCATCGGCTGGCCGAAGGAGTACGGCGGACAGGACCGCAGCCCGCTCGAGCAGTACGTGTTCGCCGACGAGGTGCAGCGCGCGGGGTTCCCCCTGCCCTTCCTCACGCTCGGCACCGTCGGCCCGACGCTCATGCGCTACGGCAGCGACGAGCTCAAGAACGAGCTCTTGCCGCGCATCCTGCAGGGCGACTGCCACTTCGCGATCGGCTACTCCGAACCCGGCGCCGGCACCGACCTGGCGTCGCTTCAGACCAGCGCGGTGCGCGACGGCAACGAGTGGGTCATCAACGGCCAGAAGGTCTTTACCAGCCTGGCGGACTTCGCGGACTTCGTGTGGGTGGCGGCGCGCACCGACCCCGACGCAAAGAAGCACCGCGGGATCTCGATGTTCCTGGTGCCAACGACGGCCAAGGGGTTCAAGTGCACGCCGATCTGGACGATGTCCGACGTGCGCACCAACGCCACGTACTACGACGACGTGCGCGTGCCCGAGCGCTACCTGGTGGGCGGTGAGAACAACGGCTGGAGCCTGATCACCAGCCAGCTGAACCACGAGCGCGTCTCCTTGTTTCCGACGGGTCCCTTCCAGCGCCTGATGGACGAGGTGCGCGCCTGGGCGCAGGCGACCAAGCTGGCCGACGGCCGCCGCGTGATCGACCAGCCCTTCGCACGGACGAACCTGGCGCGCTGTTACGCGGGCGCGGAGGTGCTGAAGCTGATGCTCTGGAAGCAGGCCTGGACGCTCACCCACGGCGACCTGCACCCGGCCGAGGCATCGGCCGTGAAGGTGTTCGCCAGCGAGTTCTTCGTGGAAGCCTACCGCTGGCTGCAGGAGATCCTGGGCGCTTCCGGGACGCTCGACCGCCACTCGCCCGGCACGCTGCTGCAGGGCCGCGTGGAGCGCATGTACCGCTCGGCGCTGATTCTGACCTTCGGCGGCGGCACCAACGAGGTGCAGCGCGACATCATCGCGATGGCCGGCCTGGGCCTGCCGCACTACAAGGAGTAGCCGGGTGAACTTCGCCTATACAGAAGACCAGGAAGCGCTGCGCGAGCTGGCCCGCAAGATCCTCGGCGACCGCGCCACGCACGAGCGGCTCTGCGAGATCGAGGCGGGCGACGAAGGCATCGACCGGACACTGTGGCGCGAGTTGGCCACATCGAACCTGGTGGGTGCCTGCCTGCCGGCCGAGTTCGGTGGCATGGACCTCGGCCCGGTGGAGCTCGCGATCCTGCTCGAAGAGGTCGGCCGACACGTGGCGCCGGTGCCCCTCTGGCCCACGGTAGTACTCGCGGCCCTGCCGATTGCGCGCTTCGGAAGCGACGCGCAGAAGCAGGCCTGGCTGCCCGGTGTGGTCGCGGGCGATACGATCCTGTCCGGCGCACTGGAGGAGGCCGACGCGGTCGACGCGCGCCACCCGACAACCGTCGCGGAGCGCGACGGCTCGGGCTACCGGCTGTTCGGCCGCAAGGTCTGCGTGCCCGCCGCACACGCCGCGGCGCGCATCCTGGTGCCGGCGCAGAGCGGCGCCGAGACGCAGCTCTTCCTAGTCGACCCGGCGGCGCCCGGCGTGCGCCTGGAGCGCCAGCGCGCCACGAACCGCGAGCCGGTCGCCACGCTCGAGCTCGAAGGCGCCGGAGTCACGGAACAAGACCGGCTCGCCGGCGGCGCGGAGGCGCTCGACTGGCTGGTCGAGCACGCGATCCTGGGACTCTGCGCCATGCAACTGGGCGCCGCGGACCGGGCGCTGCGCATGACGGCCGAGTACACACGCGAGCGCAAGCAGTTCGACCGGCCGATCGGCAGCTTCCAGGCTGTGCACCAGCGCGCCGCGGACGCCTACATCCAGCTCGAGGCCATGCGCCTCACTACGGCGCAGGCGGCTCACCAGCTGGCCCAGGGCCGGCCGGCCCCGCTCGAGGTTTCGGTGGCGAAGATCTGGGCGGGCGACGGTGGCGCCTTCATCACCTACGCCGCGCAACACCTGCACGGCGGCATCGGCCTCGACAACGACTACCCGCTGCACCGCTCGTACCTGTGGGCGCGCCACATCGAGCTCTTGCTGGGCTCGACGTCTCGCCACCTGGAGCGGGTCGGGGCCGCGCTGGCCGACGAACCGGTGGCCCGGCCGGCCTAGCGGACTTGCCGCGTCGCACGCGACGTGATCTGCTGGCGGCCTCGCCGGGAGGAAGCCCCATGCGGCTGCGCCAGATCGCCCTGGTCGCCGAACACCTCGACCCGGTCGTGGAGGACTTGTGCGCCGTGCTCGGCCTCGAGGTCTCGTTCAACGACCCGGGCGTGGCCGTGTTTGGCCTGCACAACGCGCTGCTGCCGGTGGGCGACACCTTTCTAGAAGTGGTCTCGCCCACTCGGGAGAACACCACCGCGGGGCGCCTGCTCGAGCGGCGCGGTGGAGACGGCGGCTACATGGTGATCCTGCAGACCGCCGACCTCGAAGCGGACCGCCAGCGCGTGACGCAGCTCGGCGTGCGCATCGTGTTCGAGGTGAACGCGCCCAAGGCGCAGGGTATCCAGCTGCACCCGCGCGACGTGGGCGGCGCGATCCTGTCGCTCGACGCGCCCGAACCCGCCGACGACTGGCCCTACGCGGGATCCTGGAAGAGCCATGTGCGCACGGAGCGGGTGCGCGAGATCGTCGGCGCGGAGCTGCAGGCGGACGATCCTGCCGCAATGGCGCGACGTTGGGCCGCGGTACTCGGCCGGACGGCGCCGCCGGCCGGAG
>CAXMNF010000095.1:0-3496 GCA_964194645.1 uncultured Gammaproteobacteria bacterium
CACGGCCCCAGGATACACGACAGGGTGCTCGCATCCGAGGCTGCTGCTCCGAGGGAAGCGGTACACTGTGGGCGTGGCATCCGGGCGGAGCGAGCGGCGGCTGGCCGCGATCATGTTCACCGACGTAGTCGGCTACACGGAAGCGATGGCCCGCGACGAGGCGCTCGGCGTACGCGCAAGGGCGCGCCACCGCGAGGCCGTTCGACCGCTCGTGGAGCGGTACTCGGGCGAGTGGATCGAGGAGACCGGCGACGAATCCCTATCGCTGTTCGCGAGCGCGGTGGACGCGGTGAACTGCGCCCTGGCGCTCCAGGAGCAGCTCGCCGACGACCCGGAGCTGCGCATCCGCATCGGCATCCACCTGGGCGACACCCTGCTCCAGGACGGCCGCGTCTACGGAGATGGGGTGAACGTCGCCGCGCGGATCCGCCCGCTGGCCGAGCCCGGTGGAATCTGCGTGTCGGCCGAGCTGCACCACTCGGTCCAGAACCAGCCGAACGTCGAGGCGCAGCCGCTCGGCGAACAGGAACTGAAGGGCGTCTCGTGGCCCGTCGCCGTGTTCACAGTGAGCGGGCGCCCTTCGCCGCCGCGAGCCCAGCTCAGCGCGCCTTCTACCGACTGGCGCCGGACCGTCGGCTGGCCGGCTGCAGCGCTGCTGCTCGTGGCGGCCGGCCTGGCGGTCTGGTCGCTGCGCTCGCCGATCGACGAGCCCCCGACCATCCGCTCGCTGGCCGTGTTGCCGCTCGAGGATCTGTCGGGTGATCCGAACCAGGCGTACTTTGCGGACGGCATGACCGAGGCGCTGATCAGCAACCTGGCGCGCATAGCCTCGCTCGGCGTGGTGTCGCGCACGACCGTGCGCCAGTACACGGGCGCGCGCAGGGCACTACCCGAGATCGCAGCGGAGCTCGGCGTGGACGCTGTCATTGAAGGCACCGTGCTGCGCGCCGGGGACGCCGTGCGGATCACCGTGCAGCTCGTCGACGCCCGAACGGACCGCCACCTCTGGTCGCGCACCTACCAACGGGATCTACGCGACGTGCTGCGTCTACAGAGCGAGCTGGCCGCCGCGGTGGCGCGCGAGATCCGCTTGCAGATCGATCCGGCGGAGCGGGCCCGCCTTGCGGAAGCGCCCGTCGTAAATCCCGAAGCCTATGACCTGTACCTGCGGGGCTCTCACCTGCTGGCCCAGGAGGGCGCCAGCAGGCACCGCCGCGCCGTCGAGCTGCTCGAGCACGCGGTCGAGCTCGATCCCGACTTTGCCCGTGGCTGGGCCCGTCTGGCAGACGGCTACACCTGACGGTGTCAGTACTCCCTTCCGGAGGAAGGGGCCGCGAAGGCACGCGCCGCCGCCGAACGAGCCCTCGAGCTCGATCCGGACCTGGCCGAGGGCCACAGCGCAATGGCGGCGGTGGTCGCGCTTCTCGAGTGGGACTGGCAGCGCGGGATCGAGGCCATCCAGCTCGCGCTCGAACTCGATCCCGGCTACGTGTGGGGTCGTCAGATGTACGGGCAGTTGATCGCCAATCAGGGTCGCATCGAGGAGGCCCTCGCCGAAATGCAGTACGTGACCGAACTCAATCCCCTCGCCGCGTCTCCCGGGAAGATCGACGCGGGCGTCCTGCTCCTGCGTCTCGGCCGCGTCGACGAAGCCGTCCGTGCCTGGCAGCGCGTGCTCGAGCTCGAGGCCACCCACCTGACCAGCCTGATCAACTACGGCTCGTTCCAGTGCCGCCAGGGTCAGACCGAGGCCGGCCTCGAGCTGCTCCACCGGGCGCGCGCCGTGCACCGGGAAACGCCCATGGTGGTCGCCGAGATTGCAGCCTGCTATGCCGGCGCCGATCGCGAATCGGAGGCCCGCCAGTACCTCGATGAGCTGATGGCCTGGAGCGAGCGCGACTATGTAGACCCGGTGAACCTCGCGGAGGTACACCTGTCACTGGGCGATGAGGAGGCGGCCTACGCCTGGCTGGAGCAGGCCGTCGCGCAACACGCCTTCCTGCTGGCGTATCTTCCACACGACCCGGGGTTCCAGCGGCTGCACGGTGACCCGCGCTTCCGCCAGCTGATGCAGCGCGTAGGATTGGAACGCGCGCTCGACGGCGGGACCGGCTGACCGCGAAGCGGCTCAGCGCGGCTCGAGAAAGCCCGGTTCGCGCGCGAACGGCGCTGGAGCAGGGGCGGGTGCGGGCGGGGCGGCAGCCGCCCGGTGCTCCTGGTGCTGGCGCTCGAGCGCTCGCTTGCGCGCGTCGATCTGCTGCTGCGCCTGCTGACTGCGCAGTCGGGACTCCGTGGGGGCGGTCGTCTCGCCGTGTGCGGCCGCTTCGTTCAGTACTCGGGTCGCCTCGCGCTCGAAGGAGCGCTGCTCGCGCTGGCGAACGCGCTCACGCTCGGCCGCGCGCATCTCCAACTCGAGGCGCGCGCGCTCCTGCTCGATGCCCGGCGCCGCCTCGCGGGCCTGCTCGAGATCCGCCTGCCGGGCGGCCTCGTCCTGGCGCTCGCGCTGCTGGTCCTCGAGACGCTCGACCGCAATCGCGCGCTCGACCTGCTCGACCTGGTCGGCCCGGGCCAGTGCAGCGAGGGCCATCAGCAGCAGGGCCAATCCGAGCGAACGCATGGCGCGTAGACTACCCCCGATCATCGATCACTCCAAGGCGAACTCCGGCCGTCTAGTCGCGAAACTCGGGCTTGCGCCCCTCCTTGCGCGCCCGGGTGGCCTCTTCGAAATTCTGCGTGGTGAGGCGCACGAAGAGCTGCGTGTGGCTCTCCAGCTCGACGGCCGCCGCCAGGCTCCCGGTCTCGAGACCCGCCCACATCATGCGCTTGGTGAGCTGGACGCCCTGGGTGCTCCAGCCGTTGATCTGGTCGGCCAGGTCGAGCGCGGCCGGCAGCAACGCGTCGTCCGCTACGACGCGCGAGACCAGACCGATCTCCGCGGCCTCCGCGGCCGGAACGTCGCGCCCCGAGAGCATGATCTCGAAGGCCCGCGAGGAGCCGATCGCGCGCGGCAGCAGAAAGCTCATGCCGAGCTCCGTGGCGGTGAGCCCGTTGTTGATGCCCGCGGCCCGGAAGTAGGCCGACTCCGCGGCCAGCCGGATGTCGGCCCCGAGCGTCAGGCACAGCCCGCCGCCGATCGCCGCGCCGTTCACGGCGCAGATCACCGGCTGGGGCATGCGCCGCAGGGCGGGCACCAGGTCGCACAGGATGGTCATCGAGCGCGTCGCGATGCGCGTCAGGGTCATTCCCTCGATGTTCGGCGGCGGCTCGCTTTCCTGCGTGTCGGCACCCGAGCAGAAGCCGCGCCCGGTGCCGGTCAGGACCACGCACCAGGCGTCGTTGTCCTGCGCCACCTCGGCAATCGCCTCGTGGAGCGGGCCCACCAACTCGAAGGCCATCGAGTTCATGCGCTCCGGCCGATCCATCACGATCAGCGCGGTGTGCGGCCTGGGTTTCTCGATGCGGACGTAGCTCATCGTGCCTCCCTCGGTGCGCAGAG
>CAXMNF010000096.1:0-7015 GCA_964194645.1 uncultured Gammaproteobacteria bacterium
TCAGACGCTCGCCGACACGCGCGCCGAAGCGCGAGGCCGCATAGCCCCCGGCTCCAGAGCCCGCCGCCAGCACCAGTCCGGGCAGCCACACGACCTTGCCAGCCGCCACGAACTGCAGCAGCGCCACGGCCGTGAGCCCCGCGATCAGCACGACCTTGACGCTGTTGGCGCGCAGCAGGTCGAGGCCGCCCACCGCCACCAGCGCCAGGAGCAGGGGGATGCCGATGCCCGCCTGGACGGCTCCCCCGTACAGACCGATCGCGAAGTACAGGCAGAGCTGCAGCCAGAGCGGATAGGCCCGCTGCACCTCGCCGCTCCCCGAGGGCCTCGGGTTCCAGAGGATCACCGGCAGGGCCAACAGCATGATCGCCCCGAAGCCTCGCGCGAAGAGCTGCTCGGGCACGCTCGACGCGGCCCACGCGCCCAACCAAGCGCCGCCCAGCGCGGCGGGTGCCAGGCGCAACGCCAGCGCCGGGCCCGGCACGCCCTCCTGCCGGAAGCCGGTCATCGCGGCCAGGTTCTGGACCAGCACCGCGACCCGGTTCGTGCCGTTTGCGACGGTGGGCGCCAGCCCCAGCTCGATCAGCAGCGGGACCGTCAGGAAGGATCCCCCGCCGGCCAGCGTGTTGATCGCTCCGGCCGCGAAGCCTCCGCCCAGCAGCAGCGCGATCTGGACGGGCTCGAGCACGAGCTAGAAGAGCGTCGGCTTCTTCTTCGGGTCTCGAGCCAGCGCCGGGTCGACGCGGCGGATTCCGAAGTGCTCGAAGGAGCGCTCGGTGGCAACCCGGCCGCGCGCCGTACGCTCCAGGTAGCCCTCCAGGATCAGGAACGGCTCGAAGATGTCCTCGATGGTGCCCTTGTCCTCGCCGACCGCCGCGGCGAGCGTCTCGATCCCCACCGGTCCGCCGTGGTACTTCTCGATCAAGGTGCGCAGGATCTCGCGGTCCATGCGGTCGAAGCCCGCCTCGTCGACCTCCAGGCGGTCGAGCGCGTGGCGCGCGAGGCCCGGCTTGATGGTGCCGTCGCCCTCGACCTCGGCGAAGTCGCGCACCCGTCGCAGGAGCCGGTTCGCGATGCGCGGGGTCCCGCGCGAGCGCCGCGCGATCTCGAGCGCACCGTCGGGCTCGATCGGCACCTCGAGGATCCCTGCACTGCGCCGCACGATGCGCACCAGATCTTCCGGCGGGTAGTACGACAGGTGCGCGACCACGCCGAAGCGATCGCGCAGCGGCGAAGTCAGGAGCCCCGCCCGCGTAGTGGCGCCAACCAGGGTGAAGCGCGGCAGGTCGATCTTGAGCGCGCGCGCCGACGGGCCTTGGCCAACCACCAGATCGAGCTTTCCGCCCTCCATGGCCGGGTACAGGATCTCCTCGACCGCAGGCGAGAGCCGATGGATCTCGTCGATGAACAGCACCTCGCCCGGCTCGAGGTTGCTCAGGATCGCGGCCAGGTCGCCCCCGTGTTCGATCACCGGTCCGGACGTCGAGCGCAGCGGCGCGCCCATCTCGCGCGCCACGACATGCGCCAACGCGGTCTTTCCCAGGCCCGGCGGTCCATAGAAGAGCGCGTGGTCCAGCGACTCGCCGCGCTCGCGCGCCGCCTGGATGAACACGGACAGGTTCGCGCGCACGCTGTCCTGCCCGACGAACTCCTCGAGACTGGCGGGGCGCAGCCGTTCCTCGACGTTGCGCTCGGCCGCGGACGCCTCGAGGCTCAGGACGTCATCGGGAGGGTCATCTTGCGGCTGCACGCAGGGCCTCCCGTACCAGGTCTTCGAGCGACGGAGCCGCAGGCAGACGCTCGAGCGCGCCTCTCACCACCCGTTCCGCCTGGCTGCGAGGGTAGCCCAGGTTGACGAGCGCCGAGAGGGTGGCCTGCTCCACGCCGTCGCCGGGCAGCCCATCGGACGCCTCGAGGCCGTCCACCTTGTCCTTGAGTTCCACGAGGATGCGTTGCGCCGTCTTGTTGCCGACCCCGGGCACAGCGCGAAGCGACACCAGGTCGCCGGCCTTGATCGCCCCGACAAGGCGCGCCACGGGAATGCCGGACAGGATGGCGAGCGCCAGCCGCGGACCGACTCCGTTGATGCCCAGCAGCAGCCGGAAGCTGGTGCGTTCCGCGTCGTTGCAGAACCCGAAGAGCTGCAGCGCGTCCTCGCGCACGTACGTGTGGATGCGCAGGCTCACGGTCTTGCCCTCGTCAGGCAGCTCGAGGAACGTCGAGAGCGGCACCCGCACCTCGTAGCCAACGCCGCCGACCTCGAGCACGACGGCTTCCGGCGTCTTCTCGAGCAAGGTACCGGCGAGCCGGGCGATCATCGCGCCAGCTCCCGCTCCACGGCCCGGGCAACGCGTGCCGCGCCGGGCGAGCTGGCACGGTGAGCGTGACAGATGGCGACGGCCAGGGCGTCCGCGGCGTCCTGCGGTGGTGCCGTCTCGAGCGACAGCAGGCGCTGGACCATGGCCTGCACCTGCTCCTTGGGCGCCCTGCCGAAGCCCGCCACGGCGGCCTTCACCTGGGAGGGGGAGTACTCCGCCGCGTCCAAGCCGTGCAGCCCGCAGAGCGCCAGGGCAACGCCGCGCGCCTGGCCGAGCTGCAGGGCCGAGCGGGGGTTCTTCGCGCTGAACACGCTCTCCAGCGCCACGCGTTCCGGGCGCCACTCGTCGAGCCGCGCCGCAAGGCAGGTGTGGATATGCGCCAGGCGCCGCGCAAGCGGGCCCTCGGGCGTGCGGATCACCTGGCTCGCCAGGTGCTCCAGCCGGGAGCCCTCGCAGCGCACGAGGCCCAGTCCCGTGCAGCGCGAGCCCGGATCAATGCCCAGAATGATCACCTGCGCGTCACCTCCCCCCTGTGGAGACGCACGTCAGCCTAGCTGGCGGCCTGCATCATCGCTTCCTCCGAGATGTCGAAGTTGGCGAAGACCTCCTTCACGTCGTCCAGGTCATCGAGCGCTTCCATGAACTTGAGCATCGACTCCGCTTCCCGGCCCTCGAGTTCGATGGTGGTCTGCGGAACCATACCGAGCGTCGCGCTCTGCGCGACGAACGAGCGCGCGGCGAGCGCCTGGTGCACGGCGTCGAAGTCCTCGGGAGTGGTGTGCACCTCGACCGAATCGGCCTCCTCGAGCACGTCGAGCGCGTTTGCCTCGATCGCGGCCTCGATCAGCGCGTCGCCATCCACGGCCTCGGAGTCAAAGACCAGCACGCCCTTCTTGTCGAAGAGGTAGGCGACGCAGCCGGACGAGCCCAGGTTGCCGCCGTACTTGGTGAAGACGTGGCGCACGTCGCCGACCGTGCGGTTGCGGTTGTCGGTCAAGGTCTCGACGATCAGCGCCACTCCGCCCGGGCCATAGCCCTCGTAGCGGATCTCCTCGTAGCTCTCGCCCTCCAGCTCGCCGGCGCCGCGCTTGATGGCACGCTCGACATTGCTCTTGGGCATGTTTTGCTGGCGAGCCTTGTCGACCGCGAGACGCAGGCGCGGGTTGGCATCCGCATCGGCACCGCCCATCTTCGCCGCGATCGAGATCTCGCGGATCAGCTGGGTGAAGATCTTGCCGCGCTTGGCGTCCGCTACGCCCTTCTTGCGCTTGATCGTGGACCACTTTGAATGGCCGGACATGGCGCTCCTGTGCTCGTCTGGCGCCCCGGTCGGAGCTCCAAGGCGCTGACTATACCGCAGCCCGCTCCCTCCGGTCAGGACCGAAGCACCTGCTGCCGATGGGGTTTCCAGGGCGGAGCGCGCCCGCAGTCCGGGAGAGGCAGGTGAGCGAAGGGCCGACGATCGGGATCGACTTGGGGACCAGCAACTCCTGCGTCGCGACGATCGTCGAGCGGCGTCCGCGGGTGCTGGCCAATGCGTTCGGCGAGCCCACTACGGCGTCCGTGGTCGCCTTCGGCGAGAACGGCAGCATCTCGGTGGGCAACCAGGCCAAGGCACGAGTCATCCTGGATCCGCGCCACACGGTCTCCTCCGCCAAGCGCCTGATCGGCCGCTACTCGTTCAGCGAGGAGGTCAAGAAGGCCCAGGCTGTCTGCCACTACGAGATCGTGGGCACGGAGAGCCACGGGGTGCGCATCGCCATCCGGGACGAGGAGTTCTCCCTGCCGGAAATCTCCGCCTTCGTCCTGAAGGAGATGAAGCAGATCGCCGAGGCCAAGCTCGGTTGCGAGGTCAGCAGGGCCGTGATCACGGTGCCGGCCTACTTCAATGACAACCAGCGCCAGGCCACCAAGGACGCCGGCCGCATCGCGGGGCTGGAGGTGCTGCGCATCCTGAACGAGCCGACCGCGGCGGCCCTGGCCTACGGGTTCGGCCGCAAGCTCAGGCAGCGCGTGGTGGTCTACGACCTGGGCGGCGGCACTTTCGACGTGTCCGTGCTCGAGATCGGCGAAGACGTCTTCGAGGTGCTGGCGACCGCGGGAGACACCTACCTCGGCGGCGACGACTTCGACGATCGCCTGATCGACCTGCTGGCCGAGCACGTGCAGGAAACCCACGGGGTCAACGTACGCACCGACCCGTTCGCATTCGAGAAGCTCAAGGCCGCCGCGGAAAAGGGCAAGATCGCGCTTTCCCAGGAAGACTCGACCCTGATCGAGGTTCCGGGCCTGGTGCAGCACGAGGGCGAGACCGTCGACCTCTCCTACCATTTGACCCGCCAGCAGTTCGAGAAGCTGGTGATCGACCTGATCCAGCGGACCTTCAAGGTGTGCGACGAGGCGCTACAGCAGGCCAGCCTCACGGTGCGCGACCTGGACGGCGTGATCCTGGTCGGTGGCCCCACCCGGCTGCCCACGATCCGCCAGGCCGTGACGTCGTACTTCGGCAAGGAACCGGAAGTCGACATCAATCCGGACGAGGTCGTGGCCGTGGGCGCGGCGATCCACGCCGACTCGCTGGCCTCGAAGGACACCGACACCTTCCTGCTCGACGTCACCCCGCTCACCTTGCGGCTCGGCATCTCCGGCGGCATGGCGGAGGCGATCATCGAGCGCAATTCGCCCGTGCCGATCGACCACACCCGCATCTTCACCCCGGCGAAGGACATGCAGGAGACGGTCACGGTCAAGATCTTCCAGGGCGAGAGCCGTACCTCGGCCGGCAACGAGCTGCTCGGCCAGTTCGAGTTCTCCGGCTTCGAGCCCGGTCCTCGTGACCAGGTACAGATCGAGGTGAGCTTCGAGATCTCGACCGAGGGCATCGTGCGCGTGTCGGCCTGCGATCCGAAGACGGGTGTCGAGCACTCCACGACCGTGTCGATGTCGAGTGGCCTGTCCGAGGCCGAGCTCCAGGCGATCATCGAGCGCGGCCGCGCGGAGGACGTAGCGCGCGGCGTCCAGGACGCGCCCGACGTCGGGCCGGCGCGATCCGCGCGCACGGATCAGGCCACCATGGCACCCATGGAAGACGACGACGAGGAGATGCTCCTCGACCTGCCGGAAGTCGAGGCCGACCTCCCCTCCGCTCCGGAGAGCAACCGCGAGCCTTTCGACGACGAGGGGACCGACCTGTCTGGCGAATTCGACCCGGATTCGGTCTAGCACCGGGGCCCGGGAATGACAGAAGCCGAGATCCGGGCCCTGTCGCGCATGCTCGACCGGCTCGACTACTACAAGCTGTTGCGCATCGACCGCGACTCGACGGCGGCCCGGGTGCGCGAGGCGTACCACAAGATGCGACGCAGCTTCCATCCCGATGCCTTTCACGGCGAGGCGCGGGACCTGCGCAGCGCGGTCGGCGAGATCTCCAAGCGCGTGAACGAGGGCTACCAGGTGCTGCGCGACGCGGCCAGGCGCACCGCCTACGACAAGGGGCTGGGGCAGGGCCAGCTGCGCTTCTCTGCCGCGACCGAGGAGACCATGAAGACCGCGGCCGCGGCCGTCGGGGGCACCACGGCGAACGGCAAGCGCTTCTATGCTCAGTCGCAGGCGGCGGAGCGGAGCGGAGACTTCGCCACGGCCATCTCGACGCTGAAGATGGCCATGACCTTCGAAGCCTCGAACGAGCACTTCAAGCAGAAGCTCGCCGACCTGGAAGCCCGCGCGCCCAAGAAGCCAAAGGACGCGAATCCGCACGCGATCCGCTGGCCCAAGTCCTAGCGACCTCACCCAACGCCCGGTTTGACTGCGCAGGCGGGCCGGGGCAGAATCGGGCCGCGTTTGACATCCCTGTCAGACGCCGTCCCCCGGGCTCCCCGAGCCCCGGCCAAGTGAGGTGTCCCAGATGGCAGAGGCAGCTGCGGCCGCGGGGCCGCTCCCCGTCGTTCCGTTCCTGAAGATCCCCAAGAAGGGCGGTCCCTACCTTGAAGGGTATCGCTGCGGGAAGTGCGACGCCGTGTTCATCGGCGAGCGAGAAACCTGCTCCAAGTGCTTCGCGCGGGGGCAGCTGAAGGCGGTGCCGCTGGCGAACGAGGGCGAGCTGTACGTCTACTCGATCGTGCACCGCTCGTTCCCCGGCGTGGAAGTTCCCTACGTGTCGGCCATCGTCGACCTGAAGGGCGGCGGGACCATCAAGGGAAACCTGGTCGGCATCGACCCCGACCCGGAGAAGATCAAGCTCGGCATGCCGGTCGAGGTGGTCTACAAGACCGCCCCGACCAAGGACCGCGAGGGCAACGAGTACCTGGCCTATTACTTCCAGCCGCGAGCATAGCGCGCGGGAGGAGCACGGAAATGAGCGAAGACGTCTACATCCTCGGAACCGACATGATCAAGTTCGGGCGCTTCCCGGACAAGACGATCCCCGAGCTGGGCGCGCAGGCCGCGCTGCTGGCTCTGGACGACGCGAACGTCTCGATCGGCGACATAGAGGCCCTGTACTGCGGCAACCTGATGCAGGCCAGCGGCATGGTCGGCCAGCGCATCCTGCAGGGAATCGGCCAGACCGGCGTTCCGGTCGTGAACACCGCGAACGCCTGCGCGACCGGCGCCACGGCGTTTCGCGAGGGCTGGATGGCGATCCGCGCGGGCGTCTACGACATGGTGCTCGTGGTCGGCGTCGAGCAGATGGGCAAGGC
>CAXMNF010000097.1:0-4494 GCA_964194645.1 uncultured Gammaproteobacteria bacterium
GCGATGCAGGCGCCCTGCACCTGCGCGATGGTGGGCTTGGGCAGCTCGCGCCAGCGCCGGCACATGCCCAGATAGGCCTCCTGCTCGCGTACGTAGAGGAACTCGCCGCCCGGCTTGTTCGCGTGGTCCCACCACATGGACACGCGATCCTGGCTCTCGTTGATGTCGCGGCCCGGGGTGCCGATGTCGTGGCCCGCCGAGAAGTGCTTGCCGGCGCCGCGCAGCACGATCACCTTTACGTCGTCGTCGAACGCCGCCTCCTTGAAGGCGCTGTCGAGCGCGTAGGTCATCGCCCCGTTCTGCGCGTTGTTGTACTTGGGCCGGTTCATGGTGACGACGGCGATCTCGCCCGACTCGCCCAACCGGTCGTAGAGAACGATGTCTTTTTCGGTCTCTGCCATGGTCCTAGGCCTCCACTTCCTGGCTGCGGGCCCCGCCCGGGTCCAGGACTTCACGAATCAGTCTCAGCTCCTCGTCGCTCGGCGCTCGCGTCTCGGGCAGCGGCTCGGGGATTACGAGGTCGAAGCCGCTGTTCTTCTGCACGTCCTCGAGCGAGACGCCCGGATGCAGCGATGCGAGTCGCATGCTGTGGTCGGGTGTGTCGAAGTCGAACACGCCCAGGTTCGTAATCACGCGGTGCAGGTCGTGGAAGCGCCGCTGCTGCGGGTCGAGCTGGGCGGCGCGGTCGTAGCCGACTCCACATACCACGTCGACGCTCGGCACGAAGCTGCGCTTGCTCTGCCTGGGCACCCAGTAGCTGGTCCGGTGGTTGATGGTGTTGCCCGGGGAGCCGCGCATGCCGATCAGCATGGCCTGCGGCTTTTCGAAGTCCCCGATGCAGGCCAGGTTCTGGTTGCCGTAGCGGTCCACCTGGGAGGCGCCCATGAGCACGTGGCGCCGGCCCGACCAGAGCGTGTCGAACACGCGGCGGAACGGCATCCAGCCCTCCACCACCGGCTCCGGGCCCTCGGCCGCGCCCACCGGCAGCACGTTGGCGATGACCGACGCGAGCCCGTCGGTCAGCACCAGGTCGGGCTCGAAGGTGAGCTTGGCCAGGCGCGTACCGATCATCGGGATGATCCCGAACGGGCTCACCATGCGTTCCCCGTCGCCGCGCAGGGCCTCGGCGATCGCGACGCAGCAGACCTCGGCGCGCGTGGCATCGCTCATCGGGACTTGACCGCCTTCTGGTACTCGATCTCGCTATCGAGCTCCAGGTATTTCTCGCGGAACGCCTGCCAGAGTTCCGGATCGCGCGCCGCTCCGACGTACTCGCGCTGGAACGCCTCGTCGCGCCCGTAGTCCGGGGGACACTCGGTGAAGTGGGCGCCGCCCGGGGCTTCGACCACGCCGTCGCAGAGCATGCGGTTCACGGCCAAGGTGTGGAGCGAGCCTTCGCCGAGCAGGTCCTTGGTGGGGACGAGCTTCTCGCACGACACGAAGCGCCGCTTCGCCGCTCCGAGGAACAGGTCGTCGAAGTAGGGGTCGGGACCCAGGAACTGGGCATTGCCCGCGGTGTCGGCGCGGTTCATGTGCACGAACGCGGCATCGAGCTCGAGGGCCGGCATGGCGACCAGCTCCTCGCCGTCGTCATAGGGCGATTTCACCAGCCGCAGCCAGGGGTTGATGCGCAGCACATCCGTGCCCAGCCCGGCGCGCGTGGGCAGGAAGGGCAGGCGGCTCGCCGCCGCGTAGAGCCCCCACTGCAGCATCCCCTCGTCGATCTCGCAGGCCTCGATGGCGCCCGACTGGCGTGCGGCCCGAAAGTGCGGCTCGAGCGGGATCGAGTCGAGCGACACGAAGCCGTAGACCGCCTTCTTGACCTTGCCCGCCTGACAGAGCAGGCCCAGGTCCGGACCGCCGTACGACACCACGGTGAGGTCGCTCAGCTCTGAGCGCAGGATCTCGCGCACGAAGCTCATGGGCTTGCGGCGCGAGCCCCAGCCGCCGATGCCGATCGTCATGCCGGAGCGCAGCTCCGCTACGGCCTCGCGCTCCGTGGTCCTCTTGTCCACGCGTCCACCCTATCAGAAGAGGTTCGGGTCCCAACGGCGCCCGGCGGCGGCCAGATCGCCGGAATTCCGGGCGATTCCAGCGCCGAGGGCGGCCTATAGTAACGAGACGTATCGTATCTGTACAGAGCACCTAGGGACGTTCCTGCTTAACTGCTTATCTCCTTGGAGTTAAGCAGTTAAGCAGGAACGTCCCTGTGCGAACTGTGCGAACTGGATCGGGCCTGCGGGAAAGAAGGAATGATGAGTCGCGCGACGGATGCGCAGGTCGTGGCCAGGTCGATCGGCCAGCCGAGCGAACTCGAAGCAGTCCGGCTGCTGCGCTCCGAAGACGGGCTCGACCCCATCGCACTCGCAAGAGAGAGGAGCAAGCTCATGTCTCACATCGCACAGCGCAGCCCGGCGGTGACCAGCCCGCCTGCTGGCACACCGCAGATCATTCCCCACATCCCCTACGAGCGCGGCCTCGAGGCCGTCGAGTGGCTGGAGCGCGCCTTCAGCTTCCAGGAGATCGAGCAGGCTCGCCACGAGGGCCCGGGTGGACTGCACGCCGAGCTCGAGCTCGGCAGCGGCCGCATTATGATCGGCACGCCGGGCGGCCACGGTGCTTTCCCGCCCAAGGGCAGCGGTCAGCCCACTCAGCTCCTGTCCGTCTACGTGAACGACGTCGACGCGCACTACCAGCGCGCCGTGGACGCGGGCGCGCGCATCTGCGGGGAGCTCGAGGACAAGTTCTACGGCGACCGGGTCTACGAGGCGTACGACCTGGAGGGGCATCGCTGGAGCTTCCACCAGCACACGGGCCGCACCTTCCCGATCGGCGAGTCCCCGCCCGAGCAGGATTAGCGGCGAACGTTCGGGGGGCGCAGCGCATATACTGGCGCACTTCCGCGGCTCGACCCGCGGCGGAGGTCCCCCCAATGATGCGTTGCGTGGCGGCGTTCGCCCTGCTGTGTCTGGTCTGCGCGGCACAAGCGCGCGCCTTCGAGCCCGAGGAGATTGGCGCGGTCGCGACCCTGCCCGAGCCCGGCGCGCACTGGGTCTGGGTTCCAGACCGGCTGCTGCAGCACAGCAAGCTCTACGACGGCGACACCGGCCAGGTGCTCGGCATGGTCGACTCGGGCGTGTCGCTCACGCCGAAGCTTCCGCTCTACTCGGCGGGGCGCAACGAGATCTATTCGGTCGACATCGGCTACACGCGCGCGAAGCGCGGCGATCGGCTCGACTTCGTCACGATCTACGACGCGACCAGCCTGGTCGTGACCGGCGAGGTGCTGCTGCCCACCCGCACGGCCGAGAGCAACGCCTCGCTCGCGCACGCCGAGCTGCTCGACGACGACCGCTGGCTCGCGATCTTCAACCAGTTCCCGAACGTGTCGGTGTCGATCGTCGATCTGGCGGAACGGCGCTTCGTGGACGAGATCACACTGGCCGGGTGTGCGGGCGTCTATCCGGTGGGCGAGCGCCGCCTCGCGACCTTGTGCGGCGACGGCACTAGCGTCGCGGTCGAGCTGGACGCGAGCGGCCGCAAGCGAGAGTTGCAGCGCAGCGAGCGCTTCTTTGACGTGGTCAGCGACCCGGTGGCGATGGCCGCGGCCCGCGACGGCGCGCGCTGGTTGTTCGTGAGCTTCGAGGGCTTCGTACACGAGCTCGACTTTTCCCAAACGGTTCCGCGCGCCGAGCAGCCCTGGTCGCTGCTCGACGCTGCGGACCGAGCCGATGGCTGGCGAATCGGCGGCCTGCAACATGTGGCCTTGCAGCGCGGCACCCGGCGCCTCTACACGGTCATGCACCAGGGTGGCGCGGGCACCCACAAGGATCCGGGCGGCGAGATCTGGGTGCACGACGTTGGGGAGCGCGAGCGCGTCGCCCGCTTCGCGGTGCCACACCTGCTGGTCGCCTTCCTGGCTCAGAACGCCGATCTCGACGCGGAGAGCGTCTGGTACTGGCTGCTGGAGCGCTTGCTGCCGAACCCGGGAGCGCACACGCTCACGGTCAGCCAGGACGCCGAGCCGCTGCTCTTCGTGCGCAATGCGGAGCTCGGCGTGGTGGGCGTGCTCGACGCCGCCACAGGCGAGCACCTGCGCAACCTGGAGGAGGCGGGCCTGGCCGGACCGACGCTCGCGGTGATGCGCTGATGCTGGATCCGGTCCTCGCGTTGCTGCTTCGTTGCGCGCTGGCGCTGCTATTCGGCGCAGCGGCGTTCCACAAGCTCCGCGCGCCGCGTGCCTTCGCCGAGACGCTGGATGGCTACGCACTGCTGCCGCTCGCGCTGGTGCCTTGGACTGCGGCCGGGCTTGCCGCGTGCGAGCTGGCCCTCGCGCTCGGGCTGTTCGCGGGCGCGACGCCCGCGGCCCTGGGCGCTGCCGGCTTGCTCGCCGTGTATTCGGGTGCGATTGCGATCAACCTGGCGCGCGGCCGGCGCGATATCGACTGCGGCTGCCTGGGACCGGCGGGCCGACAGCCGCTCTCGGCGCGGCTG
>CAXMNF010000098.1:0-2306 GCA_964194645.1 uncultured Gammaproteobacteria bacterium
CTCGGCCAGCGCGAGAAGGCGGTCGAGCACTTGCGCCTCGCGGCCAAGCGCGGCGGGCGCGGAGAGTGGGGGCGCAAGTCCGAGGAGTACCTCTCGCTCCTGCAGTAGCCCCACGATCGGAGCCACACAGAAGCCGCTGGCGCTCCCGCCGCGGACGCGCGACCTTGTGCGCTGCGCCGCCGGATCCGCCGAGCGGCCGGCGATCGTGCGAGACCAAAACCCGATGCGCTCCGGTCTACAACCATGCCCGATCGACGACAGAACGTGCTGCGGGACAGCCTGCTCCGCCTGGTCCGGCGGGGTGCCTGGAGTCGGGTGGCGCGCTTGCTCGAGAAGGGCCACCCGGCCGACATCGCCGAGGTCCTCGACCGTCTGACCGATGCGCACCGGCGTTCCGCCTTCGACCTGATCCGCACCCCGGAGGTGCGCGCCGAGGTGCTCGCGCTGCTCGAGTTCGCGGGCCGCGCCAGCCTGCTCGAGGGGCTCGAGCCGGACCCGGCGGCGCGCATCCTGAAGCACGTTTCGCCCGACGACGCGGCGGACATCCTGCGCGAGCTGCCGCGCGAGCAGGCCGACGAGATCCTGGCGGCGCTCGGCGACAGCGCCGAGCACGTCGAGGCGCTGTTGGGCTACCCGGAGGACACGGCCGGCGCGATCATGTCGCCCGACTACTTCGCGCTCCCCGAGGACCTGACGGCCAAGGAGGCGATCGAGCAGCTCCAGGCGCATCCGCCGGCCGAGGCCTCGTTCTACGTCTACGTCGTCGACCAGCGCAGCCACCTGGTGGGGGTGTTGTCCCTCCGCCAGCTGATCCTCCAGCCGCCCTACGCCACCCTGCGTGAGTGCATGGTGGCGGATCCGATCCGCGTCTCGACCGACACCGACCAGGAGGAAGTTGCGCGCATGGTGGCGCGCTACGACCTGCTCGCGCTCCCGGTCCTCGACAACTCGAGCCGGCTGGTCGGCGTGGTCACCGTCGACGACGTGCTCGACGTGCTGCGCGAGGAGGCCACCGAGGACATCTTGAAGCTGGCCGGCACGACCGTCGAGGAGGTCACCTCGCCGAGCGTGTTCCGCGGCGCCTGGATCCGCTTCCCCTGGCTGGCCGCGAGCTTCATCGGTGGGGGTGTCGGGGTGCTGCTGTTGGACCGTTTCGAGCACGTGCTCGCTACGACCGTACAGATCGCCTTCTTCCTCCCCGTGATCCTGGGCATGGGCGGCAACATCGCGAGTCAGTGCTCGATGGTCGTGGTGCGCGGGCTGGCCACGGGCCGGCTCGAGCTGACGTCGATCGTCAGCATCATCGGGCACGAGATCGGCACGAGCGTCCTGCTGGCGGTCCTCTTTGCGGGGGCGCTGGGCTGCGCCGCCCTGCTGTTCGGCTACGGACCGGCCCGCTTCCCGATCGTGGTGAGCGTGGGCATGTTCATTTCGATGCTGATCGCCGCCTCGTTCGGGACGGTCCTGCCGCTGCTCTTCACGCGCATCGGTGTGGACCCGGCGGTGGCGTCGGGCCCGTTCGTGACCACGGCGACCGACGTAGTCGGGATCCTGGCCTTCTTCGCGATCGCCTCCAGCCTGCTCTAGCTCCCGGACCGGGGGTCCCGCCCCATGGTTTGGAGAGGGGGTTGCTTCAGCGAAGTACGCGAGTACAATGAAACGAACGTTTGAATCATCCCTGTCGATCGGAGAACGAGATGGCTGCAGCGCCGAGCCCAGGCACCGGCACCAAGGAGCGGATCCTCGACGCTGCAGAGGCCCTGTTCGGCGAGAGCGGCTTCGCCGCGACCTCGCTGCGGGCCCTGACAGGACAGGCCGGCGTGAACCTGGCCGCCGTTCACTACCACTTCGGGTCCAAGGAAGCGCTCCTGGCCGCGGTGCTGGAGCGCCGGGTGGCGCCCGTCAACCGCGAGCGTGTGTTGCGACTCGACGCGCTCGAGGCGCACGGCCGCGAGCCGGGCATCGAGGCGATCCTGGAGGCCTTCCTGGCTCCTGCCATTACGATGGACGGCAAGAGCGGCATCCGCCCGATTCTGGCCCGACTCCACAGTGAGCCGATCGAGCTGGTGCGGGTCATCCTGGAGCGCCAGTTCGGCGAACTCGGCCGACGCTTTGTTGCGGCCCTGGCGCGCGCCCTGCCGGGGCTCTCCTCCGCCGAGGTCGGGGAGCGCTTCGAGTTGGTGGTCGGCGCGATGCTCTACATGATCGGGGGCAGCCGCGAAACGAGCGTGCTCGGTACCCCGCCGTCGAGCGATGGCGAGACCCTGGAGCGTATGGTCGCGTTCCTGGCCGCGGGGATGCGCGCG
>CAXMNF010000099.1:0-8722 GCA_964194645.1 uncultured Gammaproteobacteria bacterium
GACATCAAGGCGATGGACTGAGCCATGCCAAGGGTCGTCCTGTACAGCAAGCACACCTGTCCGTTCTGCGAGCGCGCCAAGGCGCTGCTTCGCTCGAAGGGCGTCTCCTGGGAGGAGATCAATATCGAGGAGGTCGAGGGCGCGCGCGATGAGATGATCGAGCGCAGCGGGCGCCGGACCGTGCCGCAGATCTGGATCGATGACGTGCACGTCGGGGGCTCTGACGACCTCTTTGCGCTCGAACACGAGGGCAAGCTCGACCCGATGCTCGGTACGGTGAAGCGCGCTGCTGCCGCCGCCGAGCACACGCGCGTCGCGATCATCGGCAGCGGGCCGGCCAGCTACAGCGCCGCGATCTACGCGGCTCGCGCCGAACTCGAGCCGCTGGTGGTGGCGGGGCTGGCCTTCGGCGGTCAGCTCATGCTCACGACTGACGTGGAGAACTACCCCGGGTTTCCGGAGGGCGTGACCGGCCCCGAGATGATGGAACTGTTCCAGAAGCAGGCCGAACGCTTCGGGACGCGCGTCTACCGCGAAGACGCCACGGAGATCGACTTCGACGCGCGGCCCTTCCGGATCCGCACCGACGAGCGCGAGCTCACGGCGGACGCGTTGATCATTGCCACCGGCGCGTCGGCTCGCTGGCTCGGGATCGACTCGGAGCAGCGCCTGCAGAACAAGGGCGTGTCTGCCTGCGCGACCTGCGACGGCGCCCTGTTTCGCGGCAAGGCCATGGCCGTGGTTGGCGGTGGCGACACGGCGATGGAAGAGGCGCTCTTCCTGACGCGCTTCGCGACCACGGTGCACGTGGTGCATCGGCGCGACGAGCTGCGCGCCAGCAAGATCATGGCTGACCGCGCCTACAAGAACGAGAAGATCCAGTTCGTCTGGGACAGCGCCGTCGAGGAGGTGCTCGGGGACGACCAGGTGACGGGCGTGCGCGTCCGCAACCTGAAGACCGACGCCAGAAGCGACCTGGCTGTGGAGGCGCTCTTTGTGGCGATCGGACACTCGCCGAACACCGACGTGCTCGGGGGCCGGGTCGAGCTCAACGAGCAGGGCTACGTGCGGGTGGCGCAGGGCTCCACGCGGACGAATCTCGAGGGCGTGTTCGCCTGCGGAGACGTCATGGACCCGACCTACCGCCAGGCAGTGACAGCGGCCGGGACGGGTTGCATGGCGGCGCTCGATGCCGAGCGCTGGCTCGCGGCCCACGAGTAGCGAGCGGCCGGGGACCAGCCTAGTTGCGCGTCGAGTTCGATCGCTACAGCCTGCGTATCGATGGCGAGCGCGTCCTGATCCGCTCGGGTTCGCTGCACTACTTCCGGCTGCCGTCGCCCGCCCTGTGGCGCGACCGCATCGCGAAGATGAAGGACGCCGGCCTGAACGCCGTCGACGTCTACTACCCCTGGAACTACCACTCGGCCGCTCCCGGCGACTACGACTGGAGCGGCATTCGCGACGTCGAGCGGCTGCACGACATGATCGAGGCGGCCGGGCTCTACCTGATTGCGCGCCCCGGGCCCTACATCTGCGCGGAGCTGGACCTGGGGGGCCTGCCCGCCTGGCTGCTGCGCGATTCCAAGGTCTTCCCGCGCTGCCGGGTCGACGGTGAGTACAGCTACTCGCGGGACTTCGTCACGGCGACGCGAGAGTGGTTCGAGCAGGTCGTCCCGCGCTTCTCGGGTCGCTCGAACCTGTGCCTGGTCCAGATCGAGAACGAGTACACGGTTCCGACCCCGCTCTCGGGCCTGCCGAACGACCTGCTCGAGCTTCTGGTGCGCTGGTTCGGCATGCGTGCGCTCGGCCGCCTGTCCAACAGCAGCCTGGCGCGCCGCCTCCTGCTGGGTGAGAAGCGCGTGCGCCCGGGCGGCCGACTGCGCGGCCAGTCGAGCGGATACATGCGAGACCTGTACGACATGGCGCGCTCGCTGGGCGTATCGGCGCCGATCTTCCACAACGACATCGCCGCCGGCGCGGGCCGCCAGGCGGATGTGGACATGATCGCGCTCGATCGCTACCCGCTGGTGCGCTTCGACCGCGACTGGCGTGACGATCGCAGAAGCTTCGACGCCTTCCGCGGTGATGAGCAGGCGCTCGACGCGCACGGAGTCGAGTGCCCGGCCTTCTACCCGGAGCTCCAGGGCGGCTGGTACGACGGCTGGGGCGGAGTCGGCTACGGGCGCCTGCGCGAGCTGCTCGGTCCAGAGGGCATCGACAACGTCAGCAAGGCGGCGCTGGCCGAGCGCGCCACTCTCTGGAACTACTACATGTTCTGCGGGGGCGTGACCTGGGGCTACCAGGCCAGCCCGGATGTGTACTCGTCCTACGACTACGGCGCGCCGATCGGAGAGTCCGGGCGCACCGGTCCGCGCTACGAGGCGGTGCGCCGCCTGAACGAATTTCTTGCCGGCTTCGAAGAGGAGCTGTGCCAGACCGACGTGATCGACGAGAAGGCCTGGTGCAAGGAGCACCTGCGCTCGCGTCAGGGTGCGACGCGCCGCTTCGTCTTCCTGCGCAACGCCAGCCGCGAGTCGCGCGAGCTGCCCATGCCGGAGCAAGAGCGCCGCCGGCTCGCGCCCTGGGAGACGCAGATCCGCGTCTACGGGCCCTCGGGGGTACTCGAGGCGGTGAGCCCCGAGCTTCCTGAACGCGTCGCCGCGCCGGCCGCAGGCGTGGCACCGGCGCTTCCGGATCTGGAACGCTGGGAGTGGAGCGGCGCCAGCCCGCAGCTCGACCCGAGCTACGACAACTCGGGCTGGAGCGAGATCCCCGCCGCGCTGGTCGAGCAGAACCGCATGGACATCGACACCCTGGGCCTGCACTACGGCTTCGTGTGGTACCGGGGCACGTACCAGCGCCCGCTCGACCGGCTCGAGCTCGACGCGCGCCACTGCTGGGCGGTCTGGATCAACCGCGAGCTGGCGGCCGCGGGCGACCAGTTCCAGAACCCGCTGGGCGTGGGGCCCGATGGCGCCCGGATCCGGGAGATCCCGTTGAGCGATCTCCAGCAGCACGAGGGCCGCAACGTGATCGTGATCCTGGTCGAGAGCCTGGGGCACCACAAGGGCTTCGCCGACGACTTCGCGAACCCGCGCGGCGTGGTGCGCCTCGACACCGGCGCGACCCGGGTCGCGTGGCGTCATCGCGGGGGGCTGGTGCGCGGCGAGCGCGGTCTGACTCCGGTGGTGGCCTTCGAGGGGGTGGAGCGCAGCCAGGTGAGCGAGGTGGTGCTCCCGCACGCCTGGGCCGGCGAGCCCGCCGGAGTGGGCCTGTACGAGACCCGCTTCGAACTCGAGGGCGTCGATCCGAAGAGCGCAGCGGTCGGCCTCTGCTTCGACCCGGGCCGGGGCAAGGCCAACCTGTACCTGAACGGCCACCTGGTGGGCCGCTACTGGCCCGAGCGCGGGCCTCAGCGCAAGTTCCTGCTGCCCTGGGGAATCCTGCACCCGGACGAGGAGAATCACCTGGCGGTGGCGCTCTGGAAACGCACAGATCGCGCGGCCCTGGGGAGACTGCGTCTCGAGCTGATGTAGCCAGGCACGCCGCGCTAGACTTCGCGGCATGCCGCTTGCGAAGGGCGCCCTCGAGCGACTCGTCGAGGCATCGCCCGACATCGTGGTAGCGACCGACAGCCGCGGAAACGTTGCCTACTACAACGACGGTGCGGCCGAGACGCTCGGCTACGCGCGGGATGAGATCATCGGCCAGCACGTGACCCGCCTCTACCCGGGTGCCGAGGAGGCGAAGCGCGTGAAGGCGGCGATGCGCGACCCCGCCACTTTCGAGAAGGGGCGCGTGCTCTCGTTCGCGACCCGCTTCGTCGCCAAGGACGGCCACGAGATCCCGGTCGCGATCTCCGGCGTGATCCTGTACGGCAGCGATGGCAGCGAGGGGGGCACGATCGGCTTCGCCAAGGATCTGTCGGAGATCATTCGCAAGGATCAGCTCGCGGTGCTCGGCGAGATCGCAGTCGGTCTCTCACACGAGATCAACAACCCGCTCGAGGTGATCACGAACCAGCTCGCGTTGCTCGAGCGCTTCGTGGACGCCCATGCGGGCGGCGAGCCCGTGGGCGATGAGCTGGGCCGCATCGCCTCGACACGCGCCGAGATCGGGCGGATCACCCGGTTGCTCGAGCGGCTGGGTCGCATGGCCGAGAGCGAGAAGTACCAGAGCACCGAGTACATCCACGACGCGCGCATGATCGATCTGTCCCAGAAGGAGTCGGAGACGCCCCTCTCCGGAGCGCACCTGCTGGTGGTCGACGACGACGTAGGCGTACGCCGCTCGCTCTCGGAGATCCTGGAGGCCGAAGGTTGCCGGGTCGAGCAGGTCGGCAACGGGATCGAGGCGCTGGAGCGCCTGCGCGAGTCGTGCTACGACCTGGTGCTGTCCGATGTCGTGATGCCGGACATGGACGGCTACGAGCTGTTCCACGCCGTGCGCGAGCACTACCCGGGCCTGCCGGTCGCGCTGATGACGGCCTTCTACTACGACCGCGAGCACGTGCTGAAGCGCAGCCGTCTCGAGGGCCTGGACGGCGTGCTGTTCAAGAAGCCGATCGACCCGGAGCGTCTGCGCGAGACGCTCGGGACCCTGATCAGGCCTCCTCCGCCAGCTCCTTCTTCACATTGAAGAGCTGCCCGTCGTCGTTCTTCACCAGCCACGCTGTCTCGAACTCCTGGAGCACAGCCAGTTCGGCGCCGGCAGCGAACTCGAAGTCCTCGACTTCCTCACCCAGGTTGGCCTGGGCCTTCAAGGTGACGGGTGCCTTGATGCGAATGCTGTCGGCCACGGGATCCTCCTGCGCGACGCGGTTCTTATAGCACGCCTTCGGCGCCCGGGGCGGGCGTCGCCGCCAGGGCGACCCGGACCAGCGACCGCGGGCGCGCGTGCCGGGCCAGCTCCCGCGCGGCCTCCTGCAAGGTGGAGCCCGTCGTGGTCACGTCGTCAAGCAGCAGAGCGCGCAAACCGCGCAGGGCGCCCGGCGCGGCCCGGAAGCTCTGGCGCACGTTCGTTTGCCGCGCGCGCCGCGCTAGTTCGGCCTGTGGCGGGGCGGCGCGCGAGCGCGCCAACAAGCGCGGGGCGAACGGCACGCCTCTGGCGCGGGCCAGCGCTGCGGCCAGGTCGTAGACGGGGTCGCAGCCCTCGGCGCGGATCCGCTCGCGGTGGCGCGGGACCGCGACCAGCACGTCGAGTTCCAGGTCCGCAACACAGGCTACGAGCGGCCCCAGCAGGACGGGCAGGGCGTCGCGCCGGCCCTCGAACTTCCAGCGCCGCACCAGCTCGGCGGCGCTTCCCTCGTAGCGCAGCGCGGCTCGCTGGGCCCCCCGCCAGACGCCCGGCTCGAGCCCCGCGGCGCAGGCCGGGCAGAGCAGCGGCTCGGCCTCGCGGCGCGGACGGTCGCAGCCCGGGCAGACGCTCGGCGCTACGAGCTCGAGGAGGGCGCGCACTCGAGCAGGCTTCGACCGGTCATCTCGGGCGACGGTGCAAGACCCAGCAGCTCGCAGAGGGTCGGTGCCACGTCGGCCAGCCCCCCGTCCACCAGGCTGCGCCCGCCACTGTCATCGGTGACCCACCAGATCGGCACCGGATTCGTGGTGTGCGCCGTGTGCGGTTGACCGGTCGCCTCGTCGACGAGCTGCTCGACGTTGCCGTGGTCGGCGCTGATCAGCAGGTTGCCGCCGCGCGCCAGTACCGCGGCGCACAGGCGATCCAAACAGGCGTCCACTACCTCGACCGCGCGCACGGCGGCGGGGATCACGCCAGTGTGTCCCACCATGTCGGGGTTCGCGTAGTTCACCAGCACGAAGTCGGGGGAATCGCGCTCGAGTGCTGTGAGCAACTCGTCCGTCACCTGGATCGCACTCATCTCCGGCTTGCGGTCGTAGGTCGGCACATCGCTCGGTGACGGCACCAGGATGCGCGCCTCGCCTTCGGCAGGCGGCTCGACGCCGCCGTTGAAGAAGTAGGTCACGTGAGCGTACTTCTCGGTCTCGGCGATGCGCAGCTGGCGCCGGCCGGCGCCGGCCAGCAGGTCGCCCAGAACCCCGGGCACCTCGACCGGTGGAAACATCAGCGGCAGCCCGAACGACTCGTCGTACAAGGTGATGCAGGTCTGTTGCGCCAGCTCTACGCGCGGGAGAGCCAGCACTTCGGCGCCGAGCCGGTCCGGCTGCAGCCGGCCCAACGCGTTCGTGAGCTCGCGGGCGCGGTCCGCGCGGAAGTTGAAGAAGAGCAGGGCGTCGCCGTTCGCGAGCGCGGGCGCATCGCCCACCACCGAGGGCTCGACGAACTCGTCGCCGGCGCCGCGCGCGTAGCTCTTCTCGACCGCCTCGGCGGCGCTGGCCACGGAGTGGCCGGTGCGCGACACGATCGCCGCGTAGGCGCGGGCGATCCGGTCCCAGCGCCCGTCGCGATCCATCGCGAAGTAGCGCCCGCAGACCGTCGCGATCTCGCCGCCGAGCTCGCGGCAGCGGCGCTCGAGCGGCACGATCCAGCGCAGGGCGCTCTGCGGTGGCGTGTCGCGGCCATCGGTGAACGCGTGCACGATCGGCGCGATGCCGCGCGCCTGGCAGGCGGCCAGGATCCCCTCCAGATGGTCGAGCGAGCTGTGCACGCCTCCGCCGGAAATCAGACCCAGCAGGTGCAAGCGCCCGCCCGCGCGCTGCGCGGCATCGAGCGTCTCGCCCAATACGGGGTTGGCCAGAAGTTCACCGCTCTCCACCGCCTTCTGGATGCGGATCAGGTCGTGGTCGACGACGCGGCCGGAGCCGAGCGTCATGTGTCCGACCTCGGAATTGCCCATCTGCCCGTCGGGCAGGCCGACGGCGTGGCCCGACGTTTCGAGCTTCGCTCTGCTGTAGCTGCGGTCCGCGCGCTCGAAGAAGGGAGTCTCGGCCAGGGCGATGGCGTCGCCCGGGCCGCCGGCACCGATGCCGAAGCCGTCGAGCACGACCAGGCAGACCGGTCCGCTCACGGCGCGGCCCTGCTTGCAAGCGCTTCGGCCTCGGGAAGCTCCACGCGCGCGGCCTCGTCCCAGAGGCGCTCCAGCGAGTAGAACTCGCGCGCCTTTGCCTCGAAAAGGTGCACGACCACGTCGCCCAGGTCGACCAGGATCCAGCGGCCGGGCGGGTCACCCTCCATGCCGAGCTTGCGCTCGCCGTGCTGGCGCGCGCTTTGCACCGTGGCGTCGGCCAAGGTGCGCACGTGGCGATTCGACGTACCGGTGGCGATCACGAAGAAGTCGGTGAACGAACTCACTTCTCGAAGGTCGAGGATCTGGATGTCCATGCCCTGCTTGCCCGCGACCTCGGTCGCCAGCGCGAGGGCCTTCTCTCTGGACGTCAACGAGCCTCCTCGTAGAGCCGCTGCTTCGCGATGTATTCCAGAACCGGATCGGGAACCAGATAGCGGATCGAGGCTCCGCGAGCGACGCGGCGCCGCACCTCGGTGGCGGAGATGTCCAGCGCCGGGAAGTCCAGCGCCCGGATCTCGTTGCCGCTCTCGTGCAGCAGCCCGTCCGGTCCGCGGCTGAAGTGCGCCGCGAGGGGCGCCGGCAGCAGTTCCGCGGGGTCGCCGACGCTGCCGGGCCGCGCCGCCACCGCGAAGCTCGCCAGCTCGAACAAGGTCTCGGGCTCGCGCCAGCGCTCGAGTTCGGCCAGGGCGTCCGCGCCGATCACGAACCAGAAACGCTCGCCGGGAAAGCGCGCGGCAAGCTCGCGCAGGGTGTCGACCGTGTAGCTGATGCCACCCCGGAGGATCTCCAGATCCAGCACCTCGAAGGCCGGATTCGAGGCCGTGGCCAGGCGCAGCATCTCGAGCCGATCCGCGGCGGGCGCGACGTCCGCCGGCTTCAGCGCTGGTTGCGCGGCGGGCACGAACAGCACGCGCTGCAGGCCCAGATCCTCGCGCGCGCTCTCCGCCAAACGCAGGTGCGCGCAGTGGATCGGGTCGAACGTGCCTCCGAGGACGCCCAGACTCACTCGAGAACGGTACCGTCCCCGAACGCGATGAACTTCTGGGTGGTCAGGCCCTCCAGTCCCATCGGTCCGAACCAGTGCATCTTGGTGGTGGACACGCCCACCTCGGCGCCCAGCCCGAACTGGTAGCCGTCTGCGAGCCGCGTGCTCGCGTTCACGAAGACTGCGCTCGAGTTCACTCGGCGCAGGAAGTCGCGCGCGCGCCGCAGGTCGTCGGTCACAATCGTCTCGGTGTGGTTCGAGCCGAAACGCCGGATGTGATCGATCGCCTGGTCGAGCGAGTCGACCACGCGCACCGCCAGAATCATTGCCAGGTACTCGGCACGCCAGTCGTCCTCGCTGGCGGGTAGAACGCCGCGGCCTCGCGCCTGGCTGCGCTCGCAGCCGCGAATTTCGACCCCAAGACCCTGGAGCTCGGCGATCAGGTCGGGCAGCAAGGTGTCGGCGAGCGATGCGTGCACGAGCAAGGTCTCGGCGGCGTTGCACACGGCGGCGCGCTGGCACTTCGAGTTCACCGTGATGTCGCGCGCCATCTTCGGGTCGGCGGACTCGTCCAGGTACACGTGGCACACGCCGGTGTAGTGCTTGATCACTGGAATGCGCGAGAGCTCGGAGACGCGCCGGATCAGGCCCTCGCCGCCGCGCGGGATCACCAGGTCGAGCTCGTCCTCGCGCTCGAGCAGCAGGTCGACGATCTCCCGATCGGTATGCGCGACCAGCTGCAGCGCGTCGTCCGG
>CAXMNF010000100.1:0-4449 GCA_964194645.1 uncultured Gammaproteobacteria bacterium
AACGGGCCCGGCTTCTTCATTCCGCCCGAGTTCCCCTGGGAGGAGCCGATGTCCCAGTTCGAGGCCGTCGAGCGCATCGCCCAGAAGCGCGGGATCGGCCGCAATGACGTCGACCGCCTGGCGCTTGCCTCCCAGCAGAAGGCCGCGCGCGCCCGCGACGAGGGCCGCTTCGAGCGCGAGATCCTGCCGATCGACGCGCCCGTGCTGGACGCGGACATGAAGCCCACGGCCGAGATCCGGCGGGTGGAGCGCGACCAGGGCATCCGCGAGAGCACGCTCGAGGGGCTGGCGCAGCTCAAGCCCGTCGAGGAGGGGGGCATTCACACACCCGGCAACTCGTCCCAGGTCTCGGACGGAGCCGCCGGCCTGCTCTACATGAGCACGGAGCGGGCGCGCGCGCTCGGCCTCCGGCCACGGGCGCGCATCGTGCACGACGTCGTCGTCGGCTGCGATCCCTACATGCTGCTCGAGGGCCCGATCGACGCCACGCAGCGCATGATCGACAAGCACGGCCTCGACCTGGGCCGCGTCGACCTGTTCGAGTGCAACGAGGCCTTCGCGGCGGTGGTGCTCTCCTGGCTGCAGGCCTTTCCGGCGATCGACCCCGAGAAGGTGAACGTGAACGGCGGTGCGATCGCGCTGGGCCACCCGGTGGGCTGCACCGGCTCCCGCCTGATCGTGACGGCCTTGCACGAGCTCGAGCGCACCGACAAGGCGACGGCGTTGATCACCATGTGCTGCGGATCCGCGATTGGCACGGCCACGCTGATCGAGCGCTGCTAGCAGGAGAGGAAGATGGGCATTCTCGACGGAAAGGTTGCCATCGTCACCGGAGCCGGTCTCGGCCTGGGTCGCATCGAGGCGCTCGCGCTGGCGGCCGAAGGCGCGTCGGTCGTCGTCAACGACCTCGGCGTGGACCTCGCAGGCAGCGGCTCGAGCGACGATCCGGCGCAGTCGGTGGTGGCTGAGATCGAGGCCGCGGGCGGTAAGGCGGTCGCGGCCTTCGGCGACGTGGCCAACTGGGACGACGCGCGGCGAATCGTGCGCAGCGCCGTCGACCGCTTTGGCGATCTCAACATCCTGATGAACAACGCCGGCATCCAGCGCGACGGCATGATCGTGAAGATGACCGAGGACCAGTTCGACTCGGTGCTGCGGGTCCACGTGAAGGGCCACTTCGCGATGATCAAGCACACCATGGACTACTGGCGCGAGCAGTCGAAAGCCTCCGGCGGAGAGCCGCTCTACGGACGCCTGATCAGCACCGCGTCGGACTCGTTCCTGATGGGCAACCTCGGGCAGCCCAACTATGTGGCAGCCAAGGCCGCGATCGCGCACCTGACCCTGTCGGTTGCGCGGGAAGCCCAGCGCTTCGGAGCCACGGCCAACGTGATCCTGCCGCGCGCCCGCACGCGCATGACCATGTCGGGGCCGTGGGCCAGCATCTTCGCGGAGCCGGAAGACGGCAGCTTCGACAACTTTGCGCCCGAGCACATCGGACCGCTGGTTGCCTGGCTGGCCTCCCCACACAGCGCCAAGGTGTCCGGTCAGCTGATCCAGCTGTGGGGCAAGCACATTCGCGTGTTCAGCCCACCGATCGCTGCGCTGGACCACGAGAACAAAGTGGCTTGGAGCGTCGATGAGCTGCAGAAGGTGCTGGGCCCGTTCTTCGCAGACAAGAGCCCCATCGAGGACGGCTTCGCACTGCCGATGATGTAGCCCGAGGCGTACCCCCATCGAGAGGAGCCCGCAGCCGTGCAGGTCTACGCCGGAATGGACCAGCGCACCCCGCTCGCCGAGGTCGCGGCCTACGCGCGCCGGGTCGAGGCCCTGGGCTACGACGGGCTCTGCGTCGCCGAAGCCGTACACGATTGCCTGCTCCTGGCACACGAGGCCCTGCGCGCGACCACGCGCCTGAAGGTGGCGACCAGCGTGCTGGTCGCCTTCCCGCGCAGCCCGATGGTGGTCGCGCTCGCGGCCTGGGACCTCCAGGCCGCCTCGCGCGGCCGCTTCGAGCTCGGCCTCGGCAGCCAGGTGCGCGGAAACATCGTGGCGCGCTACTCGACGGATTGGACCTCACCGGTTCCGCGCATGCGCGAGTACATTCAGGCGCTGCGCGCGATCTTCGCCTGCTTCGAGCAGGGAACGCCGCTGCACTTCGAGGGTGAGCACTACCGCTTCACACGGCTTCAGCCCTTCTTCAACCCGGGCCCGATCGGGCACCCCGCGCCGCCCATCCATCTCGGCGCCGTGGGGCCGGCGATGACCGCGCTGGCCGGCGAGGTGGCCGATGGTCACATGAGCCATCCGACGCACAGTGCGGCGCGCGGGCTCCGCGAGCTCGCAGTCCCCGCGCTCGAGCGTGGAGCCATGCGTGCGGGACGCTCGCTCGACGACGTGACACGCATGGCCGCGGGCCTGCTCGCGACGGGACCGACCGCCGAAGCTGCCCAGCAGGCCCGCGAGCAGACGCGCGAGCTCTTCGCCTTCCTCTACTCGACCCCGGCCTATTGGCCGGCGCTCGAGATCTACGGCAGCGGCGAACTCGGCGAACGCCTCCACGCCCTCTCGCGGGAGGGCCGCTGGTCCGAGCTCCCCCCACTGATCCCCGACGAGCTCCTCGACACCATGGTCCCCTGCGCCCCCTACGGCCAGATCGCCGCCCTGCTCGTCGATCGCTATCGCGATCTCGCGACCCACATCACCTTCCCGGTCCCGGAGACTTCCGATCACGATGAAGAGGTCCGCAACGTGATCGCGTCGCTGCGATCCTGAGCCGCCCCGATCCGGGCGGACCGCTATCGAGCGGGGCCGCCGATGGCCACCGTGAGCAGCAGGCTGCGCGTGGAGCCGTCGACGGCGATGATCGTGAGCGTGGTCCTGCCGGATGCGAAGAAGCTGCGCATGGCCTCCTCGATGCCGGCGGGGCTGGTGACGTTCTGGCCGTCCATGGCGACGATCAACTCGCCCGCCTGCAAGTCGAGCCCGTTGGTACCCACCGCGGTTTGCAGTACGCTCGCGACTCTGTGTGGATCAGCCTGGTTGTTCTCGGGCGTGGCGGGCCGGTCGGGCTGCGGGGGAGCTCCGCCGTCGGCCTCGACGATCACCGCGCTGCTCGCGAAGTCCGAGTCGCTGCGACCGGAACGCGCTGACTGCACGGCACCTGGCTTGCCACCGGCCCCGGCCACTGCTCCGCCGGCCGCGCCCCTGCCCGCCGAAGAACCGCCCGTGCGGTGCGACGGCGCCGACGCGCTGCCGCCCGACACAGCTCGTCCGAGCGAGGCAGCGCCGGGGGTCGGCGGCCGCGACACGCCGCCCGCTGCGCTTCGCGCAGTGCGCACCGCAGGGCGTCCAGGCGTGGCGTTCGCCGCGGAGCCCGCTGCGCCCTGGTCGTCTGCGAGCAACAGCCACTCGAGCACGCCCCCGTTGTCGAGCACGATCCGGCCACGTTCGATCCGCACCAGTTTCGCCCCGGCGGCCGTGTCGTCGATGCGCAGCGCCAGCGTCTCGTTTCGAGCCACGTCTTCGACGCTCGCCACGGAACGCTCCGGAGTCTTGGACACAGTGGTACCGAGCAAGCGCAGGCCAAGGCCAGTCTCTTGAAGCTGCTCCTCGGCCGGCTCGACCGCGACCGGCTGGTCGCGCGTCTCGAACAGGTTCCGCTCACTGATCACCGCATAGCGGTTGGCGTCGGGCGTTGCGGGCGCCGGCGCGGGAACCCGAGGCAGCTCGGCGCGCGGCGCCGGGCTCGCGCTGTCCAGAGGCGACGCCGCCGTCGAGACCAGGTAGAGGACCAGGCCCAACAGGGCGAGCTGCACTGCGCGAAGTCCGGTGGCCAGCACGGCTCGAGTCTACCGCTCGGCCCAAGGCGCCTGCAAAGGCAAAGCTCGAGGGCGGCGCAGAAACACGCGCAAGACGCACGCCAAGGGTGCGTCCCTGCGCCGCTAGCGGCCGGCGCCCGGCCGTACGGCCCGTTCGATCCAGTTGCGCACCTCGAGCGTCCGCAACCCGGCGTCGCACACGCCGGGCCCGAGCTCGAGCCGCTCCGCCAGGTCGCGCCGCCCCGGGTCGGCGTGCAGCGCGTCCAGGTCGGCGATCCAGGCATCGGCGGTCGGGGCGTCCGCGAAGGCACCCTGGGCCACCAGCTCGTCTCGGCGCAGCCGTGCAAGCGCCGCGACCTCGGCCAGATCGTACTCCGGGTGATACTGGACCGCCCAGAACGAAGCCGCCTCGTGCGACACCGCCACGGCTTGCACGCGACTCCAGTCGTTCGAGGCGAGCAGCTGCGCGCCTTCGGGCAGCTCGCACACTTCGTCTGCGTGGCTGCTGAGCGCGTCGAACTCGGCGGGCTTGCCGTGGTAGAGCGGGTGCTCGCGGCCGGCTGGCGACAGCGTGATGCGGCGCGCCACGCCGAACTCGCGGCCGCGCGCGCTGGCGGCGCAGCGCCCG
>CAXMNF010000101.1:0-2258 GCA_964194645.1 uncultured Gammaproteobacteria bacterium
CGGTGTCCGGGCGCCGGGTGTACGACCAGACCCGCCGGCTTGTCGATCACGATCAGGTGCGGGTCCTCGTACACGACCTCGAGCGGCAGGGGCTCAGCTTCGAGCCGATCGGGCTCCGGCTCCGGGATCTGGCCGCGCACCAGGTCGCCTTCGCGCAGGCGCGCCGCCGGCTTCACGGTGCGCCCCGCCACGGTGATCGCGCCCTGCTCGAGCAGGCGCTGCACCTGTGCGCGGGACAGCTCCGGGCGCCGCTCTGCAACCGCCTGGTCGATGCGCCGCCCGGCGAGCGAGCCGTCGGCGCGAAACGAGAAGCTCACCAGATGTGAGAGACGATCCTGCGGCTGCCGTACACCAGGACGTCGACCAGCGCGTAGTTGAAGATCTGCTCGGCCTCGGGCAGGTCGACCTGCGCGCGGAACCAGGTGTGGCCCTGCTCGATCTCGCGCGACAACCGCGGGATCAGGTCGTCCTTTTCGATCCCGATGCGCAGCTGATCCCCGGCGTAGTACGCGATGTCCGAGAAAAGCACCCGCGCCAGACGCCGCGCGCGCCAGGGATCGGTGATCTTCGCCAACGGCTAACGCCTCCCCCGGATCTCCTCGGCCTGCTTCATGTAGCTGTCGACGACAAGGCCCGGCTCGAGGCGCAGCGCCTTGGCGAACTCGCGCAGGAAGCCGCGCAGGTAGACAGGGGCAGGGAGCTCCGAGAACTGATTGGCCTCGATCAGGCGCAGGTACCGCTCGTCGATCTTCGTCGCCGCGGCGATCTCGTCGAGCTCGATCCCCAGATTGAGACGGGCGTTGCGCAGCGCGCGGCCGCCGAACACGCCGTCCTCGAGCTCGACCAGCTCCTCGAGCGGGCTCGGCGGCTCGGGTTCCGGCTCGAACTCAGACTCGAGCTCGGGCTCGGGCTCGTCGCTGGCAAGGTCGAGTTCGAGCGGCTCGGGCACCTCCCCGGGGCTGGCCGAGTCGAGCGCCAGCGAGGCGCTCACGGCCGGCTCGTGCTCGTCTTCGTCCTCCTCCCAGACGATCGAGCCCGCCACCGGCCGGCTCTCGCCCTCGATCCGCACGCTGGCGACCGGCTCGTCCGCGAGGGGCCCCGCCGACTCGAGCGGCTGGCTCGCTCCGGGCTCGCTCGTGCGCCAGGGCCGCGGGTCGACCGAGGCCGGCACGACCACGGGCTGCGGCGCGGACGGCGTTGCCGCTGGGAACGGCATTGCCGCAGGGGACGGCGCGGCCGCTACTGGGGACGGGGGCGGGGGCAGGACGGAGGCCGGCGGCAGCACGGGCGGCCGCGGCTGCGGATCGGCCTCGCGGCGCAGCCGCGCGTCGTATTCGCGACGCAGCCGCGGGTCGGACAGCACGGCATACGCCTCTTCGATGCACTGCAGGATGTCGGCGTTGTCTGCGTCGTCGAAGATGGAGTAGGTGGCCGGCGAGGCCGGCTGGTAGGTCGAGCGGGCGATCCGATAGGCGCGCTCGATGCGCTGCTCGTTCGCGTCGCCCGGGATCTCGAGGATCTCGTAGAAGTTCTGCTCCATGGTCGTCCTAGCGCAGCATCTTCTTTGCGATCTGTCGCACGTAGAGGGCGCTATCCGACTGTGGGTAGGCGATCACGACGGGGCGGCGCTCCTTGATCGAGCGCCACACCTGGTCGTCGTAGTTGATGTAACCCACGTAGTCGACCTCGAGGCCGAAGTACTTGCGGCACACCGAGCGCACCGAGAAGCCCATCTTGACCTCCTCCGCGTTGCGTACCTGGTTCACGATCAGGCGCGGCCGGAACTGCTCGAGCATCTCCCGGAAGCGCGCGCACTCGTCCGCATCGATCTGTTCGATCTGTTCCAGCAGGTCCGCCGGGCTGCGGATGCCCCGGTCGTTGCGGGTGTTCATCGCTTCGCGCACCAGGTCGCGCACGGGCGAGGTGCGCATCGCGTCCGCAAGTCGGCGGAAGAACGCCGCGCGCAGGAAGCTGTAGGCGTTCTCCACCGCGGTCGGTTCCGGGGTGGTGACCAGCACACTCTCGTCGGCCTCCAGGAAGAAATCGATGCAGGCTCGGTCCATGCCCGCGGCGAGGTCCAGGATCACCAGGTCGGCCGAGAGCTCTCGGACCCTCGCCAGCAGCTCGACCCGCTGCTCTTGCGTGGCCTCGGCCGTGCCCGTGTGACCGAGCGTGCCCGCGATCAGCCGGAGCCCCGGGATCGGCGTGTCGAGCGCGGCCTTCTCGAGATCCTCGATACGGTGCTCGAGGAAATCCGA
>CAXMNF010000102.1:0-6403 GCA_964194645.1 uncultured Gammaproteobacteria bacterium
GGTCACGCGCGAGCTGGCCGGCACCTGGATGTCGCTGGTCAGCGCGGCGATCCTGGGCTTTGCGCTGATCTCCACGCTCGACGCCTTCGGTGGCCAGATGCGTGTGTTCAACCCGGGCCACCCGACCGTGCTGCTCGACGGTGTCACGCACTTCCTGAACGCGATCGTGCTGATCGCCGCGATCCTGACCGCGCTGGTCTCGGGCCGCTACCTGGCCGCGCTCGGCATCAACCACGGCGAGTTCTACGCGCTGCTGCTGTCGTCGGTGCTGGGCATGATGTTCCTGGTCGCCGCCAGCGACCTGGTGATGCTCTTCCTGGCGCTCGAGATGATGACCATCCCGGTCTACGCGCTGGCCGGCCTGCAGCGCAGCTCGCTGCGCTCGAACGAGGCGGCGCTCAAGTACTTCCTGATCGGAGCGTTCGCCTCGGCCGTGCTGCTCTACGGCTGCGCGCTGCTCTATGGCAGCACGGGCACCGTCGACCTGGCCGGCATCGCCGCGGGCTTCGACCCGGAGAGCCCGATCGCCCTGCTCGGCGCGGGGCTTGTACTGGTGGGACTCGGCTTCAAGATCTCGTCGGTCCCGTTCCACCAGTGGGCGCCCGACGTGTACGAGGGCGCGCCGACCAACGTGACGGGCTTCATGGCCACGGCCGTCAAGGTCGCGGGCTTCGGCGCGCTGATCCGGGTGTTTTCGCTGGCGCTGCAGCCGAGCGCCGAGGTGTTCTACTGGGTGCTCTGGTCGATGGCTGTGCTCAGCATGACCGTCGGAAACGTGATGGCGCTGATCCAGCGCAACACCAAACGCATGCTCGCCTACTCGAGCATCGCCCACGCGGGCTACATGCTGGTGGGGCTGGTGGTGGGCACGGCCGAAGGGTACTCGGGGGTGCTCTTCTACCTGCTCGCCTACACCTTCATGACGATCGGCGCCTTCAGTGTGCTCGCGAACCTGGCGAGTCGCGGCGAGGAGCCGCTGCTCATCGACGACCTGTCCGGGTTGAACGCGACGCGCCCGGCGCTGGCCGCCGCGATGGCGCTCTGCATGTTCGCGCTGGCGGGCATCCCGGGCACCGGCGGCTTCATGGGCAAGGTGCAGCTCTTCATGGCTGCGGTGAGCCACGGCACCGCGATCGGCGACACGTCGCTGATCGTGCTGGCGGTGATCGCGGTGATCAACAGCGCGGTCTCGCTGGCCTACTACCTGCGGGTTCCGGTCGTGATGTACATGCGCGAGCCCGAAAGCAACGCGCTGGCCGAGGTGTCGGCGAGCTCGATGCAGGGCCTGGTGGTGTTCGCCTGTGCCGCGGCCGTACTGCTGCTCGGCCTGGTACCGCAGGATGTGTTCATCGCCAGCGCCGCTCCGGTGGACCTGATCGGCAGCGCGCGCGCGGCCGTGGCCTCGCTATTTCCCTAGCTCGTCGGCCTCGGGCACGGCGCGGCCGGCGAGCCACGCCTCTAGCATCGCGTTTACGGTCTCGGGCGCGTCCTGCTGGACCCAGTGCGACGCGTCGGGCAGGTAGCGCAGCGTCAAGTCGCGCACCTGGCTCTCGGTGCCGTAGGTCAACTCCTTGCCCAGCGCCACGTCCTGCTCGCCCCAGAGCATCAAGGTGGGCGTCTCGATCATCGGGAAGCCGAGCTTCTGCTGGCGGCGCGCACCGCCGCCGCGCATCACGGCGCGGTAGTAGTTGAGCATGGCGGTGAGCGCGCCCGGCTGTCGAGCGGCCGCGCGGTAGGCCTCCAGCACTTCTTCCGGGAAGCGCTCCTTGTGCACGGCCGAGCCGCGGAACGCCTCGCCGATCGCGCGTGCTCCAGCCAGTCCAAGCAGTTTCTCCGGGAGCCAGGGGATCTGGAAGAAGAACGCGTACCAGGAGCGCAGGGCCTGGCGCAAGTTCATGTTCTTCCGGAACAGCTCCGGATGCGGCACGTTCATGATCACCAGCCGGTCGAGTGGCCGCAGCTGCCGGGTCGCGAAGAACCAGGCGAGGATGGCGCCCCAGTCGTGCCCGGCCAGCAAAGTCTCGGACGGCGCGGCCGCGTCGACCAGGCCCGCCACGTCGGCGAGCAGCTCCTCCAGCGCGTAGTCGGCCAGCTTCGCCGGTCGGTCGCTTCCGCCGTAGCCGCGCAGGTCGGGTGCCCAGACGCGATAGCCCAGGCGCGCCAATAGCGGAAGCTGGTAGCGCCACGAGATCGACAGCTCCGGAAAGCCGTGCAGCAAGAGCGCGAGGCGCTCGCCCTCGCCGCAGGTGGCCACGTGAAAGCGCAATCCGTTGGCGCGAATCTCCTGGTACTTGATCGATGGGTCGAGCATGGCGTGAGCGTACCCGTCCGACGCCCACGATGGAAGCGGCTCCACCCGGGCGGGGTTACAGTCGATGGCGCTTGCGGGGGGCCGCTTGATTCCCGAAGTCACACGCATCGTTCTGCACACCTTCGCCGCGCTGCTGCTCGGCGCCCTGGTGGGCCTGGAGCGCCAGGTGGCCGAGGGCGAGCGGCCCGACGAGAAGGACTTCCCCGGCGTCCGCACCTTCGCGTTCACCGCGCTGGTGGGCGCGCTCTCGGTCCTGCTTGCGGCCCAGCTCGGCCCCTGGATCGCCGTGGCGCTATTTGCGGCGAGCGTCGCTTTCCTGGTGTTGCGCTACCGCCACCAGGTCGCGTCGCGCGAGGACGTCGGCTACACGACCGAAATCGCGAGCATCTGCACCTTTGCCGTGGGTGTGCTGGCGCAGGCCGAGCAGCTCCAGGTCGCCACCGTCGTGACCGTGGCGATGGTCGCGCTGCTGCGCTCCAAGCGCACCCTGCACCGCGCGGCCGATCTGCTCTCGCCGGCCGACATGGAGATCCTGATCCGCTTCCTGGTGATCACCTTGATCGTGTTCCCGTTGCTGCCTCGAGAGCCGCTCGCGATCTTCGACGGGGTGCTGCTGCCGCGCGACGTGTGGCGCATGGTGGTGCTGATCTCCGGCATCTCGTTCGCGGGCTACGCGCTGATGCGATTCCGGGTGGGAACCTCCGGGCACGTGCTGATCGGCCTGCTGGCCGGTCTGGTGTCCAGCACCGCCGCAACGCTCGCCTACGCGCGCGAGGCGCGCTCGCGAAGCGAGACGCAGCCGTTCGAGGCCTTGATCGCGCTGGCGGCCTCCGCCACCTACGCGCGCGTCGCGATCATGTTGCTGGTCGTGAATCCGGCCCTGCTGCCGAGGGTTGCGCCGGCGCTGGGCGCGATGGCGCTGGTCGGACTGACCCTGGTCGCTCTGCGCCACCGTCCCGAGGGGGCCCGCGCCGAAACCCCCGCCGTCGAGAACCCTCTCACCTTGCGCGTCGCACTGACCTTTGCGGCGATCTACGCAACCGTGTTGGTGCTGATCCACCTGGCCGAGCAGCGACTGGACCACGGCGCGATCTACCTGCTCGCGGCGCTGGGCGCCGTGCCGGGGGCGGACGCGCCGAGCCTATCTCTTGCGCGCCTGGCGGTGGACGCGCGGATCAGCGCCGACACGGCGGCGATCGGCGTGGTCGTCGTGGTGGTTTCGACCACACTCGCGAAGCTCGGCTTGCTGGCTGCGGTCGCGCCCGGGCCGATCGTCTTGCGGGTGGGCCCCAGCCTGGTGGCAATGGCCGCGACCGGTGCCGGCTGCCTGTGGCTGATGCGCTAGCGCCCTAGCCGCGCAGCACGCGCAGGTTTCCGCGGCGCACGGTCAGCTTCTCGGTGTCGAAGAACTCCATGAGCGGCACCGTGAACTTGCGCGTCTGCCCGGTGAGGGTCTTGTAGGTGGGCGGGTCGATCTCGCCGTGCTCGCGCAGGTAGCTGGTGACGCGTTCGCGCAGGCCGTCGATCGGGCCGCGTGCGAAGTAGAGGCCCGGCGCCACGCGCACCAGGCGGCCCTCGCGCACCAGGTGATCGGCCACCGGGCGCAGCGCGGCGGCGTCGCAGCCGAGCGACTTTGCCAGCGGTTCGAGTGCTTCGGGCGCCAGGCCGGCCTGCGCGAGTCGTTCGAGTGCGCGCCGGGCCAGTTCTGGATCGGCGGCGTGTGCGCTGTGACCGGGCGTGCAGTAGCCGCTGGCGCCCGGGACGAGTTCCCCACGCTCGACCGCTGCCTCGAGTGCCGCGCGCAGCACTTCCTCGGGGATGCGCCGCGCCAGCCGGGTTTCTACTGCGGCCAGGCCCGCGCCGGGGTCCTCGGGCTGCGCGCGGTGGTGTTCGGCCACCGCCGCGACGCAGGCGTCGACCAGGCCGTCGAAGGCGCTCGCGTCGATCCAACGGTCGGAACCCGCACGCACGCCAGCGATCCCTTCGAGCGAGAGCACCTGGCGCAGCAATTCGGCCTCGGTAAGGCCCGGCTCTCGCGCGCGACGCAGGCGCGCGGCGAGTGCCAGGTCGGGTGCGCCCTGCGCCATGGCTTCCAGGTCGGCCAGGCGCTCGGCCAGGGGCCTGCGCCCGGCTTGCGGCGCCGCGTCGAGCACGCGTCCGCCGCCGACCGTCCAGCCCGCGTCGGGCAGGCGGCTGAAGCCGCGCACGATGAACCGCTCGCCTTCGAGCACCGCGAGCGGCACGTCGAAGCGCAGCTCTGCGAAGCCGCGCTCGCCGGGACCCAACGCCTCGCGCCCCAGCGTCCGGATCCGCGCGCTGCGCTCGGTCGTGCCCAGGTGGACCGTCCAGCGGCTGCCGCTCTCGAGCTTGGGCGCGTGGCCGAGCATTACCAACTCCGTGTCCACGCGGCGCCGGTACGCCAGGCGGCCGGGCGACGCGACCAGGGAACCGCGCGGCACCGCCGCCAGCTCCACGCCCTGCAGGTTGATCGCGCAGCGCGAGCCCGGCAGCGCCTTGGCGGTGGGCTCGCCGTGCACCTGCAGGCCGCGGATTCGCGCCGGGAACGGCTCGCCGGGCCGCTCCGGCCACACCTCGACCGGTGCGCCCTCCTCGAACGCGGCACCGCGCAGCGTTCCGGTCACGACCGTGCCGAAGCCCTTCATGGTGAACACCCGGTCGACCGGCAGCCAGGCCGGTCCGTCGCGCGCGCTGCGCGGTGCAGCCTCACCCGCAATCCGCTCGAGCGCCGCACAGAGTTCGCCCAGCCCCGCGCCGCTGCGCGCCGAGACGGGGACGACGGGCGCGCCGGCCAGGCTCGTGGCAGCGAGCTGCTCCTCGACATCGAGCCGCGCGAGCTCGGCCAGCTCGGCGTCTACCGCGTCGATCTTGGTGAGCGCCACGACCCCGTGGTCTACGCCGAGCAGCTCGCAGATCGCCAGGTGCTCGCGGCTCTGCGGCATGATCCCCTCGTCCGCCGCGACTACGAAGAGCACAAGGTCGATGCCAGTCGCGCCCGCCACCATGGTGCGCACCAGCCGCTCGTGGCCCGGTACGTCCACCACGCCGAGCCGGCGGCCCGAGGGCAGGGTGAGTGGGGCGAAGCCGAGCTCGATGGTGATGCCGCGCTCGCGCTCTTCGGGAAGGCGGTCGCAGTCGATGCCTGTCAGCGCCTTGATCAGCGAGGTCTTGCCGTGGTCGATGTGACCGGCGGTGCCGAGAACCAGGCGGGGCTCGGCGCTCATCCGATCCGGTCGAACCCCGTGTACTTGCGCAGCGCCTTGGGGATCTCGACCGACCCGTCCTCGCGCTGGTGGATCTCCAGCACCGTGAGCAGCGCACGCGCCAGCGACACGGCCGTGCCGTTCAGCATGTGCACGAAGCGGGTCTTCTTGGTCTCCGGGTCGCGGAAGCGCACGTTCAGGCGGCGCGCCTGATAGTCGGTGCAGTTCGAGGTACTGGTGATCTCGCCCCAGGCTCCGCCCTCGCCGCGGCCCGGCATCCAGGCCTCGAGGTCGTACTTGCGGTAGGCGGGCGCGCCCAGGTCGCCGGTGCACACGTCCACCACGCGGAACGGGATCTCGAGGCCACGAAAGAGCTCCTCCTCGATGCCCAGCAGCTCCTCGTGCAAGGCCGCGCCTTCGTCCGGGTGGCAGAACACGAACATCTCGACCTTCGTGAACTGGTGCACCCGGTACAGCCCCTTGCCGGCGCGTCCGGCCGCGCCGGCCTCCACGCGGAAGCAGTGCGACAGGCCGCAATAGCGCAGCGGCAGGCGCTCTGCCTCGAGGATCTCGTCCATGTGTAGGCCGCCCAAGGTGATCTCTGCCGTGCCGACCAGCACCAGGTCGTGCCCATCGAGCGAGTAGATGTTCGTCTCGGCCCCGCGCGGGTTGAAGCCCAGCCCGTCGGCCACCTCGGTGCGGGCCAGGTCGGGTGTCTGGAACAAGGTAAAGCCGCGCGCCCTCAGCTGGTCCAGGGCGTAGCGCACCAGGGCCTGCTCGAGCAGCACCAACTCGTTCTTCAGGAAGTAGAATTTCTGGCCGGTCACCTTTGCGCCCGAGTCGAAGTCGAGCAGATCGTGCAGCTCGGCGA
>CAXMNF010000103.1:0-2806 GCA_964194645.1 uncultured Gammaproteobacteria bacterium
GCGCCGGCCGTGGAGCGCAGCCAGGATGTGCTGCTGCTGCTGCTGGCGGGCGCAGTGGGGATGGTGCGCCACCACTGGTTCGTGCGCGCCCGCGGCGAGGCCTTCGACTCGCTCGGGGTGTGGGGGCAGGTGGGCGAGTACATCCGCACCGAGTTCGTGCGCCCGCTGAGCCGCGGCAGCGGCCACGGCGAGGTCTCGCTGCTCGGTGTGGCGATCGGCGCGCTGCTGGCCTGTGCCTTCCCGCTCGCCAGCGATCTGGTCTGGGGGCCCGTGATCGCAGCCGGAGCGGTGTGCGCGGCGGTCGCCGCGTCGCGGATCAGCGGTTCCTCGGGCCTGGCGATTGGCGCGTCCCTCGCCTTGCTCGTCGCGCACGGCACGTTCTGGTTCGTCTGCCTGTTCGAGCCCCTGGGCTACCGCGAGTCCGCCGCGTCGCTGGGGCTCTTGCTGGTGGCGGCCGCGTTCGCGCGCGTGGTGGCGCGCGGCGAGCCCTGGGGCCGCCGCCTGGCCGGTCTGGGCGTGTACCTGGCCGGAGCGGACCTGGCGCTGGCTGCCTACGTGCTCTTCGAGCCGGCCTCGTCGCTGCTACCCGGCGTGGCCTGGCTGTGCCTGTCGCTCGTCGCGCTCGAGGTGGCGCAGCGCGCGACCGCCCGGGACGCCGCGGCGCTGCTCCTGTTGGGCTACGGCTATCTGCTGTGCTTCGGCGCTGCGTACCTGCTGGTCGGGCTGCAGAGCGCGGCCTACCTGGGTCCGCTGCCGGCACGCATGTGGATCGAGGCGTTCGCGCTGGCCTGCTTGGCGTACTGGTGGCGCTGTCCGCCGGCCGGTGCCTTGTCCGGGCTGCCCAGCTGGACGCGCGTGCAGCCGTACTTCCTGGAGGCGTCGCTGTTGCTGCTGGCCGTCGCGGTGAGCGTGGGCTGTGACGCGATCTGGCGGCCCGCCGCCTGGGGCGCGCTGGCGCTTGTCTTGCCCATCGCGAGCGGCCTGCCCGCTGCGGACCGGCTGCGCTTCTGGGCGTTGGTCTTCTTCTGGGCGTCGGGCCTGGACCTGATGGCCGTTACGAGCCTGGTTGAAACACCGTCGCCGCTCTGGTACGACCAGCCCGCGACGGCCGGCCTGGCCGCGATCGCTCTCCAGGTGGGCTTCATCGTGCGCGAGCACCCGCGGCTCGAGCTGTCGGGTCTGGGCTTTCCGGTGGAACTCACCTGGCTGGATCGCCTGTCCCAGCGCGTGGCGCGGCACCGGACGCTCTGGATCTACACGCCGATCTTCGCCTGCGTGGCGGTCTTCCTGTACTGGCGCTTCGACAAGGCGCTGCTCACACTGCTCTGGGCGAGCGAGGCCTTCGTGGTGTTCGCGCTCGCCGCACTGCTGCGCGAGAACCACTTCCGCCGGCTCGCGCTGGTCGCCCTCGCGGCCTGCCTGGTGCGGCTGGTGCTGTACGACCTGGAACAGAGCGGCACCTTGATGCGCGGACTCGTCTTCCTCGGAGTGGGCGTGCTAATGCTCGGCATGAACTCGATCTACGCGCGCTTCCGGAGCCGCTTCGAGTGAGGCCCCGGATGCTGGCATTCGGCGCACTCCTCGCGTCCGGGCTGCTCTTGTCGATCGGCCTGGCCAGCGTCGGCCTCGAAACGCCGCTCGGCTCCAGCCTGGTGCCCGCCTTCCGCCTGTTGGGCGGGCCGCTGCAGTCGCTCGACCGGCTGGCGGGACGGGTGCTGCCCGTCGATGAGATCGACGAGAGCGAGCTGGGTCTGCTGCTGCGCGAGCGTTACGAGGCGCAGGCCAACCCGTACGATCTGGAGTTCCGCTACGTGAACGAGCTGCTGGCCGAGATCGCCCGGGGGGCGAGCCGCCCGTTCGACTACCGGGCCTACGTCGCGGATGACTACACGCCGAACGCATTCGCCCTGCCGGGGGGCACGATCGTGGTGACGCGCGGCCTGCTGCGCACCCTGCGCTCCGAGGCCGAGCTTGCTGCTGTGTTGGCCCACGAGCTGGCGCACGTGGAGCTCGGCCACTGTTTTTCGGCCGTGAAGCTCGAGCTACTCGCGCGCAAGGGCGAGCACGCGACCCTGGGCAGGATCGCGGATCTTGGCTACGCGCTGCTGCTGCGCCACACATTCAGCAAGACCCAGGAGGACGAGGCGGACCAGTACGCTTACACCTGGATGGAGCACGGCTCCTACGATCCGCGTGGACAGGCGCGCGCCTTCGACAGCCTGCTCGCACACGCGCGGAGCCAGGGCGAGGTGCAGTCGCAGCGCGTGGACCCGCTGCGCGACTACGTGCGCTCCCACCCGCCGCTCGAGCTGCGGCGCGCCGAGTTCCTGGAGCGTGCCAAGGCCTGGTGGCGCCGCCACCGCGGCGAAGCGCGCTACGTGGGGCGCTCGAATCTCACGCGGCGCCGGAGTCTTCCCTCGGGGGCGAGCACGCCGTCGGAGTGGGTGCGTTCCTAGGTGTGGTCTCTCAGGCGGCCTTGGATGGGATGCGGGCGGCGCGCTTGAGCCTCTCCCACGCCTCCGGACGGTGGGAGAACACGAAGAACATCGCGATCATGGCGGCGGCCAGCAGGTTCGCGCCAGCCACGCGCCCGAGGCCCAGCCTCGCGATCACGCCGGGGAGCGCCAGGGGGGCCAGGAAGAAGAAGCTCACCTCCAGGACCACGAAGAGCACGAACAGCACCACGATGGGATGCCGCGCGTGCAGCTCGACCTCGTGGACCAGGAACGACATCACGCTCCCCAGGGCGCCGAACGCGACGATGTGAACCAGGCTGTAGTAGGCGACCGCATTGAGCTGCAGCTTC
>CAXMNF010000104.1:0-3267 GCA_964194645.1 uncultured Gammaproteobacteria bacterium
GCGGGATCCGTCACGCGAGCCGAGCCTGTCTAGGCCGGCCCGGCGCGCGCGTACATGCCGTAGAGCACCACGCCCGCGGTCAGCAAGCCGGCGACCACGGCAGCCACCGCGCTGCGTCCCGCGCGCCGGTGCAGGCGCAGCCGGGCGGGCAGCCGCGCTGGATCGCCGGGTGCGCGGGAGCCGTCGCGCGCCTCGGCCAGCCGCAAGCGCAGCGCCAGGCCGAGCGCCGTGCCTCCGGCCACGACCATGACCAGTATGCACAGCTCGTGCACGCGCAGCACGGTCACGTAGAGGGGGTCCCAGAGCCCCAGCTGCTCGCGCCCCAGGAAGAAGAGCTTCAGCAGGTAGGAGCCCAGGAAAGCCGCCACCAGGCTGGCCGCGCCCAGCATGCGCCGGCGGTGCGCCGCCACCTGTCCGCGCCGGATGCGGCGGATCCCGGACCACGCGAGCCCCATGATCACCAGCATGTTGAGCCAGGCCGCAGTCCAATAGATCAGCTTGGGGTCCACGATCCTCCCGTCGGGCCGGGAGAGTACAATGACGGCGCCGGGAGGTCAGCCATGCGAGACGGCCTGCGGATCGCCGACGTCGATTGCCACCAGATGGAGCCCGCGGCGATCTGGCGCGACTACATCGATGCGCAGTTCCACGGCCGCGAGCCGCGCGCCGAGCAGGTCGGCGGCAGGCGCACGATGGTGGTGGAAGATGAGCCGCTGACGGCCGAAGAGGGCAAGTACCCGATGGCCTCGCCGGAGTTCCTGGCCGCGCTGCACAAGGGCATGCAGCGCTTCTCGCGCGCAGCCGAGGCGCGCTTCAGCCCCGCGAGCCGGCTCCAGGACATGGACGATGAGGGCGTCGACGTGCAGGTGCTGTATCCCACGGTGGGCGGACAGCTGCTCGGCCGCGAGTTCCGCGACCCGGAGCTGCTCGCGGCCTGCTGCCGGGCCTACAACGACTGGAGCGCTGAGTACGCCAGCGCCGCGCCCGAGCGCATCCGCTGGGCTGCGATGCTGCCGCTGCAGGAACCGGCGCTGGCTCTCGAGGAGGCGCGCCGCGCAGCGGGGCGCGGCGCCGTCGCGTTCTACGTGCGGCCGAACCCGGTGCGCGGCCGGAACCTGCACCACCCCGACTACGACCCCGTGTGGGCCGGTATCGAGGCGCTGGGCCGCCCGCTCTGCCTGCACGACTCCGGCTCGCCACGCCTGCCGTCTTTTGGCGAGCGCATGGATACGCACACCTCGGGTCACATCGTCGCGCACCCGTTCGAGGCGATGGTCGCCATGATGAGCCTGATCTGGTTCGGGGTCGTCGAGCGTTTCCCGGAGCTGCGCATCGTGCACGTCGAGGCGGACGCCGGCTGGCTGCCGTACTGGCTGCAGCGCATGGAGCAGCACGTCGACTTCTCGGGCAACGCGGAGCACCCGGAGCTGCGCCTGCGCCCCACCGAGTACTTCCTGCGCAACTTCTTCGTGGCCGCGCGCGGCGACGAGCGGACCCTGCCGGCGGCGGTCGAGCTGGTGGGCGACCGGAACCTGCTGTTCAACACGGACTACCCGCACCCGGACGGCACCTGGCCGTGGGGCATGAAGAGCCTGGCCGAGCAGCCGATTCCCAGGGAGAGCAAGCGGCGCATCTTCTGGGACAACGCCGCACTCGCCTTCGGGCTGGCCGCCTAGATGGCACCTCGGCAAATCGTCGCGATTGCCGGTGAGGACGCAGCGCCCGAGGCGTTCCACCCGACCGTGGCACTGGTCGATCGGCTCGGCCTGCCGATCGAGTGGGTCTGGCCGGCCGTCGGCGAGGCGGGGCTCGAGGCGCACGGCTCGCTTTTCCCCGACGCCGCGCGCGCCGCGATCGACGCCTCGGACGCGACCTTGTTCGGCGCCACCAGCGGCAAGAGCGCGCCCGCCCTGTTCTACCTGCGCTGGGGCCGCCAGACCTTCGCGAACGTGCGCCCCGCCCGCTGGTTCCCCGGTTGTCAGAGCCCGCTCGCGCGCCCCGAGGGCATCGACTTCGCGATCGTGCGCGAGAACCTGGAGGACCTGTACATGGGTCTGGAGGGCGACCTCGAGGAGCTGGCGCCGCTCGCCCTCGTGAGCCCGACCGCGCGCCGGCCGCTCGCAGACCTTGGACCCGGCCGTTACGCGCTCAAGGTGATCACCGAGCAGGGCAGCGAGCGAGTGCTGCGCTTCGCCTTCGAGCTGGCGCGCCGGCGCAAGATGCAGGGCCGCCCGGGCCGCGTCACCTGCGGGACCAAGCACAACATGCTGCCCCGCTCCGACGGTCTGTTCCTGGCGGTCGCGCGCCGCGTGGCGGGCGAGTTCCCGGACATCGAGTTCGAGTCCTTCATCGTCGACGACTTCGCGCGCCGGCTGGTGGCCGAGCCGCACGCCCTCGACGTAGTGGTCCTGCCGAACCTGTACGGCGATCTGCTCTCCGACGCCGCCGCGGGCCTGATCGGCGGCCTGGGCCTGGCGCCCAGTGGCTGCTACGGCGCGGACTACGCGTACTTCGAGTCGGCGCACGGCTCCGCGCCCGACATCGCCGGCCGCGGCGTGATCAACCCCACGGCCACGATCCTGTCGGCGGGGCTGATGCTCGAGCACCTGGGTTTCGAGGACGCTGCCCGCCGCCTGTCTAGCGCGGTCGAGCGGGTCTATGCCGAGGGCAAGGCGCTCACGCCGGACCAGGGCGGGTGCGCCAGCACCAGCGAGTTCTGCAGCGCCGTCGCGGACCGCCTCTAGGCGGCAGACTCGTGGACGCACTGGGCCGCGCCGAGCACCGCGAAGTCCCGGCGCGGCTGCAGGCGCACGCCCGTGTTCGGGCGTCGTGAGGGGCGCTCTCGCCCGATTGCGGTCGGCGAGCAGCTGGACTGGCGGGCAGTACAGCCTGTACCGCTGGCTGCTCGGCGGACTGCTGTGCTTGCACTGCGTGCTGCTGCTAGCGGATCACGGGCACGAGGGGGGTCGCGCGCCGCTCGCGTTCGGCGCCCTCGCGAGCCTCGCACTGGCCGCCGGCTGGCGCGACCGGGCCGCGGCCCTCGCGTTGCTGGGCACTGGGTTCTGGCTGCTCCTGACCGGGCCACCGAGCGCCCCCACGCCGTCACCCTGGGTTGGCTGGTTGCTGCTCGTGCACGTCTGCCTGCCCCGCGCGCCCTACGGCTCCTTCGACGCGCGCGGCCGGGAAGATCCGGACGATGGCTGGCGTCTGGCGAACGGGTGGATCGCGTGTACCTGGATCGTGCTGCTGCTCGGCTACGCGCACACC
>CAXMNF010000105.1:0-3963 GCA_964194645.1 uncultured Gammaproteobacteria bacterium
CATCGCCGACCGCAAGAAGGACGTGATCATCTCGGGCGGAGAGAACATCAGCTCGCCCGAGATCGAGGACGTGCTCTACCAGCACCCGGGCGTGCTCGAATGCGCCGTGATCGGCGTGCCGCACGAGAAGTGGGGCGAGACCCCGCTCGCCCTGGTGGTGCCCCGCGAAGGGCAGGCGCCCGGCGAGCAGGAGCTGCTCGAGTTCTGCCGCGAACACTTGGCGCACTTCAAGTGCCCCACGGCCGTAGAGATCATCGAGACGCTGCCGCGCACCGCGACTGGCAAGCTCCAGAAGTTCGTGCTGCGCGAGCGCTACTGGAAGGGCGCCGAGCGGCGCGTGAACTGAGCGGGCCGAGCCCTACGCGCCCACCGTCAGGACGCCGGAGCCGCGGATCCCGTCGCGCTTGAGCTGCTCGAGTGCTCGATTGGCCTGCTCGAGCGGAAACGCCGTGATGCGCGGGCGCAGGGGGATCTCGGCGGCCACGGCCAGCAGCTCCTCTCCGTCGCTGCGCGTGTTGGCGGTGACGCTGGTGAGAGTCCGCTCCTCGAAGAGCTCGGTCGCATAGACCAGCGGCGGGATCTCGCTCAGGTAGATGCCCGCACACGCCAGCGTACCGCCCGGCCGCAGCGCCCGCAGCGCCGGTGGCACCAGCTCGCCGGCGGGCGCGAACAGGATCGCGGAGTCGAGCGGCTCGGGCGGCGCCTCGGCGGCGGCACCGGCCCACTCGGCGCCGAGTTCGAGCGCCAGCTCCCGGGCGCGGGGGTCGCGTGTGCACACGAACACCCGGCAGCCGCGCTGCCGCGCCACCTGCAGGGCGATGTGCGCCGATGACCCGAAGCCGTACAGGCCGAGCGAGCCGCCGGGCTCGACGCGGGAGCGGCGCAGGGCCCGGTAGCCGATGATGCCGGCACAGAGCAGCGGGGCGGCCTCCGCATCCCCGAACAGCTCTGGAATCGCATAGGCGAAGGCCTCGGGAACGGTCAGCCGCTCCGCGAAGCCGCCCTGAGCACTCCAGCCGGTGAAGAGCGGCGAGCGGCACAGGTTCTCGGCGCCCTGCAGGCAGGGTGGGCAGCGCCCGCAACTGCGGTGCAGCCAGGCCACCCCGACGCGCTCGCCCTCGCGAAAGCGCCGCGCGTCGGCACCGCGCCGCGAGACCCGGCCCACCACCTGGTGGCCTGGGATCACCGGCGAGAGCCGCGGCTCGAGATCGCCCTCGATCACGTGCAGGTCGGTGCGACAGATGCCGCACACGGACACGTCCACGACCACTTCGTCCGCGCCCGGCACCGGGTCGGGCAGCGTCTCGAGCCGGAGCGGCGCGCTGCCGATCGGCGCCGGCTCGTGGAGGACCATCGCACGCATCGATCCGGGCAGTATATGTTGGCCGCGCGATGAACCTTATCCTGCTCGAAGAGGGCGACTTCGTGGCGCCCGGCCGCGTGCGGCTCCGCGACCGCCGGCTCGAACACGTGCGCGCCATTCACCGGGCCCGGCCGGGCGACGACCTGCGCGTGGGCCTGATCGGGGGCCAGATCGGGACCGGGCGCGTGCTCTCGCTCGAGCGCGACGTGCTGGAGCTCGAGGTGCAGCTCAGCGAGCCGCCGCCGGCGCCCTCGGCGGTCCGCCTGGCGGTCGCCCTGCCCCGCCCGCCGAGCCTGCGCAAGCTGCTCCAACAGGCCACGGCGCTAGGTGTGAAGGAATTCGTGCTGCTGCACAGCGAGCGGGTCGAGAAGAGCTACTGGCAGAGCCATGGCTTGGCGCCGGAAGCGCTGCAGCGCCAGCTCGTGCTGGGTCTCGAGCAGGCGCGCGACACGATCCTGCCGCGTGTGTCGCTGGAGCGGCGCTTCGCGCGCTTCGCGCGCGAGACCCTGCCGGCGCTGCTCGCCGGGAGCCGAGGCCTGGTCGCGCATCCCGAGGCCGAGCAGGTCTGCCCGCGCGCGCTCGCCGAGCCACTCACCCTGATCGTCGGGCCAGAGGGAGGCTTCGTGCCGCGCGAGATCGAGCTGTTGTGCGCCGAGGGCGCGGAGCCGGTGCACCTGGGTCCGCGGCTGCTGCGCGTGGAGACCGCCGTGGTGGCCCTCCTTGCCCGCTTGGCGCCCTGACGCGATACTCGCCCGCGCGATGGCATCTGAGACCATGGAAAAGCTCGTGGCCCTGTGCTCGAACCGGGGCTTCGTCTACCCGTCGAGCGAGATCTACGGCGGAATCGCCGGCTTCTGGGACTACGGACCGCTCGGTGTCGAGATGCGCAACGCCGTGAAGCAGGCCTGGTGGCAGCGCATGGTGCGTGAGCGCGATGACGTGGTCGGGCTGGACTCCTCAATCATCGCCAATCCCGAGACCTGGGTGGCCTCGGGCCACGTGGAGAACTTCCACGACCCGATGGTGGACTGCCGCGCGTGCAAGCGGCGCTTCCGCCCGGACCAGATCGACCCCGACGAGCGCTGTCCCGAGGCCCCCAACGGCCAGCACGAGCTCACCGACCCCAAGCAGTTCAACCTGATGCTGAAGACGCATGTCGGTGCGGCCGAGGACTCCGCCTCGGAGGCCTACCTGCGCGCCGAGACCTGCCAGTCGATCTTCCTGGACTTCAAGCGGGTCATGCAGTCCAGCCGCCAGAGGCCGCCCTTCGGCATCGCCCAGATCGGCAAGGCCTTCCGCAACGAGATCACGCCGCGCAACTTCATCTTCCGCTCGCGCGAGTTCGAGCAGATGGAGCTCGAGTTCTTCTGCCCACCGGACCAGGCGTCCGAATGGTTCGAGCACTTCCGCGCGTACCGCCACCAGTGGCACCTCGACATCGGCCTCGACCCCGCGAAGCTGCGCTGGCACGAGCACCAGGGCGACGAACTCGCGCACTACGCGCGCGCCGCCTACGACATCGAGTTCGAGTTTCCCTTCGGCTGGCAGGAGTTCGAGGGCATCCACGACCGCGGCGATCACGACCTGCGCGCCCACAATGCGCACTCCGGCAAGGACCAGTCCTACACCGATCCCGACAGCAAGGAGCGCTACGTGCCGTTCGTGGTCGAGACCTCGGTGGGCGTCGATCGCACCATGCTGGCGCTCCTGGCCAACGCCTACACCGAAGACGAGGTGGGCGGCGAGAAGCGCACCCTGCTGCGGCTCGCCCCCGTGATTGCGCCGGTCAAGGTGGCGGTCCTGCCTCTCTCCAAGAAGCTGGCAGAGCCCGCCAAGCGCATCGCAGACCAGCTCCTGCGGCGCCACAACACGAACTTCGACGCGACCGGCGCGATCGGCCGCCGCTACCGGCGCCAGGACGAGGTCGGCACGCCCTTCTGCGTGACCTACGACTTCGAGTCGCAAGAGGACCAGCAGGTCACCGTGCGCGAGCGCGACACGACCGAGCAGGCGCGCATCGCGATCGACCAGCTCGTCCACTACCTGGACGAGCGCATACTAGGCAAGTAGGAGGCCCTCATGTCCGACCGCGCCCGTATACGGACCGTCCTGCTGGCCGTGGCCTTGGGACTGGCCCTGGCCTGCGGCCTCGACAATCGAACGCTGTACCAGGCGAGCGGAACCGTGATCTCCGTGGAGCCCGACCAAAAGCAGGTCAAGATCTCGCACGGCGAGATCCCAGACCTGATGCCCGCCATGACCATGAACTTCGACGTGGCCCGGCCGGAGCTCCTCGACGGAGTCGAACCGGGGGCGAGCGTGCGCTTCGAGCTGGAGCGGCGCGGCAATCTGCTGCGCATCCTGTCGCTCGAGGTGACTGGCGAGGGCGAGGCCGGTGTGAGCGGCGGGGACGCCAGCCTGACGCTCGACGAGACGGCCCCGAACTTCACCCTGACCGACCACGACGGCCAGCCGCTATCGCTCGAAGACCTGCGCGGCTCGGCCATCCTGCTCGACTTCGTGTTCACGCGCTGCCAGGGGCCCTGCCCGATCCTCACCTCGGCACACGCCGAGCTGCAGCGCCAGCTGCCCGCGGAGCT
>CAXMNF010000106.1:0-36412 GCA_964194645.1 uncultured Gammaproteobacteria bacterium
CCACGTCGAGCTGCGCCTCGATCTGGGCGATCGGCTCGGGTCGGGTCCAGGTGGCCGGTTTGCGCGGCATGAGATAGCTGCAGCAGTCCTCGTCCGGCTCGATCGAGATCTCGAAGGTCCCGATCGCCCGGGCCTGCTCGATGATCTCGGCCTTGTCGAAGCCGACGAGCGGCCGCAGCACGGGGAGGGTAGCGGCCCGGTTGATGGTATCCATGTTTCCCAGGGTCTGGGACGAGACCTGGCCCAGGCTTTCGCCCGTGACGATCCCAAGTGCTCTTTCGCGGCGGGCCAGCGCCTCGGCCACCCGCAGCATGAAACGCCGGTACAGCACGATTCGCGGCTCCGCGGGCGCCTCGCTCACCAGCACCTGCTGGATCTCCGCGAAGGGTGCCAGGAACAGGGTCACCGGCCCCTGGTGGCGGGCCAGCCGAGCCACGAGGTCGCGCACCTTCTCCTGGGACGCCGGACTGGTGAATGGGCTCGAGTGGAAATGCACGTAGCGCAGCGCGCAACCCCGCTTCAGCATCAACCAGGAGGCGACCGGCGAGTCGATGCCGCCCGAGATCATGCTGAGCACACGCCCCGCGCTGCCCACCGGCATGCCCCCCGGTCCCGGCTGTCGTTTGTGCAGCAGGATCGCCTCGCGCGAGAGCACGTGGATCTCGATCCAGAGCTCGGGATCGCCCAGATCGACGCGTGCGCCGCTCGCCGCCTGCACGCGCGCACCCAGGTGCCGGGCCAGCTCGGAAGACGTGTAGGGATGCGTTTTGTCCGCGCGGCGCGCGCGCACGCCGAAGCTCGCGAAGCTCTCTTGGGCCGTGAACTCGTCCACCGCCTTCTCGATCGATACGAGATCGGGATCGCAGACCGTAGCGACACTCCAGTAGGCCACGCCGAACACCCGGCCGATCCGCTCGCGCAGCGTTTCGAGCGTCGGGTCGCCGTCCAGCTCCACGAGCAGCCGGCCGAAGAGGCGCCGCACCCGCACCCGCGCGAGCGGGGCGAGCTGGCGCTTCAGGTTCTGGGCCAGCCCCTGCTCGAAGCGCGGGCGGTTGCGGCCCTTCAGGCCGATCTCGGCGTAGTGGACGGCGAGCAGCACGGCGGGACTATACGCCCGCGCGCTAGCGCTGGCACTGCGGGCAGTAGTGACTGCTCCGCGCGCCGATCACCACCCGCTTGATCGGGCTTGCGCAGCGCTGGCACGGCTCGCCGGTGCGCGCGTAGACGCGGCGCTCGTCCTGGTAGGCGCCGTCGCTGCCGTCCGGCGCGATGTAGTCGCTGATGCTCGAACCTCCAGTTTCGATCGAGCGCAGCAGCACGCGGCGCAGCTCCGAGGCGAGTCGCTGGCACTCGGCGCGGGTCAGCTTCCCGGTGCGGCGCCGCGGCCGCACGCCCGCCAGAAACAGGGCCTCGTCCGCGTAGATGTTGCCCACGCCGGCCAGCACGCGCTGGTCGAGCAGGAAGCTCTTGACGGCCAGGGTCCGGCCTCGCGACGCCCCGAACAGCTGCTCGCCGTCCACCGCCAAGGCGTCGGTGCCGAGTCGCTCCAGGCGTGGCTCGCGCTCGTTCGCGCCGAGCAGCTTCACCTTGCCGAACTTGCGCACGTCGCGGAATAGCAGCGATGGTCCATCATCGTCGAAGCGGATCTGCAGATGCGTGTGCGCGTCCGGGCGGAAGCGCCGCTGCGCCTCGGGTGTGAGCGCGGCGCGCTGGCTGGCGGCCAGCAGCCGCACGCTCTCGGCCCCGTCTGCGAAGAGCTGGCCGGTCATGCCCAGGTGCAGCATCAGGCGCTGGCCGTCGTCCAACTCCGCGAGCAGGTACTTGCCCAAGCGCTCCAGATCGAGCACGCGCCGCCCGCGCAGGCCCCGGCGCAGGCGCTCTGGCCGGGTCAGGTAGAAGTAGCTGTCGCGTGTAGTTCGGACGCTGGCGATGCGCCGCCCGACCAGCAGCGGCCGGACGCGGCGGCGCGTGACCTCGATCTCGGGCAGCTCGGGCATTCGGGGAATATAGAGCTATCTAGGAGGGGAGATGCGGGAGCGCGTGTTCGGGATAGAAAGCGAGTACGCGGTGGTCTGGCAGCCCAGCCGGCACGCGCGGCGCACGCCCAGCAAGTTCGCCCTGTACGGGCTCTTCGAGCGGGCACTGCGCAGCCGGGTGCGCAGCCTGCCGAACGCCTTCTCGCCGTTTCGCGAGAAGGTTGGCCGCTTCCTGGAGAACGGCGGGAGCTTCCACTACGAGGCGACCGCGCAGGACTTCGAGCAGGGGCTGCTCGAGCTGGCCAGCCCCGAGTGCCGCGACCCCTTCACCCTGGCGACCTACGAGCGCGCCAAGGATGAGCTGGTCGAGGAGCTGGCCCGCGACGTGAACCAGGAGCTGCGCTTCGCGGGCCTCGCGGGCGAGGTGCGCATCGGCAAGAACAACGTCGACAGCCAGGGCAACAGCTTCGGCTCGCACGAGAACTACTGGGTCGACGATCCCCTGTCGCCACCCGTCCGCCTGCTGTTCGCGTTGGTCGCGCTGCCGCTCTGGGCGCTGTCCCTGCCGGTCCTGGTCTTCGTGCTCGGCGTGCGCCTGGTCGTGACGGCATCGTTCTTCGCGACGGCTCTGGGCTTCGCGCTCGCAGCGCTGGCGGCCGGACTGTTTAGCGAGTCGCTGGCGCGGCGCATGGAGCGCTGGCTGCGCGGACTGACGCGGCGGCTCGAGGAGCAGCCCGGTGAGATCGGCCGCCGCGTGCAGTTCCTGGTCGCGCCGATCTACCCGGTGTTGCGCCTGCACTCGGCCGTCTACCAGCGGTTCTTCTTCCGCCGTATCCAGCGGCAGCTGAGCGGTTTCCTGGCTACGCGCGCCGTCTACGCGGGCGCCGGGGCCGTATCTTTCGACGGAGGGCCTCTGTTTCGCGTGGCGCAGCGGGCGCCCTTCATGCGCGCGCTGGCGCGTCTCTACACCGGCGGCGAGGAGCGCCCGCTCTACGAGACGCGCGACCTGTTCTTTCGGCCCTGGAGTGGGCTGCGCCGGCGCCGCCGCCTGCACCTGATGCTGGGCGACGCGAACCTGTGCGAGTGGGCGCTGGTGCTGCGCGTCGGCGCGACCGCGCTGGTGCTCGAGGCGATCGAAGCTCGCGCGCCGGTCGCCTGGCCCGAACTTCGCGACCCGCTGGACGCGCTACGCCGCGTTGCAGCCGACCCCGAGCTCGAGGCGCGCCTCGAGCTGGCCGACGGCTCCCGTCTCGGCGCGTTGGCGATCCAGCGCCGCTACCTCGAGGGCGTGCAGGCCCAGCTCGCCGGTACGGCTCCGGTCGCGCTCTGGAAGCTGCGCGTGCTGCGCATCTGGCAGGAGACGCTCGATCTGCTGGAACGCGATCCCGGGGCTCTCCACGACCGGGTCGACTGGATCGCCAAGCGCGAGCTGCTGCTGGGCGTGGCGCCCGATCCGCGCGACCGCGAGGCCCTGCGCGCGCGTGGCGCCGAAGTGATGGCCGATGGCGGTGCGGCGAGTGCCGGGGATCGGGCGCTCCGAGAGCTCGGCTACCGGATGTGGCGCGCCGATCTGCGCTACCACGAGCTGTCCGCTGCCGGTGGCGCGCGGCGCCTCGAGAGCCGCGGGCGGCTGCAGCGCCTGACCCGCGCTGCCGCCGTCCAGAGTGCCCGCCTCGAGCCACCGCCGGACACCCGGGCGCGGGCGCGCGGCGCGGCGATTCGGGCGGCCCACGAGCGCGCGCAGTCGGGCGGTGCGGCCTGGCACCGCGTGCGCATCGGCAAGTTCGACTGGCGCTGGTTCCGCGATCCGCTGGAGCCCGGCCCCGAGCCCGGCGCTGCTTCCGAGGACGGCGCTGCCTCCGAGGACGGCGCTGGCCCGCTGGGCTAGCCTGCGGCCGTGAAGATCCGGACCGAGACCGTCCGCGCGCTGGCCGACCTGGCGAGTCTGGAGCTGGCCCCAGAAGAGGTCGAGCGCATGCGCCGCGACCTCGACGCGATCCTCGCCTACGTCGACAAGCTCTCCGAGCTCGATACCAGCGACGTGCCGCCCACGGCGCACGTGCTCGACATCAGCACCCCGCTGCGGCCCGACCAGGTGCGCGACGTGTTGCCCGTCTCCGAGGTGGTGCGCAACGCCCCCGACCACGACGACACGTCCATGATCGTGCCCAAGGTGATCGAGTGAACCCGCTCGCCGCGGCAACGCTCGACGAGCTCGCCGGCCTGGTCGAGCGCGGCGAGGCGAGCTGCCGCGACGTGGTCGCAGCCTGTCTCGAACGGATCGACCAGACGAACGGCGCGCTCGGGGCGCTGCTCCATGTGCGCCGACAGGAAGCGCTCGACGAGGCGGAGGCTGCGGACGCCGCGCGCGCCCGGGGCGAGGCGCGCGGACCGCTGCACGGCCTGCCGCTCGTGATCAAGGACAACCTGGTGAGCCCCGACTTCGAGGTTACCTGTGCTTCGCGCATCCTGCGGGGCTTCCGCTCGCCCTACGAGGCGACGGTGCTGCGCCGCGCGCGCGAGGCGGGCCTGGTGATCCTGGCCACCGCGAACATGGACGAGTTCGCGATGGGCTCCTCGTGCGAGAACTCGTCGGTGCGCGCCTGCGCAAACCCCTGGGATACTTCGCGCGTGCCCGGAGGCTCGAGTGGCGGTAGCGCCGCGGCGCTCGCCGCGCGCGCCACGCCGGCCGCGCTCGGCTCGGACACGGGCGGCTCGATCCGGCAGCCGGCCGCGCATTGCGGCGTGGTCGGAATGAAGCCGACCTACGGGCGCGTGTCGCGCTACGGCCTGGTGGCCTTCGCGAGTTCGCTGGACCAGATCGGCCCGCTGGCTCGCACCGTGCGCGACGCCGCGCTGCTGCTCGGTGTGATCGCCGGCCACGACGAGCGGGACTCCACGTCGGTGGACGCGCCGGTTCCCGACTACGCCGCCGCGCTGGGCCGCGACCTGGGCGGCCTGCGCGTCGGCGTGCCGCGCGAGTTCTTCAGCTCGGAGGGAGCGGACCAGGGCACGCTCGAGCGCGTGCGCGCCGCGATCGCGGTGCTCGAGGAGGCGGGCGCGAAGACCGTCCCTGTGTCGCTTCCGACCAGCCAGTACGGGATCGCGGCCTACTACCTGATCTGCACCGCCGAGGCCTCCTCGAACCTGTCGCGCTACGACGGCGTGAAGTACGGCTTTCGCGCGCCCGCCAGCGACTACCGCGAGATGTACCGGCGCACGCGCAGCCAGGGATTCGGCGCGGAGGTGAAGCGGCGCATCCTGCTCGGCACCTTCGTGCTCTCGGCCGGCTACTACGACGCGTACTACCAGAAGGCGCAGCGCGTGCGTACCCTGATTCGCCGCGACTTCGAGCGGGCCTTCGAGTCTTGCGACCTGCTCGCTACGCCCACGACGCCGGGGCCAGCCTGGCCGCTCGGCGAGCGGCTCGACGACCCGCTGGCCATGTACCTGTCCGACGTGTTCAATGTGACCGTGAACCTGGCCGGCCTGCCGGCTGTGTCGATCCCCTGCGGGTTCTCAGAGGAGGGCCTGCCCACCGGCTTCCAGCTGATCGGTCCGGCCCTGGCCGAGGAGCGGCTCCTGCAGGCCGGCGACGCCTACCAGCGCCGCACCGACTGGCACTGCCGCGCCCCGGAGCTCTAGCCGTGCGCAAGCTGTTCTACGCGCTGCTGGGACTGGTGCTGCTGGTGGCCGCGGCCTTCGCGGCCGCGTTTGTGTTCGTCGACCCCGCCGCCATCAGCGCCGCGCTGGCGCAGCAGGCCGAGGCCGCCCTCGGCGAGCCCGTGGAGCTTGGCGAGGTCGACCTGCGGCTCTTCCCGATGCCCGCAGCGCGGGTGCGCGACGTGGTCGTGGGGAGCGGGGACCAGCCGCTGCTGCGCGTCGATGAGCTGCGCGTGCGCGTGTCGCTGCCCGCGCTGCTGATCGGCCGGGTGGTGTTGCGCGCGCTCGAAGTGGACCACCCCGTGCTGCTGCTCCAGCTCGACGAGAGCGGCGCGCCGCGGCTGCCCGGCGGCAAGGAGGAGCCCGCACGAGACGCCGACGCCGCTGCCGAGGCGCAGGCGCTGGCCATCACGTCCCTGCGCGTGAGCGACGGCGCCGTGCGCGCCGGGCCCTGGCGGGCGGCTGGCATCGAGCTCGCCGGTGGGCTCGAGCTGGACGGAGCCGCTCGCTTCACGTTGCACGCCGAGCTGGTCGACCTGGCTCGGCTGCGCGACGTCGAGATCGAGCTCGAAGAGCTCTTTTCCGGTACCCCGCTCTGGAGTGTGCGCGGCCAGCTGGAGCAGGTCGACCTGGCCGAGCTGGGCGCGCGTCTGGCCCTCGAGCCCACACCCGCCGGCCGGGCTGCCGGGCGCTTCGCCGCGAGTGGCCGCTCCGCCGAGCTCCGCGGCGCGGAGCTCGACCTGCTGGTCGAGGAGCTGGTCGTGCAGAGCGAGGCCTTCGCACTGCGCGGCGTCGCGCCGCTGCGAGCCGAACTGGGCGGGCGCTGGAGCGCGGACCTGCGCGACGTGGAGATCTCGGTGCCGGACGTGCTGACCAAGCCGCGCGGAGCAGAGCTCTCGCTGGAAGGGGAGCTCGGTCCTGAGCCGTCGCTTGCGGCGCTCGGTCCGTTCACGGCGCGCGTCGGGCCGAGCACGCTCCATGGGCGGCTGGCGCTCGTCGGTGGCGTGCCGGAGCTGCTGCTCGAGAACTCCGTGCTGGATCTCGAGCCGATCGCCGGCTGGCTTGTGGCCGATCCCCATCCTACACGCGGGCGTGTACGGTTCGAGGCGCTGCGTCTGGTGCCGGCGCCGCTGGCCGTGCACGGCGACGCCACGTTGGAAGGCATCGAGCTGCCACTTCCGTACGGTACCCTGGCCGTCTCCGGCCCGCTGCGCGGCGAGGGCGAGCGACTCGTGCTGTCGCCGCTCGACGTGCGGATCGGCGGCCAGGCCAGCACGGTCGAGGCGCGCTACGAGTTCGCCGACGGCTCGGTCGACCTGCGCACCGAGCTGGCGGATGCCGACTTCGAGGCGCTCGCAGGAGCCTTGCTGGAGCGCTCGCCGATCACGGGAACCCTGACCACGCGCTCCCACCTGCGCGGGCCGCCCGCGCTCGAGCGGCTCAACGGGCAGGGCACGTTCGAAATCCGCGACGGGCAGATCCGTGGCTTCTCGCTGATGAAGACCGTGCTGGGCGAGCTCTCCGCGCTGCCGCTGCTGGTGGCCCGGCTCGGCCAGAAGGACCTGTCGCGTTACGACGAGGAGCAGTTCCAGCGGCTTGCGGCCAGCTTCCGCCTGGCGGACGCGGTCGTGCACCTGGACGACCTGGTGCTCGAGTACCGGCACGCGACGGTGGAGCTGCGCGGGACCGTGGGCGTGACCGACGGTGCGCTGGCCCTCAGCGGACGGCTGCTGCTATCCGAGGAGCTCGATGCCGAGCTGGCCGGCGAGGGCGCGCAGGGAAGGACGCGCGTGATTCCGATCGAGGGTGTGTCTGGAACCGTGTCGAGCCCGCGCATCCGGCTCGACCGGCGCGCGCTCAGCTCGGCGCTCTCGACTGTGGTAGGCGGCAGCGAGGTGCGCGAGCGGCTCGACGAGAAGCTCGGGCCGGGGGGAGCCGAGATCGTCGAGGACGTGCTCGACAAGCTGTTCCGGGGCGGCGGGCAGAAGTGAGCTTCTCGACCATGCGTCTGACGGACGACGCCTTGGAGCTGCTCGACCAGCGCCTGCTGCCCGGCGAAGAGAAGCAGCTGCGGCTTACCAGCGGAGAGCAGGTCGCGCAGGCGATCGAGCAGATGGCCGTGCGCGGTGCGCCGGCGATCGGCGTGACCGCGGCATTCGGGCTGGTGGTGGAGCTGCGGCGCGCGCGGCAGGCGGGAGCCGACCTGGCCGCGCTGCGCGCCGCCTGCGACGCCGTGTCTGTGCGGCTGCGCGCCACGCGGCCCACCGCGGTGAACCTGGCCTGGGCGTTGGACGAGGCCGCGCGCGAACTCGAGCCGCTGTTCGCCAGCGACACCGAGCCGGCTGCCCTGGTCGAGGCCGCCGAGAAGTGGGCGCGCCGGCTGCAGGAGGACGACCTGCGTATCTGCCACGCAATCGGCGACCTTGGCGCGCCGCTGCTGCCCGGCAAAGCGCGCGTACTCACTCACTGCAACGCCGGTGCGTTGGCCACCGCGGGCTACGGCACTGCGCTCGGCGTGGTTCGCTCGGCCGCGCGCGAAGGTCGGCTGGCCGGCGTACTCGCTTGCGAGACCCGGCCCTTCCTGCAGGGCGCCCGGCTCACCGCCTGGGAGCTGGCGCGCGACGCGATCCCAGTGAAGTTGATCACGGACTCGATGGCCGGTGCGTTGATGCGCCTCGGCGAGATCGACCTGGTGCTCATCGGAGCCGACCGGATCGCCGCGAACGGCGACGTGGCCAACAAGATCGGCAGCTATGCACTGGCGGTACTGGCGCGCGCCCACGGCCTGCCGTTCTACGTGGCCGCGCCGCTCTCCACCGTCGACCTCGACACGCCGGACGGCTCCGCCATCCCGATCGAGCAACGCGACCCGGACGAGGTCGTGTCCATGGCGGGCCGGCGCATCGCTCCGGAGGGGGTTTCGGCACTGCACCCGGCCTTCGACGTGACTCCGGCGGAGCTGGTCACTGCGATCATCACCGAGCGGGGCGTGATCGAGGCGCCCTTCGGACCCGCCTTGGTGGCCGCAAAGCGCCCCTAACTTGCTGAAAAGAAAAGCGATTGTTGCTGTGGCCAGCACTGGCTCGGACTTCACTCCCGGCACCCAGTTGCCGATATGGGAATGCCGGAATCCGAATGCCGAAGACCATCCTGATAGCCGAGGACGACCGCGGCGTCGCCAAGCAGCTGACTCGCGTGGTCGAGGACGCGGGCTACACATGTGAGGTGGCCAGCGACGGCGTCGCGGCCGTCCAGCAGGCGACCCGAGGTAGCCCCGACCTGATCCTACTGGACCTGCTGCTGCCGAAGAAGGACGGCCGCAAGGTGCTCGCCTCCCTGCAGGCCTCGGACGCCACGCGCGACATACCGGTCATCGCCATGAGTGGTGTGTTTCGCGGACGTTCCACGGCCCGAGAGCTGCACGACGCGGGAGCCCAGGGGTTCCTGGACAAACCGTTCTCGCCCGAGGACCTGATCGGCAACGTGCACGCGCTGATCGGCCCGCCCGGGGACGCGAGCCAGCAGCCCGCCGCCGCCGACGACTCCGAGTCCGACTCCGGCTCGCCCGGCCAGGTCTCGCTGGCGAGCTGCACGGCGGCCGAGCTGCTGTGGCGGGCGATGAGCGAGGGATTCTCGGGGGCGCTCCAGTTCCAGATCGAGAAGCGCCACAAGGTGGTGGTGCTGTGCGAAGGCGTGCCCATTCAGGTGCGCTCGAACCAGGCCTCCGAGTGTCTCGGGCGCCGCTTGTTCCGCGCGGGCCGCATCGACGGCGAGGCGCTCCAGGAATCGCTGCGGCGCACGCGCGAGGACGGTGGCCGGCAGGGAGAGATCCTGGTCAGCATGGGCGCGATCACCGAGGAGGAAGTCGAGAACGAGTTGCTGGCTCAGGCCGAGGACAAGCTGCTCGAGCTGTTTTCCTGGGACGAAGGTAGCTCCTGGCGGCAGTCCGGCGTGAGCAACATCAGCTTCGCAACTGCGCTGCAGGGGTGGACGCCCCGGCTGGTGACCCTGCGCGGCGTGAGCCGCATGAGCGAGGAACGCGCGCAGCGCCTGCTGGCGCCCATCGCGGGCCTGAAGCTTGCGGTGCGCGAGAGCGACCTCTCGGACGAAGAGCTGGTGATTCCGCACGTCGCGGAGGCGATCGCCATGATCCGCTCCGGCGCGCCTACCGCGACCCTGCTCGAGAGCTACCCGGCGGCGATCTACGGCCTGTGGCTGACGGGGATCACGCGCTTGATCGACCCCGAGTCCGGCCAGGTGGTGACGGATGTCGAGCAGGGCAGCGCCACGCCCAAGGAGGCCGATCCCGAGACCGAGCGGTTGCGCCAGGAGCTGGCGGAGTTCCAGGACAAGGACTATTTCGAACTGCTCGGCGTGGAGCGAAACGCCGCGGCGGGCGACGTGCGCAAGTCGTTCATGAAGCTCGTCAAGGGCTACCACCCGGACGGCTTCTCCAAGAAGTCCGCGGAGGTGCGCGCGGCGGCCTCCGACATCTTCACCTTGTTGTCCGGCGCATCCGATACGCTGTGCGACGAGAAGGCCCGCAAGGAATACCTGCACAAGCTCACGACCGGCAGCAGCATGGCCGACGAGCGCAAGACCGTGGAGCGCATCCTGGGCGCCGAGCAGCGCTTCAACCGCGGCGAAGCGCTGTTCAAGACGCGGGCGTACAAGGCCGCGCTCGAGCAATTCGCCGCAGCACTCGAGGCGGGCCCGGACGAGGCGGATCACAACGCCTACTTCGGCTGGACGCACTACCTCGTGCACCACCGCGACCCGGACGCGGCGGCCCTTGCCAAGCGTCACATCGAGCAGGCGATCTCCGTCGCGCCCAACTCCGCAACGGGCTACTACTTTATGGGCCAGCTCCACAAGGCTTGCAACCGGGAGCAGCAAGCGATGAAAATGTTTCGTAAGGTGCTGGGCCTGCTCCCCGATCACGTCGAGGCGGCCCGCGAGCTCCGGCTGATGGGGATGCGCAAGGCCAAAGACGGGAAGTCGGGCGGTCTGTTCGGCTTTGGCAAGAAGAGGAAGTAGTGGCCATCGAAAAGACCGAGAAGGTCTGGCTGGACGGCGAGCTGGTCGCCTGGGACGAAGCGCGGGTGCCGATCCTTACGCACACGCTTCACTACGGCCTCGGGGTCTTCGAGGGGATCCGCTGCTACCGCTGCGACGACGGCCGCTCCGCGGTGTTCCGGCTCTCCGAGCACGTGGCCCGGCTGTTCCGCTCGGCGCTGATCGTCGAGCTCGCAATCCCCTTCACGCCCGAACAGATCAGCGACGCCGTGTGCGAGACGCTGCGCGCCAACCGGCTGCCAGAGGGCTACATCCGGCCGTTGGTCTTCCTGGGCGAGGGCGCCATGGGTCTGCTTCCGGCGGACAACCCGGTTCGCGCGGCGATCATCGTGTGGCCGTGGGGGGCGTACCTGGGGGACGAGGGGCTGGAGCGCGGCATCCGCGCGAAGGTGTCGTCCTACACGCGCCACCACCCCAACGTCACGATGACCAAGTCGAAGACCTGCGGCGACTACGTCAACTCGATCCTCGCCAAGCGCGAGATCACGCGGCTCGGCTACGACGAGGCGATCATGCTGGACTCAGCCGGCCTGGTCGCCGAGGCGAGCGGCGAGAACATCTTCATCGCGCGCAATGGCGTGCTCAAGACTCCGCCGCTCGGCTCTGTGCTCGAGGGCATCACGCGGGACGCGATCATGGCGATCGCACGCGACAAGGGCATCGAGGTGCAGGAGCAGTCCTTCTCGCGCGATGAGCTCTACACCGCAGACGAGGCCTTCCTGACCGGTACCGCGGCCGAGGTGACGCCGATCCGCGAGGTAGACGATCGCGTGATCGGGGCCGGGGCGCGCGGGCCGATCACCAAGACGCTGCAGACCAGCTTCTTCGACGCCGTCCACGGCCGCGACGGCAAGTACAGCCACTGGCTAACGACCGTGTAACGCCCGACTAGCGGCCTAACGGCGAGCAGAGCTCGCCTTGCCGCGACGGCGAGCGACCCGGAGGTCGCTCGCCTACGGGAACGGGGGGAGCGGGCTCGCTAGCCGATCGCGTAGCCGAACAAGGTGTCGAGCACGTGGTCGAGCTGCGCCTCGCCGAGTGCCCGGTGCACCGGTAGCAGCAGCGAGCTGGCGCGCGCCTGGTCCACGGCCGGCAGCTCGCCGAGTTCGCGGCCGCCCACGGCCGATACCAGGCGGCGCGTCTCGATGCCCGCTTCGGCCAGCAGTTTGTTCAGGTCCTCTGCGCTCGCGCGCGCGTGGCGCGTAACGCCCAGCACGAACGAGGCGTAGGTCGGCAAGCGTCCCTCCGGCGTGGGTGGGATGCGAAACGCGTCGTAGCGGCCCAGCTCCGACGAGTAGGTCCGCGCCAGTGCGCGCCGCGCCGCGATCTCGTCGTCCCAGCGTTCAAGCGCGCTGCGCGCCAGCCCGGCGGCGCCGTCGCGCAAGCGCAGCTCGGGCGGAAACGCAGCGCAGCGCTCCGCCAGCGCGGGTGAAAGCGAGACCAGCACCGGCTCGAGGCCCAGGTTACCCGCAGCGAGCGGCAGCCGGAACACGGCGGCGCAGGGGCTGCGCCCGATGCGGCTCTCCTCGTAGCGCGCGCCGAGTGCCGCACTCGCGTCCTCGATCACTTCGAGACCCGCCTCGCCGGCACAGGCGTAGAGGCCGGCCAGGTCTGCGGGCTGACCGAACGGGTGCGCCACCAGCAGCGCGCGCGTGCGGGGTCCGATCCCGTCCAGGAGTCTGTCGGGGTCGAGTGTCAGGGTGCCGGGTTCCACGTCGGCGAAGACCGGTGCAGCGCCGCGCGCGCGCAGGGCATCGATGGCGCACTTCGAGCCGATTCCGGGGCACAACACCTCGTCGCCCTCCGAGAGCCCGAGCGCCTCGGCGAGCAGGGCGAAGGCCTGTGCCGTGGACGAGAGCGCCAGCACCGCGTCCGCCCCCAGGTACTGCGCTGCTTCCTGCTCGAGCCGCGCGGTGTTCTCGCCTGGCTGATCGGTACGCGCCAGCGCCTCCAACACGTCGTCCCCGGGGGCTTCGGCGCTGTAGCGCACCGCGTACTCGGCAGTGCGCGTCGCCGCCGGCAGGGTCGAGAGATACTCGTCGATCGCCTCGAGCATCTCCTCGACGGCCCACAGTTCGCCATCCTCCGGATCGTCGGCATCGGCCGGCGCTGCCAGCGGCCGCAGCAGTACGTCCTGTCCGCGCTGCCGCAGCACCACGCGCGGCTTCGCCGGGTCGCGCGAATGGTCCAGCACCTCGAGCAGCCCGAGCCGGGTGTTGCCCCCGACCGCCACGGGAATCTCCATGTCGACGCCGACTGCGATCGCGAGGTCGGGACGGATGCGGTCCTCGAGCCAGCGCACGATCTCTTCGCCCAGCTTGTGGGCGCTTCGCGCGGGGATCGAGTGGCGGTCGCACATCTCGAGGATCTCGGGGCAGAAGTCGCGTTCGCTCCCACCCTCCTGGCCGATGAACGCCACGACGCGCTCGCCGCGCTCGAGCAGGCGCTCCAGCACGCAGAGACCTCGATAGGTCCCTCCGATCAGGATGATGCGCGGTCCGACTCCGTTCACCCGTCCTCCAGAGCCGCGGGGCCTCTCGTCTCTTCGGTGCGGGCCGTCCGGAAATCAAGTGCCGGGGCCGCAGGTTGGCGGGGTGTTTGCGCGCCCGTGTTGGCTCGCAGCGACGCGCGGCGACAGCCGGGCCAGGCCCGTCAGGAGTGCTAGCCTTGGCGCCTTGAGCAGCCCTCCGAACAGGAATCCGACCCGCGAGGTTCGGGCGGGCCGCGCCCGGATCGGGGGCGGGGCGCCGATTCTTGTGCAGAGCATGTGCGCGACGCACACCCAGGACGTGGACGCGACCGCGCGCCAGACGGACGCGCTGCGCGCCGCTGGGGCCGGCCTGGTGCGCGTCGCGGTCGACAGCGCGAAGGACGCCGACGCGCTCGCGGAGTTGCGCCGACGCTGCGACGTGGCCCTGGTCGTGGATCTCCAGGAGCACTACCGGCTGGCCGAGCGGGTGGCGCCGCACGTGGACAAGCTGCGCTACAACCCGGGCCACCTGCACCACCACGAGCGCAAGCGCTCGCTCCGCGACAAGGTCCACCAGCTTGCGGACGTGGCCGGGGCATACGACTGCGCGCTGCGCGTCGGGGTGAATTGCGGCTCGGTCGCACCGGACTACGACCGGCGCTTCCCGGGCGACTCGGTCGGCGCCATGGTCGCCTGCGCGCTCGACCACTGCGAGCTGCTGGACGGGTTCGGCTTCGAGAACTACGTGGTCTCGCTCAAGGACTCTGATCCGGCCAAGGTGGTCGAGGGCAACCAGCGCTTCGCGGGCATGCGCCCCGACGTGCCCCTGCACCTGGGGGTGACCGAGGCCGGGCTGCTGCCGGACGGCGAGATCAAGACGCGCATCGCCTTCGAGAAACTATTGGCCCGGGGCATCGGCGACACCATTCGCGTGTCGCTCACCCTGCCGAACGAGCGCAAGCACGAAGAGGTGACGATCGGCTTGCGCATCCTGGATGATGTCGCAAACGGCCGCTTTCGCTCGGTGCCGCAGCTCGAGGGTCTGAACATCATCTCCTGTCCCTCGTGCTCGCGTGTCGAGAACGAGGCGTTCGTAGACCTGGCAGAGAAGGTGCGCGAGCTCACGCGCTACGCGGCCGGGCACGACGTGACGATCGCAGTGATGGGCTGTCGGGTGAACGGCCCGGGAGAGACGGACGACGCGGACCTCGGTCTCTGGTGTGGTCCGCACAAGGTCAACCTGAAGCGCGGCACCGAGAAGCTCGGCGGCTTCGGCTACGACGAGGTGCTGCCGCGCGTGAAGGCCGAGCTGGACGCGCTGCTCGAGCAGCGCCGGGGGCGCTAGCCGACGTCGCCCCAGCGCTCGGTGCCCAGGGTGTGGTAGGCGCTCTCCAGCCATGCGACCGTTTCCGGACCCGTGTCGATCGGCGGCTCGAGCGAACAGCGGCGCCGCAGGTGCTCGCTGAGAAGCGCGCGGCAGGCGTCTCGCGGATCGTAGCCCGGCCCGCACCTGCGGTCCCGGCCGTTGCGGCGCACGATGGTCTGGCTGTCCCCGACCAGCAGCTCGGCATCGTCGCCGACGCAGTGCGCGATCGGGTCGGTCCAGCGCTCGTTCCACGACAACGCGATTCGGCTGCGCCGGCCCGCACCGTGATCGCATTCCACGCGCACCTCGTCCTCGACGCCGGCTCCCTGCTTCGAGTGCGACTCCAGCATGCGGACGCGCTCGACGGGTCCAGCTAGCAGCTCGACGATGTCGAGCGCCTGGGGGCCGAGTTGCATCCACACCCCGCCTCCGGAGCGCTCCGGGTCGCTGCGCCAGCTGGCGCGCGGGTCGCACTTCTCCGAGAGGCTCACCCCGACGTAGTGGAGCGAGCCGAGGCGCCCACTGTCGAGCTCGACGCGCGCGCCGAGTAGCGCGGGGGAGAGACGCGAAGGGATCGCTGTGGTCAGTTCGCGCCCGGCTCGCTCGGCGAATTCGAGCAGCCGCTCGGCGTCCTCGAAGCGCGTGGCCAGCGGCGGTAGCACCACCAGGTCGGCACCCACCCGGAGCAGGGACAGACCGGCTTCGAGGTGGTCCCCGGGCGGCGTGCACAGCAGCGCCACATCGGGCAAGGCCCGGTAGCGGATCAGGTCGTCGAGCGACTGGAAGCGGCGCACCCGGGGAGTGGAGCCCAGCTCGTGGGCCTGCGGCGAGACGACCGCATCGAGCAGCAACTCCGGGAACTCTGGGAGTACGTCCAGGAAGAACCGGGCGGCGTGCAGGGAACCGACTACCGCAAACCGTTTTTCGACGCGTGCGCTCACGGACCAGCACTCCGCAAGAGCGGTGCCCGAGTGGCGGATGCGATGCCGCGCGATGGCTTGTACGGCTTCTTGCGCGCCGCTTGCCGGTCCACTTCCGGGGAAGTGGAAAGCGGAGTTACACCCTGGGCAAATCTTTGCCCTTCCGGCGACGGCGTCACCCTACAGCCTGCCGCAGGCGCGCTCGATAGGGAATGAGGCGCCTCCGGGCGCCGCCGCGACCGATCCGGGAGGGAACCGACGCGATGCGAGCCATGCTGGACGCGATCTGGCGCAAGCCGCTCCAGAGCCTGGCCTCGCGCGTGACCTTCCTGGCCTTCTCGGCGACCCTGGTCACCTCCCTGGTGATCACCATGGTCTCGACGCAGTCCCTGCACAATTTCCTGCGCGAGAAGATCGACGAGAAGTTCCCGGCGGTGCTGTCTGGTGTGGCCGAGCGCCTGGACATCTGGTACGGCCAGCGCAAGCTCGACCTCGTCACCTTCGCGCGCAGTCCGATCGTTGCGGCCAACTACCCGAACCTGAAGCTCGGCAGGTCCACGAAGAGCGGGCGGCGCGCGCGCAGCGAGGTGGGCGACTACCTGGCATACGTGCTGGAGCGCTTCCCGCAGTACGAGACGCTGATCATCCTGGACGCGAAGGGCCGGCAGATCTTCGCATCGGGCAAGGAGATCACGCTGACGTCCTCGCTGCGCGAGCGCCTCGCGGGCGTGATCGGCTCGTCCGTCAGCGACATCCACGTGATCGCGGGGCGGCGCGTGCAGGTGGCCTCGGCCGTGATCGAAGACAAGCGCGCGCGGTCGGTCGGTTCGCTGCACGCGATCCTGCGCCAGCGCAGCGCCGACGACCTGCTACACAGCGAGAGCCTGGGCCCGGGCGGCGTGATCTACCTGGTCGCCCGCGACGGGACCTACCTGATACCCACTCTGCGCAACGAGGTGGGCGCGCCGTACGTGCGGCCGCTGCCCGACCCGGGAGCGGCGGCGCGTGTCGAGGACTACTCGGCCGAGGACGGGGACCGGGTCGTGGGGGCCGCCATGCGGCTCGAGCGCTTCGGCTGGACCCTGGTTGTCGAGGAGCCATACCGCGAGGCGTTCCAGCCCTCGGTGGCCGCCATGCGCAAGGTGTTGTTCATCAACTTGATGACCGTGCTGCTGTTCAGCCTGATCGCGTTCTGGATGGCGCTCTCGATCGTACGCCCGGTGCAGGCGCTCTCGCGGGGCGCGCGGCGCATTGCCGAAGGCGAGACCGACGTCGCGGTGCTCGAGACGTCCAGCTACGACGAGCTGGGCCTGTTGACGCGGACCTTCAACCGCATGTCGGCGCGCCTGCATCGCAACCGCATCGAGTTGCAGGAGAGCCGCCTGTCGATCGAGGCTGCGAATGTACGGCTGCGTGGTCAGAACGAGGAGCTGCACCGCATGAACGAGGCGCTGGAGCAGCTCTCGATCACGGATGGACTCACCAAACTCTACAACCACCGGTTCTTCCAGGAGCACCTGACGCGCGAGATCGCCCGGGTCGTGCGCAGCGGCGACACGCTCTGTCTGATCCTCGCCGACATCGACAACTTCAAGCAGCTGAACGATCGCTTCGGACACGCGGCGGGAGACCAGGTGCTGTGCGAGGTCGCTCGTGTGATGAGCTGCATCGTGCGCGAGTCCGATATCCTGGCGCGCTACGGCGGCGAGGAGTTCGCGCTGGTCCCCAGCGCCAGCTCGCTCGACGGCGCGGTCGGTCTGGCGGAGAAGATCCGTCTAGCCATATCGGAGACGGACATGGTTCTCGAGGAAGACGGCAAGCGCGTGGTTGTTCGGGTTACTGTGTCGATTGGCGTCGCCGCCCACCGGCGCGACCGCAAGACCTTCTTCAACGACGCCGACCGGGCGCTCTACCGGGCGAAGGCGGCCGGCAAGGACTGCGTGATCGTCGAGACCGGCGAAGACGAGGAAGCGGCAGTTCTCGAGCCAGAGCCGGAGCGCAAGCCGGCGCGTCGCAAGCCGCGCGCGAAGAAGAAGAAGAAGCGCTAGAGCGCTTCGAGCATGGGGCGGTAGACCCAGCCCAGCACACCCGAGGGCGTGCGCACCAGAGCCCAGTTCCCGTCGACCTTCTCCTCGAAGACTGGCGCATTGCGCGGCAGCACGGCGAGCACCCGGTGCCCAGTCGAGGGGCCGTCGCGCACGTTCAGGCGCGGTGCGTTCACCCAGAGCGTATTCTTGGTGCGTACCGCACTGTTGGCCTCGCGGATCAACGAGTCCGCCATGCGGGCGGCGCGGCTCGCGAAGAACGCCGCAGCGCCGGCGTGGCCGGCCTGGAGCTGACGGTCGGCCTCCTCGAGCCTGCCGCGCGCCTCGCCGAGTTCGGGGCGGCGCCACGGGGCGCGGGTCGCGGCGCGCTCCAGGCGAATGCTGGCCTCGGCCAGGGCCGACACTGCGTTCGCCCGGCTGACTCCCGCGTCGTTGCCATTCTGATTGCCGAGCAGTACGTCTTCCGCCTGCTTCAGGTCGGCGCGCAGCCGCTCGACCTCGCGCTGTAGCCGCTCGTTGCGCTGTTCCTCGGCCCGCGCCTCGGCCCGCTTGTTCCTCCGACCGCCCGGCTCCGAGGAGCCTGTGCCGCACGCCAGCGCCAGCACGCAGCACGCCAGCGCCGCCGCGAGCCTCGCGCCGGAGACTCCGGTCTGGGTTCCGCTGGCTGCCCGGGCTTTCTGCGTCACGCCTGCACCCCTGTGACGGCGTTGAGACGCTGCCGTCGCACCGCTCCTATCGTCTGGCGGGAGCGCGAACCTGAAGCGCGATTAGCGGCCGCGCTGCAGCGTGGTGGTGCTCGTGAAGTCGCGCGCCTCTTCGGCCTCGGGCGGGTCCGAGCGCAGCTCGAAGGACTCGCGCAGCCAGCCGGTGCCGCGTCCCGTGTAGAAGCTGGCGGCGGTGGGCAGGATCACACCGAACTCCAGCCCGCTGCCGGCCCACTGGGGGTGGGACGGATCGTCGCCGCTGAAGCGGCCGGCGAAGCTGCCCACCTCGAACAGGCTCTGGTTCGCGCGACGGGTGACCATGTAGAGCAGCTGCTGCGTGAGCGCGTCAATCCACAGGGTGACACTCTGGATCTGATCGTCGCGCTTGGGCTTCTCGCCGCGGATCACCACGGCGCGACGCACGTCCCAGCGGTCGCTCGCCAACGACTGTCCACTCGAGCCGTAGCTTCGATCATCGTCCTGCGGGTAGCCAGGCGTGACCCCGTTCAACGGAGCGAGCACGTCCTGAAGGCGCAGCAACGTCCAGCGGTATTGGTTGGGTCGCAGGAACAGGCCCGTGAAGCCCATGCGGGTGTGCTCGGCCATAGCGATCGAAGAGCTTGGTGTCGAGACGCCGTCGGGCAGCGTGATCTGTGACAGGTCCCCCTGGTTGCCGCGTGTGTAGGACGGCATGTACAGCCCGTCGACGGCGGTCGGGGGGGCGCGTCGCACGCGCCGCTGTTCGGGTGTGTACACCCAGATCTCGTCGGAGCGGTCGGGATCAAGGTCTGCCTCGGTCGGATGCAGCTGACGCCAGGCGACCCCGCGCGCCACCGGCGGGCTGGTGAAGCTCCCGCCGGCCCAGTAGCTCGCGCCGTTGCCGCCGTCGTCTACGCCCGGCAAGCCACGCATCGGCAGCAAGTAGAAGCTGCCGAGGAAGCGCTCGATCTTGCGGCCGCGCCGCGCCACGAGCAGGATGCGGAAGTCCCCGCGCGCCCCGGACCCCAGGTAGCGGTGCCGGAAGTTCCAGGCCCACTTGGCGCCGGCCTGCGGGTCGTCGTCCGCAATCTCCTGCCACGGGAAGGGCAGGCCCGAGCCCCGGTAGTCGAGCAGGTTGTTCCGCTCATCGAGCCGCACCACCCCAGCGTTTGCGCGGCTCGCGGCGCCGAAGAAGGACGGGGCCGGGTAGCGCCGGTGACAGGGCCCCACTTCGAGCAGCATCCCCTCGTAGAAGAACACGTCGCGCCGCTCCCAGACTTCTTCGGGCAGGTAGCGCGAGAGCCGCGCCAGGCCGTCCATGGGGATCTTCTCGCCGGGCTGGAAGAGCGGCGGGACGACGTCCTCCGGGGCCGGCCCGGGCTGGCCCCGGGGCAGCGGGTAGGGCGGGCACTGGCCTTCGGCGGGCACCTCGGCGGCACCTGCGGGGAGCGCGAGCAGCAGCAGAGCCAGGAGCGGCAGTCTCATGACGGACAGGGTAGCGCGGCCACGTTCAGTAGATGGGCGCGCCCGGGCGGCTATTCGAGGCGCGCGCGCCAGCGCGGCGGCGCCTGGTCGAGCACCTGGATCCGCTCGATCTCCGCGATCGCCAGGGTGAAGCCAGTCGAATCGCACACCGCGTAGCGCTCCGGGTGCGAGGAGGTCAGGACCGCGTAGACGAGCTCCAGCTCACCACAGCGCAGCACCTGGGCGACCAGCACCTCGCCGTCTTGCCGGTGGACTCGCACCGTCTTTCCGGCCTCGCGGGCGCGTTCGAGCTCTGCGGGTACGGACACGCCATGAAGGCTAGCATTCCCCCCCGATGTCCCCGAGCGACTGGCTGCCGTTCCTGCAGGAACTGGCGGAGCGCGCCGACCGGCTGTCGCTGGCGCGCTTCCGCGCGCGCGACCTGCGCGTCGAGGAGAAGCCTGACACGACCCTGGTCACCGAAGCGGACCTGGCCGTCGAGGAGGCCGTGCGGGCGCTCGTGGCGGAGCGCCATCCGGAACTCGGTGTGCTCGGCGAGGAACACGGCGACGCGAGTGGCGGGAGCGAGCTGCGACTGATCATCGATCCGATCGACGCCACCGCGAACTTCGCGCGCGGCATCCCGATCTTCGCGACCTTGCTCGCGGTCGAGCAGGGCGACGAGGTCGTCGCGGGCCTGGTGAGCGCCCCCGCCCTGGCCACGCGCTGGTGGGCGGCGCGCGGCTCGGGGGCCTACCGACTGGGACAGCCGATCCGGGTCTCCGCAGTGCGCGAACTCACGAACGCCCAGGTGTTCTACGGCAGCCTGGGCGGCTACGAGGCGCTGCGCACGCCTCCCAGCGTCGCTGCGCTGGCCCGCCGCGGCCACCGCGACCGCGGCTTCGGCGACTTCTGGCAGCACGTGCTGGTAGCCGAGGGCGCGGGGGAGCTGGCCATCGACCCGATCGTGCACATCTGGGACATCGCGCCCTTGCAGGTGATCCTCGAAGAGGCCGGCGGCCGCGCCACGACCTTGTCCGGCGAGCGCTCGATCCGCGGCGGCAGCCTGCTGAGCACGAACGGCCTGCTCCACGACGAGGTGCTCGCCGCCCTGGACGCCGACGGGGGCCGGGCATCCTGACCCCGCGCTATACTCGCCCGCGTGGTGGGGTAGTCTGACGGGCGCCATCCGCGGGCGTGCCTGGCCGGAGACGCAAGCGCTCGGCCCCCGACTCGGTCCTCCCCGAGGCGGGCCGCCCGGGTCGTGATAGGAGAAGAGGTTTGAATCCCTCCCCCGAAGCGATCGCGCTGGCCGCGAACAGCATCCGCGTACTCACCGTCGACGCCTGCTCGCGCGCCGGAATCGGCCACGTGGGCCTGCCGCTCGGCTGCGCCGAGCTCGGCACCGTGTTGTTCTCGGAGCTGCTGCGCCACGATCCGTCCGACCCGGGCTGGCACGATCGCGACCACTTCGTGCTCTCAGCCGGGCACGGCTCCATGCTGCTCTACTCGCTGCTGCACCTGTCGGGTTACGACCTCGGGCTCGACGACATCCGTGAGTTCCGGCAGCTCGGCTCGCGCACGCCCGGCCACCCCGAGCGCGAGACGCCCGGTGTCGAGACCACCAGCGGGCCGCTCGGGCAGGGCTTCGGCAACGCGGTGGGCATGGCGATCGCCGAGCGGGTCCTGGCCGCGCGCTTCGGCAGCGACCTGGTCGACCACCGCATCTGGGTCCTGGCGAGCGACGGAGACCTGATGGAGGGCGTTGCCTCCGAAGCGGCGTCGCTGGCCGGGCACCTCGGTCTCGGGCGCCTCGTGGTGCTCTACGACGACAACGGCATCACTATCGATGGGCCGACCGGCCTGAGCTTCACGGAGCACGTGCCGGGCCGCTTCGAGGCCTATGGCTGGGACGTGCAGGTTCTCGAGGACCCGTACGACCTGGCCGCGGTGCGCGAGACGTTGGCGCGCGCGCGCGAGTCGGAGGATCGGCCGCACCTGGTCTGCTGCCGCACCCAGATCGGTCTGGGCTCGCCGGTGGTGGGCACGAACAAGGCGCACGGTTTCGGCATGGGCCGCGAGGGTGCCGAGCAGACCCGCCAATCGCTCGGCTGGAGCCTGCCGCCCTTCGAAGTGCCGCCCGAGGTCTACGACGTGTTCCGGCCCAATGCCGAGCGCGGGGCCGGACAGCGCGCCGAGTGGGAGCAGCGCCGCGACCGCGCGCTGGGCGACACGCGCCTGGCGGAACTGTGGAGCGCCATGTACGAGCGCGCCTTGCCCCCGGGCCTGGGCGCGCTGCTGCCCGATTTCGCCGGCGAAAAGCCGATGGCGACGCGCAAAGCATCGGGCGTGTTGCTGAACCGGGTGGCCGGCGCGATTCCCTCGCTGGTCGGTGGGTCGGCCGACCTGGCCGAGTCGAACCTGACTTCTCTCGAGGGCGAGGCCCTGATCGAGCGCGGTAAGTTCGACGGGCGCGTGGTGTACTACGGCGTGCGTGAGCACGCGATGGCCGCGATCGCCAGCGGCCTGGCCCTGCACGGCGGCGTGCGTCCCTACGTTGGCACCTTTCTGGTCTTCAGTGACTACATGCGGCCGTCGCTGCGCCTGGCTGCGCTGATGGGCGTGCCCGTCACCTACGTGTTCACGCACGACTCGATCTTCGTCGGAGAAGACGGACCCACGCACCAGCCGGTCGAGCAGGTCGCCGCGCTGCGCGCGATCCCCGGGCTCGAGCTGTGGCGGCCCGCCGACGCGCGCGAGGTGGTGGTGGCCTGGCGGCGCGCACTCGAGCGCGAGGACGGGCCGGTGGCGCTGGCGCTCACCCGCCAGGCCGTGCCCGTGCTCGAAGCCGACGACGTCGAGAGCCGCGCCCGGCGGGGCGGCTACGTGGTCGAGCCAGAGCGCGAGTCGGGCGCGCCCGAGCTGGTGATCGCGGCGAGCGGCTCCGAGGTCGCCCACGCGGTCGCGGCGGCGCGGGAGCTGAACCAGTCCGGGCGCTCGGTGCGGGCGGTTTCGCTGCCCTGCCTGGAGGTTTTCCTGGCCCAGGAACCCGCATACCGCGAGAGCGTGCTGCCTGCCGGCACCCGGCGGCTGGTGCTCGAAGCCGGCGTGGAGCAGGGCATGGCGGCGATCCTCCAGCCCGGAGACCGCTTCTTCGGCATGACCGGCTTTGGCCAGTCCGCCCCCTGGCAGGCGCTAGCCGAGCACTTCGGCTTCACCGCCGGCAACGTCGAGCAGCTCGCTCGCGAGCTACTACCGTAGCTCGCCCGTCCTATCGGCCTAACGGCGAGCAAGCTCGCCTTGCCGCGACGGAGAGCGACTCGGCGTCGCTCTCCTACGGGAAGGGAAGCGGGAACGCGGGGAGCCGGGCGTCGGCTACGCGCTGCGTTCGAGCGGCTTTCCGTCGTCGTAGAGCTTGCGCACCTTTACCTGGCCGGGGGTGCCGATCGCGAGGCAGAGTTCGCAGAGGGTGCACTCGTCTAGGTTGCGTTCCACGATTGCGAGTGAGCCGTCGTCGGCGGCGGCGAAGATGTCGACGGGGCAGGACTCGGCGAGTTTGCGCACCTGCTCCGGGTCACCGGCCAGCGCGGCGTCGACCTCGATCTCGATGAACAGCGCCAACGTCAGGCCTCCAGCTTCTCGCGCACCAGCGCGGGGATGTCCTCGATCCGCTCGGCCACGGCGATGCCCGCCTCCTGGAGGCGCGCGATCTTTTCGGCGGTCGTGTCGGCCTTGCCCTCCACGATCGTGCCGGCGTGGCCGAAGCGCATGCCCGGCATCTGGTCCATGAAACGCCCGGCCATGAAGGCGACCACGGGCAGGCGCGAGCGGTTCTCGCGCACCCAGCGGGCCAGGTCGGCCTCCATGCGCCCGCCGGGCTCGGAGTAGATCACGATCGCGCGCGTGGCCTGGTCGGCTTCGAAGAGCGGCATCAGCTCGGCGTAGCTCGAGCCGATGATCGCGTCCCCGCCGATCGAGACGGCGGTCGACTGGCCGAGTCCGGCCACGGAGAGTGTGTTGCAGATCTCGGTGGTCATGCCGCCCGAGCGCGACATTACGCCGACCGGTCCGGGCGTGAACGCCTTGCGCGCGTCCTCGGCGCGGCCGCCCAGGCCCCCGACCTTCGCCTCGCCGGGCGACAGCACGCCCAGGCAGTTCGGACCGATGATCCGCGCGCCGCGCAGGCTGGCCAGCTCCACCATCTGCGCCACTTCGAAGCGCGGGATGTTCTCGGTGACCACCACGATCAGCTTCACCCCTGCCTCGATCGCCTCGAACGCGGCGTCGTGCGTGAAGGCCGCCGGCACCGAGATGACCGAGGCGTCGACGCGGGTCTTGCGCGTAATCTCCTCGACCGTGTCGTAGACCGGCACGCCGTGCACTTCGCGTCCACCGCGCCCCGGCGTGACCCCGCCGATGATCCTGGTCCCGTAGTCGAGGCCCTCGCGGGCCATGGTGACCGCCTCGCGGCCGGTGATGCCCTGGATGATCACAGTAGTGTTGGCGTCGATCAGGATGGCCACGGCTAGGCGACCCTCATCTTGGCGACGGCGCGCCCGGCCGCCTCGTACATGGAGACGCTGCGGTCGCAGTACTCGACGCCGTACTTGGCGAGCAGCTTGAAGCCGTCGCCCTCCCAGGAGCCGGGAATGCGGAAGATCGCGATGCGCTCGGCGGGATCGCCGCCCGACTCGATCACGCCCTTCACGACGCCGCGCGCCACCAGGTCGACCCGCGTGTTCGAGACCACGTTCATCATCACCGCGACCTTCTCGACGCCGGGCTTGGAGAGGATCAGCTTGGTGAGCTCGCAGACCTTGGAGACGCTCGGATTGCCGCCGATCTCGCAGTAGTTGGCCGGATCGCCGCCGTGCTTGCGCACCGCGTCGAAGAGCGTGAGCGAGCCGCCGCCTGCGCCGATGATCAGCCCGAGCGTGCCGTCGAACTCGGTGACGTTGCCCGCCACGCCGCGGTGGTCTGCTGCGTTGATCTCGGCGCCGCGCAGCTCGAAGGGCGTGGGCGGCCGCGTCTGGCGCGTCTCGTCGTCGCCAATGCCCAGCTCGTGCAGGAGTGCCAGGTGCTGGTGGCGCGCCTCGGCTTCCATGTCGACGTGACCGTCGAGCGCCACGAAGGAGCCGTCCTCGAGCTTCGCCAGCGGATTGATCTCGGCCAGGGTCAGGCCGTACGCGCTGAAGACGCGAGCCAGCGACGCGGCCACCCGCGTGATGCGGCCCAGGTCCCGGCCGCCGATCCCGAGCGAGGCGACCAGTTCCTTGGCGCGGTGCTCCGAGAAGGGGAGGATCGTCGAGTAGTGCCGCTTCGCGATCCGGTCGGGATGCTGCTCGGCAACCTCCTCCACGTCGATCCCGCCCATGTCGGTGAAGATCATGACCGGGCGCTTCGCAATTCCGTCCCAGGTGACCCCCAGGTAGTACTCCTGGGCCACGGGCTGGCGCCCTTCGACCAGCACACCGCGCGGCACCTGGCCGTTGATTTCGAGGGCCAGGATCCGGGCGGCCGCGTCCTTCGCCTGGTCTGGATCGTCGGCGAAGAGCACGCCGCCGGCCTTCATGCGCCCGCCGCTCAGCACCTGGGACTTGAGTACCGTGGCTCCGCCGATCTCGGCGGCGATCGCAGAAGCCTCGTCTGGGCTATTGGCCACGCGCGAGCCTGCTGGCAGGGGGATGCCATGGCGGCCGAACAGCTGCTTCGACTCGTACTCGTAGAATCTCATCTTGGGGGGCGTCTGCGGCGCGGCGCGCAACATAGCACGGACCTCCGGCCGCCCGTAACTCTTCGAAACGAGTCAGAATCATAGGCGACGAGGAGGATCCATGGCCGATCATCAAGACGTATTTGTAGACGCAGTGGCCCAGCTCGAGCGACTGGGCGCCGCCGCCGGCGTGAGCGAGGAGCTGATCGACGGCCTGCGCGCGCCGCAGGCGACGCTCGAGGTCACCCTGCCGGTGCGCATGGACGACGGCTCGCGGCGCTACTTCACCGGATTTCGCTCGCGCTACAACGACGCGCTCGGCCCCACGAAAGGCGGCATCCGCTTCCACCCCGGGGTGACCCGCTCCGAGGTCCAGGCGCTGGCGCTCTGGATGACGATCAAGACGGCGGTCGTGGGCCTGCCCTACGGCGGGGGAAAGGGCGGGGTGATCGTCGACCCCAAGGCGCTTTCGCCTCTGGAACTCGAGCGGCTCTCGCGCGCGTACGTGCGTGCCTTCGCCGACTTCATCGGACCGGACACGGACATACCCGCACCGGACGTCTACACGAACGCGCGCATCATGGGCTGGATGCTGGACGAGTACGAGACCATCCACCGTCTGAAGGCGCCCGGCGTGATCACCGGCAAGCCGGTGCGCTTGGGCGGCAGCCTGGGCCGCGACGAGGCCACCGGACGTGGGGCGTACCTGTGCATTCGCGAGCTCGCGCGCGAGCGATCCTTGCTGCCGGGCGACACCCGCGTGGCCGTGCAGGGCTTCGGCAATGCCGGCTACCACGTGGCCCGGCTGCTCCAGCAGGACGGCTACCGGATCGTGGCGCTGTCGGACTCGAAGGGCGCGATCTACTCCGACGACGGTTTCGACGTCGAGAGCTTGTTCCAGCACAAGCAGGAGACCCGGGCGCTGCGCGGTGTCTACTGCGAGGGATCGGTCTGCCAGTTGGTCGACCACAAGCAGATCTCGAACGCGGAGCTGCTCGAGCTGGACGTGGACCTGCTGGTGCCGGCCGCCCTCGAGGGGGTGATCGGCCCCGAGAACGCCCCGCGCATCCGCGCGCCGATCATCGTCGAGGTCGCGAACGGTCCGATCTCGGGCGAGGTCGACGAGGCACTCTTCCAGCGCGGCATCCAGGTCGTCCCGGACGTGCTCGCGAACGCAGGTGGCGTCACGGTGAGCTACTTCGAGTGGGTGCAGAACCGGGCGGGCTATTACTGGACGCTCGACGAAGTGCGCCGGCGGCTGGAAGAGATCATGACGCGGGCGTTCGCGGAGGTCTGGAGCACGGCGAGCCGCGACAAGCGGAGCCTGCGCAGCGCCGCCTACGCCACGGCGCTGCGGCGCCTCGAGGAGGCCGCGCTGGCGCACGGCACGCGCGACTACTTCCGCCCCGAGCGCTAGCTGGACAGGTCGGCCAGCGCCCGCACGATCTGCTCGACCAGCGGCTCGAGCTCCTCGCTCGTCGAGGGCTGCTCGACCACGGCGCTCGCCGAGCGGCGCAGCATCAGGTTCAGCCCCTGGTCCTCGCCGCCACGGAAGTCCGTGCGGATCACCACGATCGGCTTGCCGCGCGCGTACGCGTAGCCGCACTCCCACGCGGTGCCCGAGTCGCCGTCGGCGCCGTCCAGCACCGCCACCAGCGCGTCGGCGCGATCGATGGCGTCGCGGCAGCTCTCGAACGCGCCATGGAAATCGGGCGGGTTCTTGAGCAGTGGCAAGCCGGCGTCGTCCTGCGGCAGGAACACCTTGCAGTCGCGCGCGCCCAGTGCCTGGGCAAGCTGCCGCTGCCAGCGCCGCTCGGCCTGACTGAACAGCGGCCCGGCCAGGTAGAGCTCCACGCTAGTGGCTTCCCTTGTGCTGGCCACCGTCCACCGAGAGCAGCGCGCCGGTGATCCAGCTGGCGCGCGGCGAGCACAAGAACACCACCGCGCTCGCGACCTCCTCGGGGCTGCCCATGCGACCGGAGGGAATGGTGGCGAGCATGCCGTCGTAGTAGCTGCGGTTCGCCTGCTTGATCTGGTCCCAGACGCCTCCCGGGAACTCGATCGAGCCGGGCGCCACCGTGTTCACCCGGATGCCCTTCGGAGCCAGCGCGATCGCCAGGTTCTTGGCGTGGCTGATCAGCGCGGCCTTCATCGCGGAGTAGGGCGGGCTGCCCGGGGCCTCGAGCGCCGCCGTCGAGGAGATGTGCACGATCGAGCTACCGGCCTCGAGCCAGGGCACCACCTTCCAGCAGGCGCGCACGCTGGCCATCACGTCGATCTCGAAGCCGGCCTGCCAGGCGCCCGGGTCGTCTGTGATGCCGAAGCCCGAGGCGTTGTTGACCAACACGTCCACGCGTCCCAGCGCTGCCCGCGCACCGTCCAGGAAGGTCTCGAGCGCGGCGCTATCCGACACGTCGCAGCTCTCGGCGTGCACCTTGACACCGCGCTCGCGCAGCTCTCCCGCGGTGGCTTGGAGCGCCTCGGCGCCGCGCGCGCAGATCGCCACGTGACAGCCCTCCGCGGCGAAGGCCAGGGCAATGGCGCGCCCGATGCCGCGGCTGCCCCCGGTGACGATGGCCGCCTTGCCCGCGAGTCCCAGGTCCATGGCTCCTCCCCGACTAGTCCACGTCGACGTCGATGAACGCGTCGAGCCCGGAGAGCAGCTCGTTGGCGCGCTCGCGCACAGCTTGCCAGCTCGGGTCGCTGCGCGTCCACGCGACCGGATCGGCCCCCGCCGGAATCGGCGAGAGGCGCTCGCGCGCGAAGCGCAGAAAGCGCTCGACCAGGTCCAGCTCGTCGGGCCGGAGCCAGCCGTCGCGTGCGAAGCGGTCGATCTGGCTGGTGTCGATCCAGCGCAGCCGATCGAGCGCCTGACGAGCCCGCTCGGGATCCGACGCGTAGCGGTCCTGCTCCTTGGAGCAGGCCAGACGGTTCAGATCCTCGATCAGTGCAGTTCCGAGTAGTTCGCGATGCATCGCTGCGGCCCGCTGCGCCTCACTTCTTGCGCTTCGCCTTCTTGGCACTCTTCGCCTTCGCCTTGGACTTCGCCTTGCCCTTGGGCTTCGCTTTGGCCTTGGGCTTCGCCTTGACCTTTGCCCTGGGCCTGGCCTTCGCCTTGGGCTTGGCCTTCCGACTGGGCTTGGCCTTCGCCACAGCCGCTGCGCTCGCCTTGGCCTTGGGCTTCGCCGCCGGCGACGGCTGCTCGGCGCGCGGGGCGGGCGCGGAGTCCGACGCGGACACCTGCCCCGTCGCCAGCAGTTCCTCGAGCCCCGGCCAGTCGACCGAAGACTGCGCCGCGAACGCGCGCAGCAACAGCTCGCGCTTCTCCGGGCGCCCGCCCCTGCGGAACTGCGCCACCGCGGACTGCAGGGTCTTTGCGTCGGGGCTCGGCGGCTCGGTCTGCTCCAGCCGTCCCTCCTCGTGGGGGACTCCGAAGGCGTCGAGCAGCTCCTTCAGCAGCTCGATCTCGTGGTCCAGGAAGTAGGTGGCGAGTACTTCCTCGGCGAGCGGCGCGCCCACCGTCCGGCCGAGTGCGCGGCGCATCCACTCCGCCTGCTTGTCCCGCGGCTGCCGCTTCAGGAACTGGGGCCGCAGCCGGAAGGCCTCGGCCGTGACGCCGAGCGCCAGACGGGCGACGTCCGGCGCGTCCTGCTTGAGTTCGGCCAGGAAGCCTGCCGCTTGCTTGGGACTCATCGCGGCGAAGATCTCGTTGGACCGCATGGCGAGAGCATAGCGGGATTCGCCGCGCCGGCAGCCTGGCGCGAGAGTCGCGCCCCGACGCCCAATGGCGCCCCGCTTGCTCGATCTCCGTTCAACCGCCCACCGTGGCCTGCCGATGGTCCATCTGGAACGCCTTGCCCGCCGAGCCGGAGGAAGTAGATGGAACCGATTCGCAGTGTCTATGAAGACGATCCCGACATGCTCGAGATCGTGCGAGAGTTCGCGGCGGAGCTGCCCGACAAGGTCGCAGAGCTGGAACGCTGCCTGGAGGCCGGCGACCTGGCCCAACTGCAGACCCTGGCCCATCAGCTCAAGGGCGCCGGCGGCGGCTACGGCTTCTCCCCGATCACCGAGCAGGCCGCCAGCCTGGAGCACGCATTGAAGGAGGGGCAGGACGCCACCGTCTTGAAGGACCGCACGCGGGCACTGTGCGAGGTGCTGCGGGCGATCGAGGTACCGGAGTAGATTTGAACCCCGAGGTTCCCAATCCGAACCGCGTCCTCGTGATCGACGACAGCGAGCCGATCCACAAGCTCATCATCGTTCACCTGAAGCGCGAAGGGCTCGAGGTCACCGGAGAGATGGACGGGCAGGCGGGTATCGAACGCGCGATCGCCGACAAGCCCGACCTGATCCTGCTCGACATCGATCTGCCCGATGTCGACGGGTTCGAGGTATGCCGGCGCCTCAAGGAGAACCCGGCGACCCGGGACCTGCCCATCATCTTCCTGACCGGCACCGACAGCACGGATTCCAAAGTCCGCGGCCTCGATCTCGGGGCCGTCGACTATGTGACGAAGCCCTTCGACCAGGTCGAGCTGCGCGCCCGCGTGCGCGCCGCCCTGCGCACCAAGCGGCTGCAGGACATCCTCGAACAGCAGTCCTTCCTGGACGGTCTGACCGGACTCTGGAACCGCGCCTATCTGGATCGGCGTCTCGAGTCGGAGCTGAACGTGGCGCGGCGCTACGAACGCCCGCTCGGCCTGGTGCTCGTGGATATCGACCACTTCAAGCTGGTGAACGACCGCTTCGGACACCTGTTCGGCGACGTGGTCCTGCAGGGCGTCGCGGATGCGATGCGCGCCCAGGCGCGCCGCTCCGACATGGTCGCGCGCTACGGCGGCGAGGAGTTCGCCGTGCTGCTCACCGAGTCGAGCCTGCGCGCCGCCGTGTACGTGTCCGAGCGGCTGCGCGCCTCGATCGAGGGGCGGAGCTTCGCAGCCCGCGGCGAATCGGTGGGCGTGACGGCAAGCCTTGGGATCGCCTGCACGGACGATCTTCCCGGCGAGATCACGGCCGAGGAGCTGTTCAACGCCGCCGACACCGCGCTCTACGCTGCGAAGGACGCCGGTCGAAACTGCAGCTTCCTGAACGACCGCGGATGCTTGAGCCAAGTCGATTCGGCTGAGGCCGGCAGCTTGCCGGCGCGCCGTCACTCGGACTAGCGACGCGGCCCGAGCCTGTGCGACCCTGACGCCGTGAGCGGCCCGTTGACCGTCTACGAAGCTGAGTCCTTGCAGCAGCCGATCCTGGTCGTCGCGTACGCTGGCTGGAGCGACGCGGGCGATGCTGCCACCACGGCAGTCCGCTCGCTGCTCGAGCAGTTTCAGATGAGCCGCTACGCGTGCATCGACACCGAGGAGTACCTCGACTTCACGGTGGTGCGTCCGCACGTACGGATTCGCGACGGCGATCAGCGCGAGGTCGTCTGGCCCAACCACGAGTTCTTCGCGGCCCGCCTCGGCGGAACCGGCCCCGATCTGCTGGTTGGCCTCGGCGTGGAACCGCACCTGCGTTGGAAGTCGTACGCGCGGAGCTTCGTCGAGCTGGTCCGCGCCGCGGACGCCCGCCTGGTCGTGCTGCTCGGCGCGTATCTCGGCGAAGTGATCTATTCGCAGCCGATCCAGGTGGGCGGCTACACCTCCGATGCGGAGCTCGCCGAGCGACTCGAGCTGGTACGGCCCAGCTACGAGGGCCCGACCGGCATCGTCGGAGTGCTGGGCGACGCGCTGCGCAGCGAGAAGATCGAAACCGCGAGTCTCTGGGCCCAGATCCCCCACTACGTGCCGACCACGCCGAACGCGCGCGCAGCGCTGGCTCTGCTGCACGCGCTGCAGCGGGCAAGCGGACTGCGCTTCGACCTCGGATCGCTGGAGCGAGAGGCCGCCAGCTTCGACGAAGAAGTTTCCCAGCTGGTCGCGACCGATCCGCAGCTCGCCGCCTATGTGCGCGAGCTGAAGCGCCGCGTCTTCACGCAATAAAGAGCGGCTCCCGCTCCCCCCGTTCCCGTAGGAGAGCGACTCTTCCTGGAGTCGCTCTCCGTCGCGGCAAGGCGAGCTACGCTCGCCGTTAGGCCGCTCCCCCGTTCCCGTAGGAGAGCGACTCTTCCTGGAGTCGCTCTCCGTCGCGGCAAGGCGAGCTACGCTCGCCGTTAGGCCGCTAGATGAGGGTCTCGTGGATGCGGCGGGTCGCGGGGGAGCGGTTGAGCGTGTAGAAGTGGATGCCGGGAGCGCCGTGCGCCAAGAGTTCGCGGCATTGTTCGGTGGCCCAGGCGATGCCGACCTCGAGCGTGCGCCGGTCGTCCTCTCCGCAGGCGTCGAGGCGCGCGCCGAGTGCTTCGGGGATCCGCGCGCCGCACAGCGCCGTGATGCGCCGGATGTTCGCAGCCGAGACCACGGGCATGATGCCCGGCACGATCGGCAACCCGATGCCCGCGGAGCGCGCGCGCTCCACGCAATTGAAGTAGTCGGTGTTGTCAAAGAACAGCTGGGTGATCAGGAAGTCGACGCCCGCCTCGACCTTGCGCACCAGGTTCGCCAGGTCCTGCTCCGGACTGGCGGCGCTCGGATGCGTTTCCGGGTAGCAGGCGCCCGGCAGGCAGAAGTCCCAGCGGCTGCGCACGAACTCGACCAGCTCGTTCGCGTAGTCGAAGCCGTCCGCCGGGCGCTGGTAGCCCTCGGGCTGGTCGCCGCCGAGCGGCAGCACGTTCTCGATCCCCGCGCGCGCCAGGCGATCGAGGGTCTCGGCGATCTGCGCGCGGCTCGAGCCGATACAGGTCATGTGGGCCATGGCGACCAGGCCGATCTCCTGGTGGATTTCGATGGTGAGCTCGACGGTCCTGCGGCGCGTCGAGCCGCCCGCGCCCCAGGTCACCGATACGAACCCGGGGTCGAGCCGCTTCAGCTCCTTGATCGTGCGCAGCAGGGACGCATGGCCCTGCTCCGTCTTGGGCGGGAAGAACTCGAACGAAATCAGCGGCGCTCCGCCGCCCAGCAGGCGCGCGATCTTCATCCTCGCGATTCTACAGAGTTTCGACCTCGCGACCGAACCAGACGGTCGTGGGAAAATCCGCACGGGCTCGCCCCCGGCTCGCGATCGCTCAGATCTCGGTCCGCTTCGTCGCCGAGGGCGTGGAGGCGGTGGGCCAGCTTCGCAACGTGTCGCGGTCCGGGCTCTATGTGCGAACCGTCGAGCCGCCGCGCCCGGGCGCGATCGTGGCGCTCCAGTTCGAGTCGCCCGTTGGCCGGCTGGTCGACCTGCGGGGTGAGGTGCGTTGGAACACGCGCGGCGCGGCGCGGGTCGGCCGTCCAGAGGGCTTCGGCGTGCGTCTGCACGAGCCACCGCGCGCCTACGGCGAGTTCGTCGTGTGGGCGCAGTCGAGCTGCGAGAAGCCCGACGACGACAAGGCGCTCGACGAAGAGCTGTGATATCTAGGGGGGCGTGAGCGCCCGCCCCGCGAATCCGCTGATCTTCCCGCTCGACGTGCCGACCCTCGAGGAGGCGCGAGCTTGGGTCGAGCGGCTGCGCGGCCACGTCGGCATGTTCAAGCTGGGCTTGCAGCTCTTCTCCGCGCACGGCCCCGGGGCGGTGCGCGAGGTGACCCGCGCGGGCGGCCGGATCTTCCTGGACATGAAGCTCCACGACATCCCGGCGACCGTAGAGGGCGCGGCCCGCGCGCTGCGCGGACTCGATCTGGCGATGCTGACCGTTCACGCGCAGGGCGGCAAGGCGATGCTCGAAGCTGCGGTCGCGGGCGCTGGCGAGGGCGTCTGCGTACTCGCGATCACCCGCCTCACCAGCCTGCCCGCTTCGATCGACGAGGTCGCCGAGGCGGCCCGTTGCGCGCGCGAAGCGGGTTGCGGCGGCGTGGTGTGCGCTGGCCCCGAGGTCGCCGCCGTGCGCGAAGCCCTGGGGCCCGAGCTCACGATTGTCTGTCCCGGCGTGCGCCCCGCGGGTGCGGATGCCGGCGATCAGGTGCGCGTCGCTACCCCGGCCGAGGCCGTGCGGGCTGGTGCGGATCACCTCGTGATCGGCCGCCCGATCCGCGACCACGCGGATCCCGTAGCTGCGGCCGATGCGCTGCTGGCGGAGGCCCTGGCGGCGTACGCCGGCTGAGTTCCAGCGGAGGTCCAGTGAGCGTTCCCATCCCCCCCAAGGAAACCGAAGCGGCCCTCGACCAGCTCGGCGCGGTGCTCGACAAGGCGATCGCGCACGCCTCGGGCACCGACATCGACGAGCAGCAAGTGGCAGTGGCCCGGCTGGCCGACGTTGCCACCAAACTTCGGGCCGCGCGTGATCTGCTGAGCTACGCGCGGGACGCGGGCGAGTTCCACCAGGAGCAGGCCGCGGTCTTCGCCGGCGGCGTCGCGGCCGAGGTCGCGCAGTTGCTGCGCCAGCACGGCCCCGAGCACGGGCTCGAGCCCGGCGACTGGCCGGGCGAGCCGATCGAGCGTTTCACGCGGGACGCCTCGGCCGAGGCGCGTGTGCGCGCGCTGGGCCGCAGCGTCGCAGAGCAGCGCGGTCGCAATGACGCGCCGCTCGACGAGATGCTCGAGCTGACGCGCCAGGCGGCGCGCGAGTTCGCCGAGAAGGAGATCGCCCCGCACGCCGAGCGCATTCACCGCAACGACGAGACCATCCCCGAGAGCTTCATCGAGAAGATGAGCGAGCTGGGCTACTTCGGCCTCTCGATCCCCGAGGAGTACGGCGGGGTCGAGATGGGCAACGTCGCCATGGTGATCACCACGGAAGAACTCTCGCGAGCCTCTCTCGCGGCGGCAGGTTCGCTGATCACCCGCCCGGAGATCCTCGCGAAAGCGCTACTCGCCGGGGGTACCGAGCAGCAGAAGCAGACCTGGTTGCCGCAGATCGCCGACGGCAGCCTGATGGTCGGCATCGGCGTGACCGAGCCCGACGTCGGCAGTGACGTCGCGTCGGTCAAGTGCCGCGCCGAGCCCGCCACCGTGGACGGGGTCGAGGGTTACTCGATCACCGGACCGAAGGCCTGGTGCACGTTTGCGGGCCGCGCCGACATCCTCGCCGTGCTGCTGCGCACGGATCCCGACCTGTCCAAGGGCGGGCGCGGCCTGTCGCTCTTCATCGTGCCCAAGGAGCGCACACGCGAGCACGAGTTCGAGTGCGTCCAGCCGCACGGCGGGCGGCTGGTGGGCAAGGCGGACGCGACGCCCGGCTATCGCGGTATGCACTCCTACACGCTCAACTTCGAGGGCTACTTCGTGCCCAAGGAGAACCTGGTCGGCGAGGAGAGCGGCCTGAACAAGGGCTTCTACCTGCAGATGGGCGGTTTCTCGGCGGGTCGCCTCCAGACCGGCGGCCGGGCCTGCGGCGTGGCGCAGGCGGCGCTCGAGGCGTCGGCGGCGTACGTAGCGGATCGCAACCAGTTCGGCGTCGCTCTGATCGACTTCCAGCTCACGCAGCACCGGCTCGGCTGGATGTCGGCCCAGCTCGCCGCCGCGCGCGCCATCAGCTACTCGGCCGCGGCGGCCATGGATGAGGACCCGCGCGGTGCCGCGGCCTACGCGTCGCAGGCGAAGCTCCTGGCCTGCGACGTGGCCGTGGCCGTGACCCAGGAAGGGCAGCTGCTACACGGCGGCTGGGGCTATGCGGAGGAGTACCCGATCAGCCGCTACGTGGTCGATGCGCAGGTGCTGCCGATCTTCGAGGGGGTGAAGGCGATCCTGCAGCTCAAGGTCGTGGGCCGGAGTCTCCTGGCCGGCTAGCGTCGCGCACCCGCACCAGGAGCAATTGCTCGTCCGACGCCTCGCGCTCCCGGTGCCGCCCGAGGCCGCGCTCTCGCTCCTCCCCGCCCGAGGCCACGCGGCCGAGCACCAGCCATTCGCCGGGCTGCACGCGGAGCTGGGTGCGTGCCCCGGTCTGCTCGGTCGGCCCGTCGAGCCGGTCGTGGGCCACGATCTGCTGGATCGAGAGTTCGACCGAGCCGTCGGCCAGGCCACGCGGCTCGACGCGCATGCCCGAACGCCCGGCCCCTTCTGGGGCCAAGACCACCCGCGTCGGGCGACCCGATTGGTCGAGCACCGTGAGCGTCTCGGGCCGCACCTCGCCCGTCCAGATGTCGGCGCTGCCGCCGTCCCGAACGGCCACCTGCGATGCGAAGCTGCGCCGCGCGCTCTTCTGCGCCCCGGACGCCCGGACGCGCAGGCCCGGGCCCCCCGAGCCGCGGCCCACGCGCAGGTCGCCGTAGCGGATCCAGCCGCTGGCCCGGATGCCCAGCGCCTCGAGGTCACTCTCGCGGACCAGCTGAGACTCGATGGTGAAGCTGCGCAGGGGCACGTCCAGGCTGGCCAGCACCCCGACCGCTTGCTCGACCAAGGCCAGCGGGCCCTTCAGCACGATATTCCCCGTGCCTGGGTCGGCTGTGGCACTGCCCTGGCCGGCCAGCAGGTCGGCCGCGAGCTCCTCGAGTTCGTCCGGGAGCCGGTGCTGGGGCCGGTAGATGCGCACCTCGCCCAGGGCGGCCGGTGGCGCGGCCAGGACGCAGGCGAGCGCGAGCGCGGCGAACCGGAAGCGGGTCATGCCATCTGGATCGGCTGCTCGCACGCGGGCTTGACACCCCCGCCACAGGCCATAGCCTGCCGGCCTGTTCAGGGACCGCTGCGCCCAGCGAAGGGTCGCTCCGGTCGACCAGCCCAAGAGCAAGACCGCACAGGAGGCAAGTTCCGATGTCAGCCAAGGTTCGCCCGCTCCACAACCGCCTGATCGTGAAGCGCATCGACGAGGACGAGAAAACGGCGGGCGGGATCATCATCCCCGACACCGCCAAGGAAAAGCCCCAGCAGGGCAACGTGGCCGCAGTCGGCCCCGGCAAGCGGGACGACGGCGGCAAGATCATCAAGATGGACGTCCAGAGGGGCGACCGCGTGCTCTTCTCGAAGTACTCGGGAAGCGAGGTCACCCTGGACGGCAAAGAGCACTTGATCATCACCGAGGACGACGTCCTCGCGATCCTGGAGTAGAGACATGTCAGCCAAGCAGATCATCTTCGACGAGACGGCCCG